>JAHDEE010000107.1 GCA_020629005.1 Chitinophagales bacterium
ATTTTTAACAAAAACTAATTCTTTAAACTATGGCATTCTACAAGCAAAAATGGTTTAAATATTTTAAGAACTTCGTTATCGGAGTGGGTGCGGGCTTTGTAATTATCGGTGCTTTGTTCAAGATTCTGCACTGGGAAGGTGCGGATATGATTCTAATGTATGCGATGTTTACTGAGGCGTTTATTTTCTGCTTGCAGGGAATCCTACCTCCGGATGCAGATTACTATTGGGAGAAGGTCTATCCAGGATTGGATAAGTACGATGGCTCAGTAGCGAAGCAAGCTGCAATTGCTGAAAAAGGAGGCGCTGGTGCCACTAAGAAATTGGACAAAATGTTTCAGGATGCTCAGGTTGACCAGGGAATGATCGACCGTTTGGGAGCTAATATGAAGTCATTTGGTGACAATATGGGACGTCTTAGCAATGTAGCAGATGTTTCTGCTTCAACTAACGAGTACACAACACAGGCTAAGGAAGCTGCTAAGGCTCTTGGTCAGGTAAAAGAAGCATATTCCAATGCTGCCGCTGTAGCTCAGGATTTGGGCGCTGTTACTGAAAGCTCAAAGCAATATCACGAGCAGGTACAGTTGGCTTCAAAAAGTCTAGCACAGCTTAATGCAGTGTATGAGCTTGAGCTTCAGGATACCAATAACCACCTTAAGGCTATGAACCGTTTCTACGGTAACTTGACTAACGCTATTGAAAACCTTAATGAGTCTGTGGAGGATACTAAGGTGTACAAAAACCAAATAGCGCACCTGTCGAAGAATCTCTCTGCTTTGAATAATGTATACGGAAACATGCTTTCAGCTATGTCATCCGGCGCAAAAGGGTAATCCCGGGAAACCACATTTTTTAACAGAGCATTAAAAAGAGATTAAGGTATGTCAATTCCTAAGGAACCCAGGCAGCAGATGATCAATATCATGTACTTGGTACTGATTGCTCTGCTGGCACTAAACGTTTCAAACGAAATCTTGAACGCCTTTAAGTTGTTGAACGACAGCATGACCACAACAAAGCAGTCTGTGGACGAAAAGGTGACAAATACACTTGCGGCTTTTAAAGCCCAGGTAGCTAAGGATAAAGGTAAGGGACAAGAGTTTCTTACTGCTGCTGAACAGTCAAGAGAAATTACTTCTGAATTCAACGCCCTATTGGACGAAATGAAAGAAGGAGTAATCGATATTAGCGGTGGATATAAAAAAGATGATTCAGGCAATGATATTCTGGATGAGAAAGGTCAAAGAGTAATTCTGAGCCTCGACAATCAAGATGGCCCATCAAAATACATGGTAAAAGGAACTCCAAGCATTCAAGCTCAGGGTCCAGTCTTGAAGGAAAAGATCGAGAGTACAATTCAGAAGTACCTGGGTCTTTTTGATATTGAGGGATTACCTGACAGTACAATGACCGAACTGGAGAGCATTAAAAAGCAGGTAGCCGCATCACTACCGCTACGAATCGAGGAGCCTCCGGCTTCTGCTAAGCACGGCGACTGGTCTACTTACAACTTCTACCAAATGCCTTGTATGGCGGTGGTCACGATGTTGAACAAATTCCAGAATGATGCTCAGGCAACTGAGGCTGTACTTGTAGATCAACTTTACCAAATGACTGGTCAGAAGAAAATTTCATTCGACAGAATGAAAGCGGCTTTGGTTCCAAATTCACGTAAGTTCATTGTTGGTGAAAAGCTGGAAGCAGATATCTTCCTTGCAGCAACCAGTAGCCAGTCGCGGCCTGCGATTAGTGCAGGTGGACAGGGCCTAAAGGTTGGACCAGATGGAATTGCTACTTATACAGCCAACATCTCAAGTCCAGGTAAGAAGACCTTGAGCTATCAGATCAGAACCAAGACTGGTTATGGTGAGGATACTGTGATTAGAGAAACATTTGAGTACGAAGCAGTTAATCCGCCAGATCACGTTGCAGTAGTATCTGCTGACAAGATGAATGTATTTTACATCGGTGTAGATAACCCTGTGTCAGCGAGCATTGCAGGTATTCGAAATGACCTTGTGAAAGTAAGCATGACCGGTGGTACAATCAATAAAGGTAGCGGAGCAGGTAAGTATACCGTTCGAGTTAGCTCTCCTGGTAAGGCAACAGTTCGTGTTTCCGGACCTAAAGCGACTGGAGGTACTTATGAAGGTTCTGCAGAATTTAGAGCTAAGCGTATTCCGGATCCAGTGCCAATGATTGGTAAGAAGAAAGGGGGCGGAATGAAGTCAGGTGAGTTTAGAGCTCAGCAAGGTTTGATTGCGGTTCTTGAAGACTTTGACTTCGATGCGAAATTTAAGGTTTTGGGTTATGAAGTAACCATGGCCGAGCCTAACAAGGATTTGAGAATTTTAACGAATCAGGGATCTCGATTTGCAGGTGGTGTCAGAGGATTGGTGGATTCTGCCAAGCCAAACACGATCTACTACTTTGACAAGATCAAAGCAAAGGGACCTGACGGTACGACGAGAACGCTGCCTACTGTGGCGATTAAAATTCTCTAATACTGGCAATAAGTTAAATTTTATGTCCGTTATTTGTGATAGAAATTAAACAGCAATTCGCAGATGAATACTATTATTAAACTCGCACTCTGTCTACTTATTCTGGCTGTTCCGGCTTCCTTAAGCTATGCGCAGACCGAAAGTGGTGAGACAAACGAGTATAACGATTTTAACGAGACCAACAAGGAAACCAATACAGAGGCTGGTTCTTCGGAAGAGGAGGGCATAAAGCTTGGTACTGGAATTCCCGAGCCGCTGGTTCGAGATGGTGCTTATGACAAGATTGGTGTGAAGGAAAAGATTGCCCTCGGTTACGATCACGTAAGAGAGGCTGATGTTTTCTGGTCCAAGAGAATCTGGAGAGTTGTTGATGTTCGTCAGAAGCAGAACAAGACTTTTGTATACGAGCAGCAGCCGTTTATTAATGTGCTGTTTGATATCATTGACAATAATCCGGAAGTGCAGTTGTTTTCTACAGACGCCTTTACAGAGCAAGTTTCGTCTTCTGACATCGCTAATAAGCTCGGTTCCTCAGATACCATTGAGGTATATGACATCGAGAAAGAAGAGTATGTGCAGCAGGTGGTAACTAATGACTTTAATGCTTCTACTATCTCTAAGTTCAGATTCAAAGAAGACTGGATTTTTGATGAGGAAACCTCAACAATGATTTGCCGTATCCTGGGTATAGCTCCAATTAGAGATGTACTTGATGACAACGGTAACTTCAGAGGGCAGGAAGCGATGTTCTGGGTTTACTATCCAGACATCCGAAAGTACCTTTGTCGTTATGAGACCTTCAATCCATTCAATGATGCCATCAAGTTGACTTGGGAGGATATCATGGAAATGCGATTGTTTGATTCCTACGTGATGAAGGAAGCGAATGTATACGATCAACGTATTGAAGACAACTATGATGGTCGGGCCCGATTGCTGGAGTCTGACAGAATTGAAACAGAGATCTTTAATAAGGAACACGACTTGTGGTCTTATTAGGCGAGATCTTATCGATATGTGTGTAAAAGAGGCGTTGAGGTGTTTTCACTTCAACGCCTTTTTTGTGTCATCTGCCCTAGTTTTTTTCCTGTGAGAAGTACTCGATAATATTGTTTGCCTGCCTCTTATTGACTATTTCCAATAGCGCTTCTTCTTTGGCTTCTTGTACCTTGCGTACTGTTTTAAAATGGCGAAGCAGCAGCTCCACAGTCTTGCTACCGATACCAGGGATATCGGAGAGTTCTGTCTTAAAAGCTGCTTTCGAACGCTTGTTTCTATGGAATGTGATTGCGAAGCGGTGAGCTTCGTTGCGCATCTGTTGAATCACTTTCAGCCCAGGAGATTTCTTGTCGATATGGAGTGGAATCGGGTCATTCGGTAAGTAGATCTCCTCTAGTTTCTTGGCGATTCCCGCGACTGCTAGTTTACCTCTCAATCCCAGTTCGTCGATGGCCTTCATGGCGGCACTGAGCTGTCCTTTTCCTCCATCCACTACCAGTAATTGCGGGAGGGCTTTGTTTTCCTTTACCAGACGGCCATATCGTCGTAAGACGACTTCGGTCATAGACGCAAAGTCATCAGGTCCTACAACGGTCTTGATGTTAAAATGACGGTAGTCTTTCTTAGAGGGTTTACCATTCTTGAACACTACCAGAGAAGCTACCGGAAAACTGCCTTGGAAATTGGAGTTATCGATGCATTCAATATGCACGGGACGCGAACGAAGACGGAAATCCGTCTGTATGTGCGCCACCGCATCGTACATTTCCTTCTTCTGCTTCATGCCTGTAGCGGCCAGCATTCGTTGCTGCCTGTAGTACATCACATTTTTTGTGCAGAGGTCAACCAGTTTCTTCTTGTCCCCAATCTTTGGCACTATGATCTTTTGCTTTTCATCCGGATAATCCACTTGGAAGGGCAGCAAGACCTCACTGGCAACATTTCCGAATTGCAGATGAAACTCCTGGATTCCGATTACCAGCAACTCCTCTCTGGTTTCGTCCAGGCTCTTGGTTATTTCCAGGATTTTAGTTTGAATAATTGCTCCTCTGATGACCCGGAAAAAATTGATGTAAGCTTTTCTGGGGCTCTCGGCAAAAGCAAAGACATCGACATTGTTGATTGCTGGGTTAACTACTGTGGCTTTGCCTTTATAATCACGGAGCAGCTCGATTTTTTGTCGCAGTTGCTCAGCGCGTTCGAACTCGTACTTCTCAGCCAACTCCTGCATTTCGGCAGTCAACAAGGAGATCACTTCCTTTATATGTCCTTGAAGTAACCGCTTTACCTGTCGTAGCCTCAAATTGTAGTGTTCTTCACTTTGACGTCCCTCACAGGGACCAAGACAATTGCCAAGATGATATTCCAGACAAATCTTAAACTTGCCAGCTGAGATGTTTTTTTCAGTGAGTGATAAGCTACAGCTACGGATTTGAAAGATCTTCTGCACCATTTCCAGTAAAACCCTTGCTCTGCGCATGCTGGTGTAAGGGCCAAAGTATTGGGACCCGTTTTTGATAGGATTTCGGGTGAGAATGACACGTGAGAAAGGTTCGTTTACGATGCAGATGTAGGGGAAGGTGACATCGCTTTTTAGTAAAATATTGTAAGGGGGCTGCAGCTTCTTAATTAGCGAGTTTTCCAGAAGCAGAGCATCCTTTTCGGTTTCTACGACTGTGAACTCAATAGTGTTGATCCTCCTTACAAGAGCTTTTGTTCTTCGATGGGAAACGGAGGCAGAAAAGTAGGAACTCACCCGCTTTCTAAGGTCCTTGGCCTTTCCTACGTAAAGAATCTTTGATTCATCATCAAAGTATCGATAGACACCGGGACGGTGTGGTATGGTTTTTTGTACATCGGATCTAAAGGTCTCACTGGTCATAGAAAAGCGGCTTTGTACGACTGCTGAAAATTAAGTTAATTTGCATGCTTTACCTAGCGAAGCCAATCAAGAGGCCCCAATTTTTTGAAATCGGAAGCATCCTAATAGAGTCAAGAGAAAATCGATAAAGGAAAAACTTGGAAAGTAACAACGATAACAACAGCACTTTCATAAAGGTGCGGGATTACCTGGTCAAGCTTTTTGATGTAGGGGAGGAAATTGACAAGCGCGGTACCATAGAATCTATTAACAAGTATATCCAGATCAAAGGGTACAATGTCTGGATTCTTTTGGCTTCTGCCATGCTGGCGTCGATTGGGCTAGATAGAAATGCCCCGGCAGTTATCATTGGAGCGATGTTGATCTCTCCCTTAATGTCTCCCATTCTGGGAATAGGCCTTTCAATTGGTGTCAATGATCGCGAGAACCTTTGGCTGTCCATCCAGAACTTTATCGTGGCGATCACCGTAAGTATACTTGCTAGCTACCTGTATTTTCTGATTACGCCCTTTGGAAATATGACCTCGGAATTAATGTCGAGAACGGAGCCGACCCTGCTGGACGTGGGGGTGGCTATTTTCGGGGGAATAGCGGGTATTGTTGCCTCTTCGCATCCGGACAAGACAAATGCGATTCCAGGAGTGGCCATTGCGACCGCCTTGATGCCTCCTCTTTGTACTGTTGGTTTTGGTTTATCTATATGGGACTGGGATGTCTGGGGTGGTGCTCTCTATCTTTTTTTTATCAATGCCACGATCATCGCCTTTACCACCTATGTATTTGTTCGCCTATTGGGATTTCCCTTTAAAGAATATCAAGACCCAAAGGAGAAAAGAAAGACCTCAATGTACATCGGGATTTTGGTAACCTTGGTGATTATCCCCAGCATATTCATCTTGAGAGGCGCCATAAAAGACGATACCAGAAAGCGGATCGTGGACACTTACATTAAGAAGCTGAATACTCCTTCAAGGGATGTGAGTTGTCAGATTCAGCATTTCGCAAATGGCAGGGCCCTTGTGCGGATCAAGGTTGTCGGAGACCCGATACCAAAGGATTCGATAGCTGTAATGGAGCAGGAACTGACGAATTATTCACAATTGGTGGAGGATAGCATAGCAGTTGCTCAATTGGATGTCTCCAAAGACGATTTTCACATTCTTCGAAAAGAAATCACCAATGAACGCATGCGCGATCTTGATGTGATCATGCAGTTGCAGCAGGAAAGAGTCGAAGAGGTCACCGAATTAAAGAACCGAATAGAATTAATTAAGGGAGATTCCTTGCCGGTGAAGGATATCAATAAAGAGCTTCGGGCAGTGTTTCCCGAAATCACTTCACTGGGTATCGCCAGGTTAAATTCTTTTGGAAACGAGCAATCACAGGAACTGCAAATCCCAGTATTTTATATGCGCTGGGATTCTACCCTTCAAGACACGGTTCGTCGAGATTTTGAAATTCGGGCACGCAAGTATCTACAAGCTCGCCTGGAATGTGACACCGTAGCCTTCGTACCCTTGTAGATCAATTGAACTCATCACCGAACTCGTACTCCTTTGGCTGGGCATCAATAAACGGACTGTCCGGAACCTCTAGTTCTTCATCCGGCACAATAAATTTGTCGCAATCAATAATAATTTTTGAAGAGCCTGCTGGGCGGTCAAAGGCAGCCAATGAATCAAATTCGAGACTGCGGTCTCGATATACGCGCTGCATAAATTCCGCCCAGATAGGTAGTGCCATGTTTGCCCCAGAACCGCGAGCCAGACCAGGAAAATGGACTCCTTTCTCATCTCCACCTACCCAGGCACCAGCTACCATATCTGGAACTATGCCTATGTACCAGCCATCAGAGTGATCATTAGTTGTTCCTGTCTTGCCTGCAATTTCAGCTTCAAGTTTATAACGGGTTCGCAACCTTATTCCGGTACCTTGATTGGTTACTCCCTGGAGTAATTGCAACATCGTATAAGCTGTGTGTGGATTCAAGACCTGGGTTTGCTTTGCCACTGGTTGGTAGATTACCTGACCGTTTTTATCTTCGATTCTATCGATGAAATTTGGTTGCGTAAAGACCCCTTCATTGGCAAAGGTGCCGTAGGATCCGACCATTTCAAAAACGGATATATCGGCAGAACCCAAGCAGATAGAGGGCACTGGCTCTATATGGCTTTCAATGCCCATATTGCGAACAAGTTCGATCACTGGTCCCGGACCAAAATCCTTTAACAAGGATGCAGTTATTCTATTCACGGAATTTGCCAAACCCTTTTTTAGGGTGATAGACTTGCCTTCCAGTTTCCCACCGCCTGCATTGTCTGGGCACCATCGATCTGAAGCTCCATGCTCGCCACGCTCAAAGCAGACTTTTATGTTATCCACCTTTTCACACATGGAGTGCCCGCTCTGCATTGCTACTGTGTAAACGAATGGCTTAAAAGTAGAGCCTACCTGACGCTTGGAGGTAGGACGTACATTATCATACTTGAAATGAGAATAGTTAATACCACCCACCCAGGCTTTCACGTCTCCACTGCCGGGTTCCAATGCCAGGAATCCGGTGTGCAGGAAGTACTTAACATACTTCAAAGAGTCCAGGGGGCTCATTGTGGTATCTATTTCACCCTCCCAGGAAAATAATTTCATCGGCACTTTCTTGTCAAAGGCTCTCTTAATTTCGCTTTCGCTCTTGCCTGAAGCCAACATTGCCCGCCATCGCTCCGATCTCTTCATCGCTCTGGGAATTAGCTTATCATCATCGTGCCAGGGAGCTTTTGTTTTCCAATCCTTATAGAATTGTCCTTGCAAATGCTTCATATGCTTTTGCACAGCTTCTTCTGCATATTGCTGCATGCGGGAGTCAATCGTAGTATAGATTCTCAGACCATCTCGCTCTACGTCATAGGTGCTTCCATCTACTTTCTTGTTCTTTGGTGCCCATTCTTTACGAAGGTTTGATCGAAGGTATTCTCTAAAGTAAGTTGCAAGCCCGCGATCATGATCAGAGGGGTTAAACTCCAATACAATGGGAAGCGCTTTGATAGAGTCGGCAGCGGCCGGATCAAAAGTGCTGTACTTCACCATTTGGTTGATGACAGTATTTCTTCGTTCTCTTGACTCTTTAGGGTTTCTCTTTGGATTATAGTAGGTACTTGCTTTGAGCATTCCCACCAAGGTAGCCCCCTCCTGAATATTTAGCTGAGATGGCTGCTTGTTAAAGTAGGTTTTTGCCGCTGCCTTAATCCCATGGGCATTGTGACTAAAAGGTACCGTATTGAGATACATGGTAATGATCTCCTTCTTTGTGTATTGCCTTTCTAATTTGGTGGCGAGTATCCACTCCTGCAACTTTTGCTTGACGCGATCTTTCACTCCGCGAGCACGCTCGTTAAACAGGTTTAATGCCAATTGCTGGGATATGGTACTTCCCCCTCCGCCAGACTTGTCGCCTCGCAGAACAGTTTTCCAGATCATTCTGGGTAGTGCCCAGAAATCGATTCCCGAATGTTTCAGGTAGCGCCGATCTTCGGTTGCAATCAAAGCCTGCAAAAGGTGCTCTGGCAGTTCTTCATACTCAGCGTTAGTTCGATTTGTTCGAAAGAATTTTCCAAGTAATTTACCATCGCTGGAGTAAATTTCAGATGCCAGTTCACTTTCTGGGTTTTCCAGTTGTTGGTAAGGGGGTAATTCTGCGAAACCAGCCCAACCTTTAGCGGCTGCCGTGAAAATCAAGCCGACGGACAAAATGCCAAGAAAGAGAAAGATCCAGAGCAGTATGAACAGTTTAGCATAAAATGGGCGTTTTGCCTTTTGCTTGTTGCCCTTTTTTTGTGGGGTATCATCTGACATCTACAGTTCGAAATTCTCGATGAAGAAATTATAATAGCTATCAGCATCCTTTTCTTTGAAGAATTGGCTGAAGTTGAGCTTCGAAATTACGAAATATTGATAGGTAACATCCAAATCCTTGAGCAGCTTGTCTTTTGAGGCAGTTACCTTATTGTAATAGGCCATGCCTTTTTCAGCATTCTTGAAATCCTTCACGATTACGATTTGGTTGTCTTTGTCCAACAGCATCTGGTTAACCTTTAGCTTATCAAGACTAAAATCGCTTTGGTTTAGATTACTGAGTTCGTTCTGTACAGAACTGATTTGCGTAGAGAAGCCATCCATAGCAATGATGAAGTAATGCTTACTGTTTGGTTTGTGCTTGTATTTTGAAGGTGTCTTACTGTCACCAGACGGTTTTCCACCCAGATAACTTAGGATCTCTTCGGCTTTTACTTTCACTTCATCATCGGGATACTTGTTCACAATACCGTTGAGTGCCGTGATGTAGGCATCCCGGTTTTCCGTTTTCCCAATCACATATGCTTCCAGCATATCAAATTTGGGAGCAAGGTAATTGTCTGAAAATTGATTATTCACATCAGATTTTCTCCTTAGTACTTCTTCGAAATTCTCGTTTTGGAAGTAGACGTAAGTCTGTGTGTAGTATTCCTCAAGTTCATCATCCTGTTGATCAGCATAGCTAGATTCTCCTCTCAACATTTTTGCATATACCGACTCTGGGTAATCGTCAAGAATGACCCTTTTATGTTGGTCTGCCATACTTGGTTCTTCTTCCTTGTGCAAGAGGTACAGATTGTAATGTGTCTGTGGAGAATAGGGGGTTTTTGGGTATCGTTCCAGTAATCTGTCAAAGTAGTAGATTGCCTTTTCCCGATTATCAAGACGGTTGCCGTAGATGTTACCCATTTCAAAGTGCGCGAGCGCAATTCTTTCGTTAGCAGTGTCTTTGGACGCTTTGTCCAGGGGTAGCTTTGACTCCAGAGCTGCTACAGTTAGATTTCCGGCACGAGCAAGTGAATCAATCTCAAACTGATCCGCTTGTGCATCGGCAAGCGTACTGCTATCCAGCCCTGGGCTGGTCATGGAAAAATCATCTCGCTCCGTACGCCAATTGTCTATATTCTTTCGAGCTCCCCACTGCGCCTGGAAGTCATTGTACCCCATTGCCTTGGAGGCTGCATTGTAGAAATACCAGCCACTTCCTCTGTTCTGCTGTGTGACCCCGGTATTCTGTTCTAATGGCCTAAAGGAATCATCCTGGGCCTGCTGCTGTAATTGCTCTATGATTTCTTCCAGATATACCCGACGTTTAGCATCCGGCATTCTCGCGATCCTCAGCAGACTATCTTCGCGTTGAATCACTGCAAAATTTAGCGCTAGCTTTTCAAGCAGACTTTTTCTGTCGGTTACTTCCTCATATTGGTCATAGGTCTTCGGCAGGTAGGTCAGTGTGCTATCGTAATAGGCACTGGCCATGAGGTAATCTTCATCCTCATATAGCATTTCCGCAATGCGTAGATATGCAAGCGCTTTTTGATTTTGATTTACCGTGCTGGAGGCGGCTGCATCCTTTAGGTAAGCAAAGGCTTCTTCCGTGTCTCCATTTGCCAGAGCAATCTCACCCATCACATAATTAAGCTTGTCCTTGTGATCGATGTACTTGTCATCTTTGGTCAGCTTTTTCAGATAAGTGATTGCCTGATCCGCGCTGTATTCGCCGCTTTGCATTTTCGCTTTGGCAATTTGTATCCGAGCATTTAGCTCCATATCAAAAGTCGGCTTACTTTTAATGACACCAGCATAGGATTTTACCGCATCTCCATGATTGCTGTCCTTTTCCTGCAATTGACCAAGAATATAATAGTAGCGGGCTCGCTGCTTTTTCTTGCGTGTGGTTTTGATGGCATATTTGAGCGATTTTTTTGCTTCCGCATCATCACCCTTCATGAGATGATAATGCGCTGCCAAGGCATTTAATTCTCCCTGCAATCTTTTGGGAAATTTTCTATTGTTGATTGCCTTATCTATTAGGGCTTTGGCCTTGGTATACTGCTCATCCTCGATGTATGCTCTGGCTAGCCAGATATTCGCTTCAGGAGCAGCCAGTTTGTGCTTGAGAAATCCTCCATCTCTGTAAGTTTTATCCACCTTTATATCGTCGATATCAACTTCTTCTTCGATCTCTTCTTCAACTACTTCTTCTTCCTCTTCTACTACCTCTTCTTCTTCTTCGACAATCTCTTGAACCGGTTCTGGGGCAGGCTCCACTTCCTCTTTCGGTTCTTCCTCTTCAGCAGTTTCTGTTTCAACCGGATCTTTCTTAGGATAGGGAAGTGGTTTGCCTTTTTTTCTGGCTTTGCGGTTGGCTTCGGCTCGTTTCTTCTTTTGCTTTATCGCCTTCTTTCTTGCCTTGGCTTTCTTCTTTCGTGCTTTCGCTTTTTCTTTTTGAGTTTTTGCTCTTTCCTTGGCCTTGATTGCTCGCTCCTTTTCTCTTTCTTTCGCTGCTATCTGCTTCTCCTTGTTCTTGGCCTGTGCACTTGCTTTACTTTGTTTTGAAGCTGCAGAACTCTTTTTAGCTTTCTTTGCTTTGCTTTTGGGTGTTGAAATCTTGCCGGATTTTCGCTTCTTCGTTTTGTAGTTTGCGTTGATGTACTTGAACGACTTGATGGCTGTTTGGTATTCGCCTTTCATAAAATAGGCCTTCCCCATAATCAAATAGCAGTCATCTACCCACTTGCTGTTAGGCTTATAGGTAACTGCATAGCTGGTCTTTTCGACGATCTGATCCATATTTGGATGCAAAGTGCTCGCATCAGGTCCTGGCTTGTATGGATACACGCTCAAAACCTCATCAAAACTCTCTTCGTTATTCTGCACCAGGTTCCTCAAACCATCATCAAAGAGCAGTTTGGAATTGAAGTACCTGTTGTACCTGGTCGTAAGATCCTGCAAACCCTTGCTGATGCCAGAGGTCGAAGAAGCCGGCTTTTTCTTTCGGTCCTTCTTATTGAGATTGATTTGCGCTTCGGCTGTACTTTGAAAAAGGAACAGCAAGCAAATGGAGGTGAACGAAAGGTAAAATAATCTTTTCAAGGTATACCGTCTTTTGTAAGTTGATTATGCCTAAACAAACTTCCAGGATTGTCTTAAGCATCGCCATTATCTACTGTATTGGCTCTCGGTTCAGCGATTCCGCAAAGATACTGTTTTAGGCAGCTAATAGAAATCAAGCGTGTCAATTTGCTACTTTGCTGTATATATGCCCAATTCGTGGGCAAACAGCACATTATGAATGCTTCCGATCCTTCCTTTAAACGTCAAAATACTCGTTTAATTTTGACAATAAACCGCAAACTGGACACAGGGTAATCAATCAGCTCAATTTTTACTCAGCAGTAGGAAAAATGGGGCCAAAAAGACCAATTTTTTCCGAATTAGAACTAAAATCTACCCTAAGGCTGGATTATTTTTAACTTCACCCTGAAGAAAGGCGTAAATGGATCTGAAAAAGGAAAAATCGAGGCTTGAAAAACTGAAGATCAAGTACAGGCTGGTTATCATGAATGACGAGTCTCTTGAGGAACGGCTTTCTATGAGGCTCTCGAAGATGAATGTTTATGTAGTGGCTAGTACCTTGTTTGTTGTGACAGTGTTGGCCACCACTGCCTTCATTATTCTGACCCCATTGAAGGAGTATATTCCTGGTTATGGTGATGTGGGTATGCAGGAAAGAGCTGTGGCCTTGACCTATACGGCAGATTCGTTGGAGGAAAAATTGCAGCAGCAAACACAGTATATTCAAACAATAAAGGACATCATCACTGGGGAAGTGGGTAAGGTGGTTGAAGAAGCAGATACAAATGCAGAAACTCCCGATAGAGAGTATGGACAATTGGTTTTGGATCATCATTCTCCTGAAGATTCTCTGCTTCGGGCTGAAGTTGAAAACCTCGATAATTATGCCCTTGTTGAAAATCAGGGCAGTGGTCGAATTGGACTGCGCGATCTCTATTTCTTTTCTCCAGTCTCAGATGGAATCGTTTCGGATCAGTTTGATCCCGATCGAAATCACCTTGGTGTGGACCTAACGTCACCAACCGAATCCGCACCGATTAAATCAATATTGGACGGCGTTGTTGTGCTCGATACATGGTCCCTGGAAACGGGCTATGTCATTGGTATTCAACACCGAAATAACCTGCTCTCTTTTTACAAGCATAATTCGGTTTTGATGAAAAAAACCGGTAACTTCGTTAGGGCAGGGGACGTAATTGCCGTCATGGGGAATAGTGGCGAGCAGACAACAGGGCCGCAC
Source organism: Chitinophagales bacterium (assembly GCA_020629005.1). Lineage (GTDB taxonomy): Bacteria > Bacteroidota > Bacteroidia > Chitinophagales > UBA2359 > JAHDDV01. The sequence continues at coordinate 13,556 of JAHDEE010000107.1, forward strand.
TTGCATTTCGAATTGTGGTACAATCAATCCCCAATTAATCCAACTGAGTATATAAATCTGAATTAAGATGTTTGGAATGTTCGGTACAAAAAAGGCAGTGTCTGCCACGGGCAATCACATGCCCAATGTCCAGTCTCAAGAGGAAATGTATAACAAGATAGGCCGAGGCACTCTTCTCGAAGGGACGGTCACTTGTGAAGGGGAAATCAGGGTTGAAGGCGAGATAGATGGACTTCTGGTCTCTAAGTCAAAGGTGGTAGTTGGTGCCACTGGTTTGATAAAAGGGGACATCAAATGCAATATCGCTGACATCTCCGGTCATGTGAAGGGAAAAATCCAGGTCTCCGAGCTGCTTTTCCTTCGAAGTACCGCACAGATTGATGGTGAAATCTTTACAGGCAAACTAGTCGTTGAAGAGGGAGCTGCGATAAATGGGAACTGTCACATGGGTTCTAAAGTTGCCAACAGCAGTAGCAACACTTCTGGCGCGGCAGGTAAAAATGAACAAGCCAAAGTCCAAAAAGCAGCCTCCTAAAGAAAGCAGACTTAAGGCCTACTCCAAGTACTCTTCTATGGCATTCCAGATGATTGCTGTAATTCTATTAGGGACCTTTGGAGGAATCAAACTGGACCAGTATTTTCAGTCAAGTCCGCTTTGTGTTGTAGTGCTTGCTCCCCTGTCTGTTATACTAGCTATGGGTATTATGCTGAAAGAAGTCATAAAAGGAAAATAAGTGTCATGTCATTCCCTTTACTGGCTCGCAGGATCGCTCTGCTAACTGCTTTGATTGCGGTTGTAGTGGTCGTGCTGCATTCCTTTGGAATGCTTGGGGAGCTTGCAGGCTTTACCTGGTTTTGTCTGCTCTACTTCTTCCTACTTAGCTTATTGATGATGGGGCTTGCCACTTTGGCAAAGGGAAGTTTGAACCCAGGTACCAAGAACTTCGTTTTTCTTGGCACAATTATGTTCAAGTCTATGCTCACCCTGTTTTTGGTATTGGCCTACTTCTTTCTTTATCGCCCCGAAACGCCAACATTCATAATTCCGCTAGGCTTAATGTATGTTGTTTATAGCCTACTCACCACCTCAGCCCTAATGCAGATATCTCGATCGGTATGAGCGCTGAAGAGCAATACAGAATGTTTTTCGATGGACTTAAGCAATATCTGCCTCTTGAGTCTGTACCGCAAATTTGCCGATGGCTGGTAGAATACGATGTCTATCTAAAGATTTCCAAGGCCAGAATGACAAAATGGGGCGACTATCGACCGCCGTTCAAGGATAAAGGGCATCGCATATCGATAAACTACAACCTCAATCCTTATGCATTCCTGACTGTGATGGTGCACGAACTCGCCCATTTGGTTACCTACAAGGAGTATGGCAGAAATCATCAACCACATGGAAAGGAATGGAAACAGATTTATCGTCAGATGATGACCGTCTTTCTGGGCAGAGGCATCTATCCGCCTGATGTGGAAGCAGCAGTTCAGCTCTCATTACAAAAAATCAAAGGCTGTGTGGACCCGGCGCTGCAAAAAGTGTTTCGAAAGTACGATCCGGATAAAGGTACAAAAATGGTGTCCGAGTTGCCTCCAAATACTTGTTTTAAGCTGAACAAGAGCTTTTTCCGGAAGATCCGAAAAGTTAGGACTCGCTACATTTGCACCAATCTGGTCAACGGAAAAGACTACACCGTTTCGGGCTCAGCGGAAGTGTATGTGATTAAGGATCCCGAGCTTCAATAGCCAAAGGAGCGCATATTGGTGATATCACGCATCACATATTTGCAAGGGCATCAAAGATCCATATCATCTACAAAGGAAGTGGTGAAGTTTCCTGAAATGAAATCTTCGTTAGAAAGCAGCTGCAAGTGAAATGGGATTGTAGTGGAAATCCCTGAAACAATAAATTCTTCCAGCGCTCTCCGCATCTTGGCAATCGCTTCTTCGCGATTAGCTGCCTTTACGATCACTTTGGCAATCAGGGAATCATAGTACGGTGGAACGGTGTACCCGCTAAATACATGGGTATCCACGCGCACCCCGTGACCTTTGGAGGTGTGCAGTTCAGTGATCAAACCGGGAGATGGGCGCCAATTCTGATATGGGTCTTCTGCATTAATCCGACATTCAATCGCATGCCCCTGCGGATAGAAGGAGCGCCCCGAAAGCGGTACTCCAGCGGCGATATTAATTTGCTCTCGGATGAGATCAAAGTTCATAACCTCCTCTGTAACCGGATGTTCCACCTGAATTCTGGTGTTCATTTCCATGAAATAGAATTTCTTGTGTTTATCCACAAGAAACTCCACTGTACCCATACCTTCGTAATTGATAGCGGCTGCTGCAGCAATTGCAGCCTGACCCATTTCCTCTCTCAACTTTTCATCTACAAAGGGAGAAGGAGACTCCTCCAACAACTTTTGATGTCGTCGTTGGATGCTGCAGTCTCTTTCAGAAAGATGAATGACTTTTCCGTATTGGTCTCCTGCCACTTGAATCTCCACATGGCGAGGGTCTTCAACGAACTTTTCCATATACAGGCCATCATTGGCAAAGGCGGCTTTGGATTCCTGCTTGGCAGAATTCCAATTCTCTTCCACCTCATCTTCCGACCATACAACACGCATTCCTCTTCCTCCGCCACCAGCTGTGGCTTTCATCATCACTGGATAGCCGATCTCATTTGCGGTTCTTTTAGCCGTTTCAACATCTGGTAGCAATCCCTCAGACCCTGGTATCACGGGTACACCCGCCTTTTTTATCGTTTCTTTGGCAGTGATTTTGTCCCCCATGGCATTGATCATCTCAGCAGTCGGACCGATGAACTTAATCTCATAATCTCTGCATATCTCTGCAAATTCTGCATTCTCGGCCAAGAAGCCATAACCAGGGTGTATTGCGTCTGAGTTGGTGATCTCCGCAGCCGCCATAATGCTGGGAATAGAAAGATAAGAATGTGTGCTTGGAGGGGGGCCAATACAGACCGCCTCATCGGCAAATCTAACGTGCAAACTCTCCTTATCAGCAGTGGAATAAACGCTGACGGTTTTGATGCCCATCTCCTTGCAGGTTCGAATGATCCTTAGAGCAATCTCTCCTCGGTTGGCAATTAGAATCTTCTTGAACATGTGGAGGGATTGTAAAACACTGAATTAAGATGAAACATTAGGGAGCAATTAGGAATAAGGGCTGGTCATATTCCACTGGGGAGGCATCTTCCACCAGCACTTTGATGATCTTGCCAGTCTGTTCAGATTCAATTTCATTGAACAGTTTCATGGCTTCAACAATGCAAAGAACATTTCCTTTTTCTATGGTGTCTCCCACCTTCACAAAAGGATCTTTGTCAGGTCCTGGTGAACGATAAAAGGTCCCTATCATTGGAGATTTGATGGTAACGTATTCTGAATCTTCAGCTCCGCTTGTTTCTCCATTGGTAGAAGCAGTGGCTTCAGAGGTTGCTACTGGTTGTGCGGGGCTTTGCACCTGCGGAGGGCTTTGTTGTGCCAGCGGCAGCATCTGAGACATTGGAGCAGCGGCAATCGTCTGATAATGATTGCCGCCGTTTTTGTTGTAATGTTTCGACCTTATAGAAATCTTGAAGCCATCGCTCTTGATCTTCAGTTCAGTTAGCTCCTTCTCATCTACAAGTTTAATGAGGTCTTGAATTTGTTGGAAATCCATAAGTCGAATCTATTTTACTTTACACGCTCCACATAACAGTTCTTACGAGTGTCGATCTTGATCTTAGTACCTGTTTCGACAAAGATAGGAACATTGATTTTGGCACCGGTTTCCAGCGTAGCAGGCTTCTGCACATTTGTAGCTGTATCGCCTCTTACACCAGGCTCAGTATAGGTTACTTCCAAAACCACAAATTGAGGTAATTCACAAGTCAGAGGAAGATTTTTTTCTGCGTGGAATAAGATCTCAGCATCCATTCCTTCCTTAAGGAGTTGTGCGTTCTCGATCATCTCAGGCTGAATAGAAATCTGGTCATAAGTTTCATTGTTCATGAAGTTAAGACCCTGATCATCGCCATAAAGGTATTGATACTTTCTTCGTTCTACCCGAACATCTTTAAGCTTTGCAGAACCAATAAAGGTGTTTTCTACTACTTTACCGTTGCTAAGGCTCTTCAGCTTTGTTCTAACGAAGGCACCACCTCGTGCCGGTTTTACATGTTGAAATTCGGTAATTACCCAAATATCGTTGTTATGCTCGATGCAGAGGCCATTTCTGATGTCTGAGGTATTTGCCATGCTTGCAATGAATTTAATGAATTAATGATTAACTATCATCGAATAAGGCAGAAAGCCTGCTCTAGGTTCAGACAAATCTCTTAACTCTCCAAAGGCTAAAGCTGCGAAAAGCCTGCCATAGTGCAGATGATGGATAATTTAACGGCACAAAAATACCAAAGACAAGTGAGATATCTTAACCGGTTTGCAAGCTAAATAGTCCGTCTCGCTCTCCAGCAGCAAAAGTGCACTATACCACTGGCTCGTAGGCCCATTTTAGGTATATGGCCCCCCAGGTAAAGCCTCCTCCAAAGGAAGCAAGAATGAGGTTGTCTCCTTTCTTTAGTTTGTTTTCATACTCCCAAAGACAGAGCGGAATTGTCGCAGCAGTTGTATTGCCAAACTTATGAATATTGAGCATCACCTTCTCCGGCTCCAGCTCCATACGCTTAGCAGTGGCGTCAATGATTCGTTTGTTTGCTTGGTGCGGCACTAGCCAATCCACATCTGCCCCACTAAGACCGTGCTTTTCCATTATCTCTGCAGATACATCGGCCATATTCTGAACGGCATATTTGTATACAGCACGGCCTTCCTGATACACAAAGTGCTCCTTCCTTGATACGGTGCGTCGACTAGGAGGTTTGACAGATCCGCCAGCCTTTTGATGAAGGTGTTTAACACCTTCCCCATCGCTCTTCAAAATGGAATCCATCACGCCAACCTGCTCTTCTCCAGGCTCCAGCAAAACTGCTCCAGCCCCATCTCCAAACAGCACACAGGTGGCCCGGTCTTCATAATCCATGATTGAGGACATCTTGTCCGCCCCCACTACGATTATCTTATTGAATTGTCCGCACTCAATAAACTTGGTTGCTACCGTTAAAGCATACAAAAAGCCGCTGCAGGCTGCACCAAGATCAAAGCCCGGCACATTCTTGATACCTGTTTTATGACAGATCACGTTGGCAGTGGCAGGAAAGACCATATCCGGAGTCACTGTAGCACAGATCAACATATCAATCTGAGAAGGATCCGTGTCAGTCTTCTTAAGCAATTCCTTTACAGCTGCTGCCGCCATGTCAGAAGTACCCAGGCCTTTGGTTCTTAGTATTCGGCGCTCGGAAATGCCCGTTCGACTCAGAATCCAATCATCGGATGTATCAACCAATTTCTCAAGGATGTCATTACTTAGGACGAAATCAGGTACATAACCCTGAACTCCCGTGATATGTGCGTAAATGCGTTCCATTCAGTAGCAGCTTGCTGGTTTGAGGCCGAATATAAACAAAAAATCTGCGCTCCTAAGAGGCAGATTTTTGAACAATAACAAGCCGCTTTTCAAGCCTTTGCCTGTCATTTGATGGTAAATCGAAGACGGACTACTCCTCGTCAAAAGTCATGATCACCTTACCTTTGTAGTAGATGTTGCCTTCATACTCATAAGCTCGGTGCCACAAGTGAGGCATACCAGTTGTCTGGCATATCGCAATTGTAGGCAATTTTGCCTTGTCATGGGTTCGACGCTTGTCTCTTCTGGTCTTCGAAATCTTTCGTTTCGGATGTGCCATCGCTCACAGATTTAAAACAGTAAATTATTTTTTCTTCTTTAGTTCATTGAGGGCCTGCCATCTGGGATCAATCTCCGCCTCTTCATCAGTCAAATGCCTGTCAAGATGCTTCAACATTTCCGGATTGCAGGTCGAATTACCCTCCTCATCCACCGGGTGTACTTTTCTATAGGGAATGCTCACCATAATGAGTTCGTACAAGACCTGCGCAATATTCAAATGATTGGTCGTCAGATTTATGTACAAAACGTCAGGTTCATCCATGTCCGATTCCACCTCACTATCGTCTGCCTTTACCAGTATCTTATGTGCACCCTCAACAGGCAAATCAAAAGAACTCAGGCAACGATCACAATCGGTTTTCACCGATCCGTTGATGTGGAAACTCAGCTCGAAAAAAGTCTCCCGTTTTTTGTCAAAGAGCAATTCCAAACTCAAATCCCCCTGCTTAATCGGAGCAGCTTCAAACAGCGCAAAGAAATCATCATTGATGCTGTAGTTGAACTCATGCTCCCCCAGCTTTAACCCCGTAAACGGGATTTGGTAGTACTTAAGGGCTTTCATTGGAAAAAGCTAAAATGTTTGCAAAGATAAACAATACTGCGGAGAAAACTCCGCAATTCCACTGTGCAACCCCTCAAAATGCCATAAAGTTCACCTTAACAGCCCATTTTGGGCTTGTATCTGTTTCATACCGCAAGTTTTACACCGAAAAGGAAGAGTACAGAATTGTTTATTAGGAGCGAAACTGCTCCCATCGCGTTGACGGTCTCCCTGCTCTTCGTTGCAATGCAGGTACTGCCAGGGCGCTTCGTGTATCCGGCAGGCCGGTCTCTCCGGCAAGCTCCGAGCCCTTCCTACCGGCACACTCAGTCGCCCTACCAGCACCTGCATTTCCTCTTCGATCAGGGCTATTTGGAGGCAATCTCCCACGTTGTCAAGAAACAC
>JAHDEE010000415.1 GCA_020629005.1 Chitinophagales bacterium
TTCCAAAACCCCAGCCAATATCTCCTCTCCTTTCCGAGCTCGTGACTGACCCCAGAGGCCAGGTAGAATGTAGCCGAAGCCACCACTGGCTGCCTTGCCGATACCAGCCGCAGGAGGCAGCACCGCATTGCAGCTAAACTCGAGATCAAAGGCAGGGAAGCTGATGTCGCGATACTTTAGGGACTTGATGCGATCGATATTGAGCAATCGAACCTCAAGTGGCGCATCAATATTCCACTTCAATCCCTGCGCCATGCTCAGGATATGAGCAGCCAGCACCTTTTGAAGCAATGAAGCACGGGAAATCAAATCCGACTCCGCCAGCCAACGATCTTGATTCTCCGGATTTAAAGCGAGATAGTTTTGCACTCTGTACTGGCGTGCTTCCTTGGTACACTTCAGCTGATAAATACCCTTGCGATATCTTGGAAAACCAATATCCACCATGCTGCGCTTGACCTCAATCTGGAAGTTCCAGTTTTTCATGAAGTCTTCTAGTGCGGGTACTGCAGGGCCTAGCGCATAAAGGGTAGCCATACCTCGATTGCGTTTGTATTGAATCAAGGGATAGCGATGAATATAGGAACCATCCGCCCGATGATTGTGGAAAAGGTCTTGTTCTTTGCCCGCCTGCTTGATGATAGCACCACGGAAAGACTCAATCTCATTGGCTTGAATCGGAAATGCGAAGGTCGCTTGTGCGATGGCAACTTGCTTCATGTTGGACTTTTTTGATTTTATACTTCTTCGAAATTGCCGTAGCCGACATTGGTCTTGGCCCCGATGCCTAGATCGAGAAGAATGCTTTTAAAGAGTTCCAGTTTCTTTGCGGCATCCAAACCTGGGATCACTTCACTGTTCTCGAGGGAGAAGGAAAATTTGAATGTAACATCGGGCAGCACTTTTAGGAACATGATTGGGGTAGGATTTTTGAGCGCTCCGGGGACACCATCGTTTTTCGTGTTCTTGTGCGGTGTGATGTAATCATCGGACAAGATCCTATTGCTGCTATCAGCAGTTGTGATCATGGCATCGTAGAAGATGTCTCTTTCATAGATAGAGAAGGGCGTTAACTCTTCCTTGGTCTTCTGTTCGTTTAGCTTCATTCGCTGTCCCTCGAAGATTTCTCGCTCTAGCGACTCGACTTGCGCTCTGTTGTATGCCACTCCCCCACTGAGCAGTTGCTGCAACTTTTCAGAGATATAGCTGGCTCTTGATTCATTGGTAGTTTTGCCTCGCATTGGAAATGCGGAGCGCAAAAGACCTTTAACAGAAGAACCGGGCATGAGCGGCAAGCCAGTGGTATGATCGAAGTAAAACCCAATTTTGATCTCTCCCAGCTTTCCTGTACCATGATTGTAGCCTGATCCCAGTAGTAGCCCCGGATAGGTGGTCTTCAAAGAGAAATCATGACTGGCATTGATCTTCTCAGCAGCAAACTTTGGTAAGCCTTGCGCAAAGATGTCTTGGTTGCGCTGACGAAAGAGGCGCTCATTACCTGGATCATCTGTGCCTTTGCTAAAGTCAATCGAGTTGCCCCGACTGTCTTTGCCGTAGTACTGCTTATAAAACAACCAGCCAATATTTGGATTAGTCATCTTGCTTGTTTGTTTTCTTGTTTTCGAAAGTGCGGATAGCCAGCTTTAGGGCTACGGATCGTTCGATGATCTGTTTTTTGAGTTGGCGTAGCTTGTTGCGATCGTTTTGCAAAGAAATTGTATGAGATAGCAGGTCATCTCCTTTAGGTTCATCCAACATCTGGTGGATGGCCTTTAGTAGTTGGCGCTTATCCTGCTGGGCTCCTGATCCCTTGTCTGCAAAAACGGCGATCGTGGGGAGCAAACCTGCTTGTATAATGCTGGCGCCCATTGAGGCGATGTAGCCATTATATTCGCTGGCTACCCAAGTTTTGTCCTTGAGTAGGTTATCACTCACGGCATCCATAGCCTTTGGTATCAACTTTTCTAATGTTCTCTTTGACATAGTTTAGGCAGTTTGTGCAGCGGATGAAGCAATAGCATGAAACTTGGCTTGACCATAGCCAATGGAAGCATTCGCACCGATCTGAATCGGTTGCTTTAGCAGTACCTGCTCAAACTCATCCGCATGATCTTGTTGACTGATCAGACAGTAAAGCTTTGATTCTCTCGGCAATACCTGCTCGTACCAAAGGTTGGTACTAATCCCATTTTCGAGGCAGTTGCGAGCAATCACCGGTAGATCCTCAACGAGATCTTTGAAATCATTTTCATGGAAGAGCGCGATGTTTTCTCCCAGCAGAGCTTCGGCAGCTGAAACATCCGCGCTTTTATTGACTGCAGGTAGGTCTTCCAAAACCACTCCTTGATCTGGCACAAAAATTACCGGAGCACCTTCCTCAACCGTTACACTTTGAAGATGCTGCAAGGCACTCTTGGCAGCAGCATGTTCTGCCGTCGCCCCAAAGATCGCTAAGTTGTCTATAAAGTCATTTAGAATGCTCAAGGTCGTAGCTCTAAAGAAGGGACGATGGCTACTGCGTACGGGTAGTACCAAAAACCGAGCGGCAAAGAAGACATACTGTCCGGCAGCATGAACCTTCTCTTCTTTGTTGGCATCTTTATTTCCTGCACCAAAAACGTACTTGACTTTAGGGTCCTTTTCGCCCCAGGCATGCTCATAGAATTCACGCAAGGCCCCCTTCATTCCAGAAGCATTTACTGTGGGCAGCTTATCGGTAACATCCAACTGTACCTGCCGGTCTACGATACCAAAATTGGCCTCCCCGCTACCGGGATGCATATTGGTGACGGCGTTAATGATATAGGCTTTTGTTGTAGCTCTCATATAGTCGATTATTTTTGATTTTTCGGATTGATTTGGTAGTAGTTGTAGCCGATTTGATGAAAGGCTTTATGCTCTAGCATGGATTCGACTTTGGGCAGCTCTGCTGTTTTGACAAACAGGACACTTCCGCGCTTGAGCAGATTGAATTTTTCACTTCTGATCAGGGCTTTTCGGCCTGTCCCTTTTTCCACATTGTGAAACTCTTCTGTGTTATCGAAATCACTGGTCAAGCAACGAAAATCTTTGGTGGAAGTGATTGCAAAATCGCAGTGCTCATAGATCGCAGCGTCTACATAGCAGTGACTTGTCAAGTAGACCCTGTTGATGTCATTGGCATCTACCGATCCCGTCTCAAAGAACTTTTCCACCATAAAATCTGCTGGCTCTTTGCTTAGGCGAAAAGCGGACCGCTCGCCACCGATAAAGACCACTCTATCTGTAAG
>JAHDEE010000108.1 GCA_020629005.1 Chitinophagales bacterium
TTATTGATTGGGTCCTGGCAGACGGACCCCATTTGCTTGTTGCTATACCTACTTAAACAATTGTAGTTAAAAAAAGCTCGCTGCTGCTGACACATAGAAACAGCTTGCAGTAAATGTGCTCTTGGCTTCACTAATCCGAAAATCAGCAAGAGCTACATGATATAGTTATAAGCATCTACCATCTCCCTTTGATGTGCTCGCAGAATGTTCAATGATCCTTCCAGCTTACTTCCATTTCTAAGTTTCTCCAGCTCCTGTTCATCATAGGAGTCATTTAGGGACAGCGAATCAATAAATGTCCATTTTGACTTGCTAGAAATGCTTTATCCATCGTTATTTTTCTCCACCAGCCAACAAGGATGCTGTCAAAAAATGCCTCGTCTAAATCATTTCCAGCGACGTCAAAATCGGACAGTTATTGATTCCCTATCCCTTAGCTCCACCCTACTGATAAGCAATTGAAGGTCTCCTATGAATTTTGAGAGCGTACTTTTGAAGCGATTCAAAGTAGAATGAGTAGAAATTTGGGCCTTTTGAAGAGCCTTGTCCCTCCAACTTGAGCGGCATAGTAATTCATTACTGAAACATAGACGTTCAGTTTTTGCATGTAGTTTTCCTGCTTATGCGGAGCCGTATTATCTGACTGACTGATGGAGCCGTCTTGTGTGCAGGAAGCCAACAAGAAGGTCATGGAAAGGATGAAGAGGTAATATCTCATTGTTTGGTTCTTATACTAGGTTTAAAAAGCGGGGCTTGCTGGCTGTTACATCAAAATTCATCAATATTCCTGGAATTCTCCATTGATGTTGAGATTCGATCTTGCTGAGTTGAGATAAGCCCGATGGTATTAGATATTCGCATTTCGGCTGTTTTATGTTATGGTCTTGAATCTCCTTCTTGCCAGAACCAAGAACCTGTCAAAATAGCCCCGGGCGAAGCGGTACAAGCGCCGCAGCTGCCGTGGTGAATGCTGGCTACTGGTGGCTCGACGATAGGAGAGACAGCAGGAGCCATGCATGAACAGGCAGATGTGGTGTGCGTACAAGCGGAGCACGGGAAGGAAGAGGCCAGGTGGAGTGGCTTCTCGCTCCAAATCTTATCAAGACTACTTTACTCTTTGAAAGCAGAGTACTTGGCAATGCCTGACATTGTGCAGGCTGATCCGGTATTGTTGCGGGAAGTATTCCAAAATTTGATCCTTAATGGTATAAAATTTGTAGCTTCAACTACTATACCAAGGATTGAGATTGATTGTACAAAAGACAAGGAATTATTCTGTTTTTCAGTTAGGGATAATGGCATTGGCATTGGCATTGAGAAAGAATATCGCGAACAGATATTCTTGATTTTCAATCGTTTGTACAGTAAAGACACGTATAATGGCACTGGAATTGGCCTGGCAATTTGTCGAAAAATTATCGAATTGCATGGTGGGCAAATCTGGGTAGACGAGGCTCCTGATCAGGGCAGCATCTTCTACTTCACTATTTCTAGACCAACGGAAGAACAGCATGTATAGGTTTGTAGTGTTAATAGATGATGATCCCAAGATTATTTTTCTGCACAAGTATTTAATCAATAACATGTCCGCAGCAGAACAGGTAATGTCTTGCGGCGATGTGGATTGCGTAGAAGAGATTCTGAATCTCCTGGAAAGCCAGGAGGCGCTGGATCCCAGTCTGCTGATGTTAGATATCAGTATGCCCAAGCATACCGGCTTTGAGTTGTTGGAGCTGCACTATGACCGGTTTGAGCGATTGGTGGAAAGAGGGCTGCGAATTGTTATTGCTTCTTCTTCCCAAAATCCCAGGGATTTGGCAAAAGCCGAATCGATTCCGTTGATCACCGGCTACTGGGAAAAACCTCTCACAAAATCAATGATAAGGGAAACGCTGGCTGCGATGTAGCTGAGTCGGGACGATTGCTTATCCGAAGTCAGGAAACAAAGACGCTAATCCCTCCTCCGAAGCTGAGCAAACTCCGCGCTCGGTAATCAAACCAGTCACCAGGCGGGCAGGTGTGACATCGAAGGCATAATTGGCGCAGGGGCTGCTGTCCGGAGCTAATTGTACGGACACAATATCGTCACCTAACAATCCCTGAATACACTTCACCTCCGATTCAGATCGCTGCTCGATAGGGATTTCTGCAATGCCATTGCTTATGTTCCAGTCTATGGTTGGCGAAGGCAGTGCCACGTAAAAAGGGATTTGATTATCAAAGGCCGCAAGGGCTTTGAGATAGGTTCCGATCTTATTGGCAACATCTCCTGTGCGAGTTGTGCGATCCGTGCCTGTAATGCAGATATCAACCATTCCATGCTGCATAAGATGTCCGCCAGTGTTATCGGTAATGATCGTGTGCGGTATTCCCTCCATGCCCAGTTCAAATGCTGTGATTCTTGCACCTTGATTTCTTGGCCGGGTTTCATCAACCCACACATGCACAGGAATGCCCCGTCTATGGGCCTTGTAAATTGGTGCAGTAGCGGTGCCCCAATCAATGGTTGCCAGCCATCCGGCATTGCAATGTGTGAGGATATTGACGGTCTCACCGTTTTTAGATTTGCTGATTTCCTGTAACAGTGGCAGCCCATGTTCGCCAATGCTTTCACAAATTTGCACATCCTGCTCCACTATCATCTGCGCGTTTTCTTTAGCAGCAAGCACCGCTTCCTGCTTGTTTGAGGCATTCGATATGACTGTTAATTGTTTTTCCACCGCCCAGGCCAGATTGACGGCTGTGGGTCTGCTTTGCAAAAGTATGTCAGCACTGTGCCGGATAGCCTTGATAAATTCAGCTTCTCCCCGATTGTCCTGGCAGGCAAGGTACATGCCAAAGGCGGCAGCTCCCCCGATTAGCGGTGCTCCCCTGACCCACATTTCACGAATAGCAGTTGCTACCTGGGAGCAGCTTTGTAATTCGCAGATTTCAAACCTGTGCGGAAGATTTCGCTGGTCGATGATGCAAACTTTTCCCGCTTCGTTTAGCCAAATGGTTCTGTATGATTTCCCCTTGACTTGCATTCAGATAGTTTCTGTTCGAGAGATGAAAGCACTCATTTAGCTCTCCTTGGAATAGTCGTAAAATCCCTTGCCTGATTTGCGTCCATGATGGCCAGCATCTACCAACTTTTGCTGTATTCTGCTAGGTCTAAATTTTGCGTCTTGATGGAATGAGTCGTACATCGAACAAGTCACAGCATAGTTGGTATCTATCCCAATCAGATCCATCAAGGTAAATGGTCCCATCCGAAATCCCGAAGACTTGATTAGGGCATCAATAGTGGCAACATCAGCCACCCCTTCCTCAAGGCTTCGAAGACTTTCTACATAGAAGTGTCGGGCTACACGGTTGACGATAAAGCCCGGAGAATCTTTGGCGCTGACAGCCTTCTTGCCCATTTTCACGGCTAGCTGTCGTGTAGTTTCTGCTACTTGCTGCGAAGTCGCAGCTCCAGAGATTATTTCAACTAGTTTCATGATATGGGCAGGATTAAAGAAGTGCATGCCCACTACCCGTTGTGGATTTTTAAGTTCAGTGGCAATCCTGGTAATCGGAATAGAAGATGTATTGCTCGCAAAGATAGCCTCTGGGGCATTGATCAATTCCAGTCGCGAAAAAAGATCTTGCTTCACCGTTAGTTTTTCAACTATCGCTTCAATAATCACGTCCCCCATCAGATTCTCAAAGCGATCGGTCATCTCAACCAAAGCAATAGCCCTGTTTTTGTCCTCTGGCGAGATCTTATTCCTGCGTATGGCGCCGTCCAGATTTGCTTCAATCTGTTTCCGAGCCCGAGGAAAGGCTTCATCCTGTATATCATACAAGATCGTCTGGAAGCCTGCCATTGCACTCATTTGTGCGATTCCGGTGCCCATGGTACCAGCCCCAATCACCACAATCTTTTTTACGTTTTCAATCAGCATTTGTCAGAGAGTTCAGTATGGAAGTGGAGTATAATGGCTATCGTCCTGATTGCCGGAGTTAGATCACTGCAGCACGGATCTGAATTGCTTCAAAAATCGCATATCGTTTTCGAAGAACAACCGAAGATCGTCAACCTGATAATACAACATGGCGGTTCGCTCCACACCAATACCGAAGGCAAACCCAGTGTACTTTTCACTGTCAATGCCGCAGTTCTCCAGTACATTTGGATCTACCATACCACAACCGAGAATCTCGACCCAGCCGGTCTTTTTGCAAACCGTACAGCCCGGCCCTCCGCATATGAGACAAGTGATATCCATCTCTGCTGAAGGCTCTGTAAAGGGGAAAAAGGAAGGCCGTAATCGCACCTTTATATCAGCATGAAACATCTCCTTGGCGAAGTAGACCAGCGTTTGTTTTAGGTCCGCAAACGAAACGTTTTCCGCGATGTACAGACCCTCAACCTGATGAAACTGACAATGTGCGCGTGCGGAGATAGTTTCATTTCGGTATACTCTTCCAGGAGAGATGATTCTGATAGGCAGTTCTCCCTTTTCCATCTCATGTGCCTGAGCAGAAGATGTCTGAGTGCGCAGCATCATTGCAGGCTCCAATTGCACGTAAAAGGTGTCCTGCATATCCCTGGCGGGATGGTCTTCCGGCGTATTAAGTGCGGTGAAATTGTGCCAATCGTCATCGATTTCAGGACCTTCAACCACGGCAAAACCCAGTCGGCCAAAAATCTCCACCATTCGGTTCTGCACTACCGTGAGCGGATGTCTGCCTCCTGCATGTCTGTTTCCCGCAGGCAAACTCATATCCGGAACATCTACTGCTCCGCTGGACGTGGAAGACAAGCTTCCACTCATGGTTTCGTGCCTGCCAGCAGCTGCCTGCTTCACCTTGTTTACGAGCAGGCCAAACTCCTTCTTGCGATCAGGATCAATGTTCCTCATTTCCGCAAAAAGGCCCTTGAGGACATTCTTGGAACCGAGAAATCGGATTCTGAAAGCCTCAAGGCTTGCGGCATCAGTGATATCGTAGGCCTCAATTTCTGCCAATAGACTGTTGGCTTTGTCAAAGATTTCTGCACTCATGCCGCAAAGATAATCAAACGGCACTAGCGTCTGAAATTGTCGCCGAATCCTTCGAAGCCATTGCGCAAAGTGGTTAGCTCGCGATCAATCCAGTCGCGCACATTGCCCATTTCCACATGGCCACTTTGCATCATCATTTTCTCCTGCTCAGTTTCCGCTTTCGGCGATACAATCCATAGCAGAATATACAAAGCAATCATTCCACCACCGCTGCCGATACTCATCAGCACAAAGATGATTCGCATCCACATTGGATCAGATATACCCAGGTAATACGACAGCCCAGAACACACACCGGCAACTATTCTGTCGTCAGTGTCCCTGTAAAGCCGCTTTCTTCCAGGCAGAATCAGCTTTAGATCCTCAGCAGAAGCACTGCTTGCTCTCTGTTCTGGCTCCGGATCTGAAGTCGCCATTTCTACTTCCTGCACAGGTGCTTTTGAAGAGAAATTCTTCGGAGCTCCCATTACTTCAACAATTTCGAGCACTTGTGATTCCAGAATCACGGCATCTAGGGAGTAATTGCGCTTTTCATTTAGGTGCTCCGCTACCCTATACTGTATGTCGAGCAAAGTATCATCGACATCATTTTGCTTTATGAGTTCGGCTTCAACGGCTGCAAAATAGCGCTCCAGTAGGGTATAGGCAGAGTCTTCAGTATTGAACAGCACTCCGCCGATGTGCATGCTAATTACTTTTTTCATGGATCATCGAATTTTTGAGGGTTATTGAATTTACAGCTGATTCAAGCTCAGTCCAGCCAAGATCAAGCTCGGCTAGAAACGTTTTTCCGGCATCTGTAATGGTATAATATTTGCGAGGAGGGCCGCTGTGCGACTCTTTCCACCGATAGCTAAGCATCCCTCCGTTCTTTAAACGCGTTAGGAGGGGATAGATAGTTCCTTCCACTGTGAGGATTTTTGCCTCTTTCAGTTCTTTAAGAATCTCAGTGGGATAAACTTCGGCTCGATTAATGATAGAGAGCACGCAGTATTCCAAGATACCTTTGCGCATTTGCGCCTTGGTGTTTTCTGTATTCATGACGCTAAACTAATGTAAAAATAGGTACTATGCAATACAAAGTAGCGGTAAATGCCTAAGATATTCGCGGGCACAAAGTTCAATCATTGTTTAGTTTATCAGTGGCGTAATGTTACTTTTGCCGAGTGACTACGACATATACAAGGCGTCTCAAGACCGTATTTTTTCGAATCACCCTGGAAATCACACATTCATTTAATCAAATTCATATCCATGAGAAAGATTTTTCTAATCGCTTTGCTGTTCGCCTTTGCTGGATTCGGGCTGTCAGCTCAAGATTCTGAAATCCAACTTAAAAAGGACATCAAAGACCTCGAAACCCAAGCAGGGACGATAACTAAAGAGGTTAATGCAAAGAAAGCCCAGCTCGAAGCCTTAATGACTCAGGGCTGGAGAACAGGTGGTTTGAGCACTATCCTGGTAAGTAATGTAACTTACAATGACACCTGGAAGGAAGTTAGTGGTAACAATAACAATATCAACATCGAAGGGAACCTAAACTTGTTTGGCAACTATGCTGACGAGGACTGGATCTGGGAAAACGGTGCAAGATTTACACTTGGTTACAACAAAAACGGTGGTGTTACTTTTGCTGATGGCTCTAACCCAGGAGAAACATTTAGTAACTGGCTAAAAGGTGCAGATGAAATCAACCTTTACAGCAAGTTTGGTTACAAGTTTAGCGAGACTGTTAGACTTTCACTTCTTGCCAATTTCCGTTCACAGTTCGCCAAAGGTTTCTACTATGGTGTAGACGGTAACGGCGATGGTGTATTAGATGCACAGTATATCACTCGCGCTAACTGCGAGACTGGAGTTGCGGACACTCTGAAGACCATCGTACCTTATGGTTCTGGTGGAAACACTGACTACATCTCTAGGTTCATGGCTCCAGGTTACCTGGAAATCGGACCTGGTATCGACTGGGCTGCAGCTCCAGGCCTGACTATCTTCTTCTCACCAGCCACATGGAAGCTAACCATCGTTAATGATGATGCGCTTAACTCATACGGAGCATTTGGTGTAGACATAGGAGAGAAAACGCGTTCAGAGGTTGGTGCTAAGTTGATGGCTGGTTACAACAGAAAGTTGATGAGCAACCTTACTGTAACTTCTACGCTAGAAGCTTTTGCTAACTACACTGATCCATCTAAAGATCAAAACTGCGAAGATGTAGACTTCATGAAAAACATTGACGTTCTTTGGAACACTGTGTTCGGATTGACTGTCAACAAGTACATCACTGCTAGCCTTGATTTCTCTGTAAAAAGAGATGTGGATCAAACTTTCCCACTATTCAACGTAGTTGGAGACAACCACTGGCAAACAAGCAACTTGATCAAAGTTGGTTTTGCTTACCAGTTCTAAGATACTTGAAGAAAATCCAATATTTCTTGAAGAAGTCCGCTTCCCTTGGGAAGCGGGCTTTTTTTATGCTATTTTGCCTGCAATTAAGGCCGCTTCTCAACTGAATTTATTCATTTCTAGGCCTTAATGCCTACGAAAACTTTTTGAATTGTCGTTTTTCCTCTTGATTCTTAAACGAAACATGGTTAAATTGGTCATAGGTTCGTACGCTTGAAAGTCCCACCAGACCTTCTTTTGACTAATGAAATCTCAATCATGAGAAAGCTATTTGTGCTGCTTGTCGCCAGTATGCTTGTAGCTGTGACCGCCAGGGCCTGGACTATATCTGAATGCTCACCAATGTCCGACAAGGACTTCGAAATCGCTCATAAAGCGATCAGTGAAGCCGGCTTTTTGGACGATAAAGTGGCTGAAGTAGACAAAATTCTAGAGCAAGGTTGCCTTTCTTCCGAGCAACTTCGCACGCTCCTGCTCTTATTTGAATTCGAGAACATAAAACTGGCAGTAGCCCAAAGGGCGTACCCGCAGGTGAGTGATGCTGAAAACTTCAATAATGTGTATGAAGTGTTTGAGTTTGACGACTCAGTGGCGCGGCTTCAAGAAGTAGTCAGTCGTTGACCGATTAGTATACAAGAAATAAAAAAGGCCCCTTTGCATTTGCAAAAGGGCCTTCTCTTTTTCACCTAATTAGTATTTCAAAAGCTCATAGCTAGGCCGAAAATGAAGTGCCACAGCCACAGGTATCCGATGCATTCGGATTATTGAAGGTAAAACCCCGGTTATTTAACCCATTTACAAAATCGATCTCCATACCCAGCAAATACATTCCGTGGGCCTTATTCATTATGATCTTGATCCCGTCCACCACAAACTCCTCATCTTCGGCTTGCTTCTGATCAAAGCCAAGTATATACGAAAGCCCTGAACAACCACCACCTTTAACACCTATGCGTAAGGCATGCGTATCCTGCAACTCCTTTTCGGCAATCAACTGCTTTATCTCATCGATCGCGCCTTCGGTCAGCTGTATCGGTGCGACTGCGAAGCTCGTCTTTTCTGTATTTTCCTCTTTCATAATTTGTGCTTTACTCTCTAGCCATTAAAAATACTAAACATCTTAGTATAGTCCCTGGTTCCCTCACCAATTGTGTGCCAGCAGACTCAGGATTCCCGTTTTGACTGGTTACCAGCCCATTAATGGCTATCGCTAATCACAAAAAATCAAAGAAATTTCTTGGAGCGAAATAGTTCAACCACGTGGAAACCTGGTACCCGTGCTTCGTTCCAATTCAGGGCCCATCTGCCTGCTCCTGCATGGCCCGTGGCATCTCTCCGCAGGCTCCGAGCTACCACAGGCCAGCAGTCGCCACGGCAGCTGCACCCCTCATTTCCCCTTCGCCCGCGGCTATTTTGCCACTGCACTCCGTCGCGCCACAAAAAATGGCTACAATCCCTAATCCCAAAACCAAAACCAAAACCAAAACCAAAACCAAAACCAATAACCCAAAACCAATAACCCAAAACCAAAACCCAAAGTAAACTATCAACACCGATCACCTGATAGTTGATACAGGATACCCGATACCAAGAAAAAACAGCTAATTTTGGCGAAATTTCCCAGCATGCAAGTATTCCTTGAAATCTTAAAGTACACATTGCCAGGGGCCTTGGTGGTGTGGGTAACTTATCTGATGCTTTCGTCCTATTTTAAGAATCAGCTTAATCTGAAGCAGTTGGAGCTTCAGCAACAGCGTTTGGATAGCCGTTTGCCTCTGAGATTGCAAGCCTACGAGCGTTTGGTCTTGTTTCTGGAACGTATCGCGCCCGGAATGCTCATCAGCCGATTGCGCATGGATGGCATGTCCGCCTATGATCTGCAATTTGCAATGATTACAGCCATCAGGGCCGAACTGGAACACAATATCACACAGCAGGTCTATGTGTCTGATGAAGTATGGATCAGGATCAAAGCCGTTACAGAGGAAATGATCTCAACCATAAATCGAATTGCGAGTGATTTACCGAAAGAAGCAACAGCAAAGGATTTGAGTCATCGCATATTTCAGTACCTCGCTGGAACGCAGGATATACTGCCAACAGACCATGTAATCCTCAGCCTAAAGCGTGAAATGCGAGAACTGCTCGATTAGTCCCATCCCTCAAAAACTTTTTAATCACTGCCAAATGGAGAAGAAGAAGATCAAGGAAAGAAAGGAGGTGTTTAAGACCGACGCAGGAATAGTGATTAACAGGTCTTACCATTCGCAAGCACAAGAGCAACCGGGTAAGTTTCCCTTCACCCGGGGCGTGCACGAAGCTGGTTATCGAAGCAGACTTTGGACCATGCGCCAATATGCCGGCTTTTCCACTGCTGAGGAATCCAACAAACGCTACCACTACCTGCTCAAGCAAGGCACAACGGGCCTTTCAGTTGCCTTCGATCTTCCGACTCAAATCGGCTATGACTCTGATCACGATTTTGCAGAAGGAGAAGTTGGTAAGGTAGGTGTAGCCATCGATTCTATCCGGGATATGGAATTGCTCTTTGAAGGAATTCCCCTGGAGAAGATCAGCACTTCCATGACAATCAACGCGACCGCGTTTATTCTGCTGGCACTCTACGTTGGGGTAGCCAAAAAGCAAAATGCAGATATTCGCCTCTTATCAGGCACCGTTCAAAATGATATTCTGAAAGAGTACGCAGCAAGGGGGACCTACATCTACCCGCCAAAACCCTCCATGAAGATCATTACTGACATCTTCGAATACTGTAGCATGGAACTGCCAAAGTGGAATACCATCTCGGTGTCTGGCTATCACATACGCGAAGCCGGCTCTGATGCAGTACAGGAACTAGCATTCACCCTCGCAAATGGGAAAGCCTATCTCAAAGCAGCAATCGATGCTGGCCTCGACATCAATGTATTTGCAAAGCGGATTTCCTTCTTCTTCAACGCACACAACAATTTTTTTGAAGAGGTAGCAAAATTCCGGGCAGCCAGACGGATGTGGGCCAAAATGACTAAAGAGCTGGGTGCCACTGAGCCAAGAGCGCAGAAACTCCGCTTCCACACGCAAACAGGTGGTTCAACATTGACTGCGCAACAGCCACTAAACAACATCACAAGAGTAACCATGCAAGCCCTATCTGCTGTGTTAGGAGGTACGCAGTCTTTGCACACCAATGGATACGATGAGGCCCTTGCACTTCCTACAGAACAAGCGGCGAGAATAGCGCTGAGAAGTCAGCAGGTAATTGCGTTCGAAAGCGGTGTCACGGATACGGTTGATCCCCTGGCAGGTTCCTACTTTGTTGAGCAACTGACAGATCAAGTGGAATCTGCTGCAGAAAAATACATCGAAAAGATTGACGTAATGGGTGGGGCGGTGAGCGCGATTGAAGCTGGCTATATCCAAGAGGAAATTGCAAGGTCTGCCTATCAATATCAAAAGGATATAGAATCACAGGAAAAGATAATTGTGGGCGTCAACAGTTTCGCCGTCGAGGAAAACTTAAACCCGGATCTGCTGAGGATCGACGATAGCATTCGTATCCTACAATCAGAAAAACTAAAACAATTGAAGCAGAATCGTGACAATGTTGCAGTACAAGAGCACTTGTCCAAATTGAGTCAACAAGCCAAAGATGGGCTTAACATTATGCCGACTGTAATCCAAGCCGTCGAAGCAGAGGTAACACTGGGTGAAATCAGCGACAGCCTGCGTAGAATATTTGGAGAATACCAGGGCTAAGGACGTCTGAACTACAATCTAATTGAACTGTTTTTAGTTGTATAAGGGCAGTGAATAGTGGCTTACGGAGCCGTTTTTGCAACTGTAATAGCGGGATATTAAAGTCCTCAGAATGGGCCTTCGAGTAATCTGGTTGACTATAATATCTGCCACATTTATCGTAATTTTAGCTTTTAGAAAGACATCAACTATAGACGTAATTTATGGACAGGTTAAAACAAAAATTTGCTGAGAAAGCAGCTGCCGTTGCTACTGAATTCAAGCAATACGTGAAGGAAAACGGCGATCGGCAAGTGGACACAGTTTCGCTGCGTCAGTTGGCTGGAGGAATGAGAGGAGTAAAGAGTCTTGTAACTGAGACTTCCCTACTAGACCCGGTAGAGGGCATTAGGTTCAGAGGCTATTCCATACCTCAGTTGAAAGAGTTGTTGCCTAAGGCACCAGGTGGAAAAGAGCCGCTGCCGGAAGGTCTATTCTGGTTGATGTTGACCAACGAATTGCCGACCGAGGAGGATGTTCGATGGTTGAGTGCAGACTGGGCTCGCAGAAGCCATGTGCCTGACCATGTGTTCAAAGCATTAGACGCATTGCCAACTGATGCTCATCCTATGACTCAGTTCTCTGTCGGAATTATGGCCCTGCAAACGGATTCGCTTTTTGCCAAAGCATACGACAAAGGAATGAGCAAAAAAGACCACTGGGATCCGACCTACGAAGATACGATGAATCTGATCGCAAGTCTACCTAGACTTGCCGCTTATATTTACAGAAGAACTTACTGTAACGGAGAGCACATTGATCCGGATCCTTCTCTGGATTGGGCGGCTAACTTTGCACACATGATCGGCAATGAGCAAGCAGGCTCCAAGCAGATGATGAGAATGTATCTGACTATTCATGCTGACCACGAAGGTGGAAACGCCTCTGCACATACTACTCATCTCGTTGGTTCTACACTAAGTGATGCCTATGCCGCTCTTGCTAGTGGTATGAATGCACTAGCAGGTCCATTACATGGAAAGGCCACGCAGGAAGTGATCAAGTGGGTACTGCAGATGATTGATGAACTCGGAACTAAGACGCCTAGTGCTGAGCAAATTGAAGAATTCATCCGAAAAACACTTGCAGACGGCAAAGTGGTGCCTGGATATGGTCATGCCGTTTTGCGTCAGCCCGATCCGCGTTTCACGGCTCAGATGGAATTTGCTAAAGAGTATTTCCCGGATGATGAGTTGGTCAATGTAGTATGGAAAATATTCGACGTTACGCCAAAAGTGCTGGGCGAATACAAAAAGATCAAAAATCCATGGCCAAACGTTGATGCTCACTCTGGGGCACTGCTGATGCACTATGGCTTCACCGAGTATGAGTTCTATACGGTCATGTTTGGCGTATCTCGTGCCACTGGAGTACTTGCTTCCCTATGTTGGGATAGAGCTCTGGGCATGCCGCTAGAGCGACCGAAGTCAATGACTATTGACGGAATCAAGGAACTACTCGGTTCTGAAGTGGTGACTAGCTAAGCCTGTAGTACTAGTTGCTTTGCAACCTATTATCAAAAGATGGCCCGTTCCCAAAAGGAGCGGGCCTTTTTGTAAATTGCACCCATGATTGATTTAACGAACATATCTATCCAGTACGGAGGACAGGTATTGTTTAATGGCTTGAATCTAAGTATTCGAAAGAAGGATCGAATTGGCTTGGTTGGAAAGAATGGAGCCGGAAAAACCACCCTGATGAAGGTGATGATGCGTGAGATCATCGCAGACGAGGGCCAGGTTGTCATGAGCAATCACACATCCCTTGGATATCTGAAACAGGAAGTGAGTTTCAAAGATGCACTTACTGTCTTTGAAGAAACCAACACCGCCTTTGACCAAATCCTGGAAATAGAAAAGCAAATTGCAGAGCTAACCGAGCAAATAAGTAACCATAGCGACTACACCTCAGCCGACTACGCACAAACCCTGGAAAACCTGGAAGAGGCTACTGATCGCCTGCAAAGGCTCGGCGGCTCCAACAAGGACGAAGCCATAAGCCGGGTATTGACTGGTCTCGGCTTTCTTGCATCAGACTTTAATCGCCCACTTTCAGAATTTAGTGGCGGATGGCGAATGCGTGTAGAATTGGCCAAAATTCTATTGAGGCAGCCAGACTTCATTCTACTCGATGAGCCTACCAATCACCTGGATATTGAATCGATCATTTGGTTGGAAGGCTTCCTTAGAAATTATCATGGCGGAGTCGTCTTAATCTCTCACGACAAAGAATTTTTGGACAAGGTAGGCAATCGAACTGTTGAACTTGTTGCCGGAAAAATTTATGACTATCGGAATAGCTATTCTGAATTTGTAGAGCTCAGAAAGTCGCGAGTAGAACGGCAAATAATAGAAGCGAAAAGACAAAGCAAAGAGGTCGAAGAAACCACCAAACTTATCAATAAGTTTAGGGCAAAGAAAAACAAAGCAAAGTTTGCTCAGACCCTGATCAGAAAGCTCGACAAAATGGAGACTGTCGAAATTGATGATATGGAAAGAGCCAAAATCAGATTTCGATTTCCTCCAGCACCACGCTCAGGAAAGGAGGTCGTTTCTGCTGAAAGCTTGTACAAAGCCTATGGAGACCTGAAGGTGCTCAATGATATTAGCTTTAGCCTCATGAAAGGCGAGAAGGTTGCTTTCGTTGGTAAGAATGGAGAAGGCAAAACTACCCTATCGAAGATCATTGGAGGGAGAACAGATTTTCAAGGCAAATGCAGTCTCGGGCACAATGTGGAAGTTGGATACTTCGAACAAAATCAGGCTGAAAACCTCGATGGCAATGTCACTGTGTTTGATTTCATTGACAATGCAGCAACAGGAGAATTAAGACAGAGGGTAAGAAGCTTGCTCGGCGCTTTTCTATTCAGCGGAGAGGATGTCGACAAAAAGATAATGGTTCTGTCTGGTGGTGAAAAATCACGGCTTGCCGTAGCAAGGTTACTGTTACAACCCGTAAACCTGCTTATACTTGATGAGCCCACGAACCATCTGGATATGGCAGCGAAAGAGGTACTGAAACAGGCCCTGCTAGACTTTGAAGGCAGTATGATTGTGGTATCTCACGACAGAGATTTCTTAAAGGGATTAACAGATAAAGTTTACGAGTTCAAGAATAAGAAGATTCATGAACATATTGGTGATCTGCAATCATTCCTGGAAAAGCGGGAGATCGCCAACCTCAACGAATTGGAAAGAGGCAGAAGAACGGAAACCAAGAAGGCCAGCCAAAGTGCCGAGCAACAGAAGCGAAACAAGAATCAAGAGTGGGAATTAGACAAAGCCATCAAGCGGGTGAAAAACAAAGTGTCCAAGTCCGAAAAGCTCATCTCACAACTTGAAAAGGAGATTGCGGAAATGGAAGCGGCAATTGGCAAAGCAGATTTCTACCAGACGGAAAAGGCGCCGGATCTCTTTTTAAGGCATTATGAGGAAAGGAAGAGCAGCCTTAACTCTGAGATGGAAAACTGGGAGACATTGTCCATCGAAATTGAAGACTTGGAAGCACAAAAAAATGATTTGAGCAGGTGAAAATGACTAAATTCACCTTATGAAATACGTATTTCTCCTGCTGTTATGTTTTCCACTGTACTTATCAGCTCAAATCATCGACGATTTTTCCGATGGGGACTTTAGCGCCAATCCCACCTGGCAAGGCGACACAGACAAATTTATTGTCAACGCAGACCTGCAATTGCAGCTACAAGATCCGGTGCCAACTGATACGGCATTGCTTCTGCTTCCCAGTACGGAAGTAGACGATGTAGAATGGAGTTTCTACATGAAGCTCGACTTCAATCCTTCCACCAATAACCTCTTGCGGGTTTACCTCATGACTGACTCGGAAATACTGACTGAACCACTCAATGGATATTTTCTGGAGGTAGGGGAAGGCGGCAGCTTGGATGCCCTAAGCCTGTACAAACAAACTGGGACTGAGGAGGAAGTGCTAATTACTGGTCTTCCCAATGCAGGAGAAACTCCTGAATTTAATGTTAAAGTTCTGCGCTCCGCCACAGGAGAATGGACATATTTGCTAGATCTGGAAGTCGACGGCTCTTTCACGGAAGTGGGAACAGCAGTAGACAATAGTCACGAGAGTTCCAATTTCCTGGGCTTATTGTGCAAACACACTTCAAATAATGATGCCGCTTTCTTCTTTGATGATTTCTACATAGGTCCTGAAATTGTAGATACAGAGGGGCCAGAGGTGCTGTCCATAGAGGTCCTGGGTAGTACTTCTGTATTGATCAGCTTCAATGAAGCGGTCGCAGCAGGACCGGCAACAGACATCACAAATTATAGTGTAGACGGAGTAAATCCAGTCTCGGCAGAACTCACTTCA
The DNA here is from genome assembly GCA_020629005.1 of Chitinophagales bacterium. Taxonomy (GTDB): domain Bacteria; phylum Bacteroidota; class Bacteroidia; order Chitinophagales; family UBA2359; genus JAHDDV01. Next base: position 15,576 of record JAHDEE010000108.1, read on the forward strand.
AGCACCAGTGTTACATTGACTTTTGCCGATGAATTTGTGGAGGAATCCGAACTCATTGTCGAGATTACCGACATGGCAGATTCTGTGGGAAACCTGACAGCCTCTCAAAGTATCTCCTTTTCCTACAACATTATTAGTCCGGGTGAAATAGTAATCACAGAGCTGTTTTTTAAAATAAACAGCGATTTCGGATTTACAGCTGAGTATGTTGAGCTATATAACACAAGCCCAGTAGACATAGATTTGACTGGTTTCGAGTTCAAAGATGCCGGAGCTTCAACAACGCAGATCACCTCCGGAATCATTCCGGCAAATGGCTATGCCATTTTGTGCAAAGAAAGCGATGCAGAAGAATTTGAGTCCCTTGGAAATCTAGCTATCGTCGGTAATCTACCAACGCTTAATGATACTGGAGATGATGCCATCTTATTACTGGAAGGTCTGCAAATCGATCAAGTTAGCTATCTGGATGATTGGCTAGATGATGCTGTCAAAATCAGCGAAGGTGGCTGGGCACTTGAACGAATCGATATCAACGTGCCATGTAACGGTGAGTCAAACTGGTCAGCATCTTTAGACCCAAGCGGCGGTACTCCCGGGCGGGAAAATTCCATTGCAGGAACGCTCGAAGATTCCCAGGCTCCAATACTATTGGGTCTAACGATACTACCACCCAATGGACTCGAACTGGAGTTTGACGAAGATATCGTAGCACAGACAGCAGAAAATCTATCAAACTATCAGGTTGATCAAGGAGTGGGAAATCCCTCTAGCATAAGTGCAGGAGGTACCACCGTCATCCTCGGCTTTGACCAGGACTGGCAAGGAGCAACCTCGTATACCTTGAATATTAGCGATCTCCAGGATTGTCTAGGCAATGCATTCCTGGGCGAAGAGGCTTTTGGTCTACCAGAAGCACCTTCAGAATTTGAAGTAGTGATTTCGGAGATCATGTTCGATGAAACTCCGGGAGTCGCATTGCCGGAAGCTGAGTATATCGAGTTGCACAACTCCAGCGACAAGTTTTTCGATCTTAGAGATTGGTCTATCGTAACAAATGACGGAACACCGAAACTGTTTGAAAGCTACTTGCTAAAGCCGCAGGAATACGTCATTGTTTGTAAAGAAGAAGCTGCGGTTGAGTTTTCATCCTACGGTTCTGTAACTAGCACAAGTTCTAACGTTTCGCTCCCAAATACAGGAACAAACGTATTGTTGCTCAGAGATGTCAATGGCAACCCGCTACACCGTGTCACCTATTCAGTTGCCACACATACCAATCCGGCTAAAGAGGACGGAGGCTGGTCCCTCGAACTGAAAGACATTGCCAAGGCATGTGTACAAAAAGGAAACTGGTGCTCCAGCGACAGTCCTACAGGAGGGACCCCAGGGCAGCCCAATTCCGTGGCAGGCGAAATCACTGATGAAGAAGCCCCCAAACTTATCAACCTGGAAGTACTGGAACCAAACGGATTGAGATTGGTATTTGATGAGGCACTTTCTGGTGACGCAGAAAATCCGGCTAACTATGCCGTCAACCAATCGATCGGTGAGCCAGTTTCTGTCATCGTGGATTACAATGTGGTCCAGCTTAGCTACGCCTCTGACTGGGAGCTCAACACGATCTACAATATTGAGCTGCTTAACCTGCGTGACTGCCTCGACAATACCCATAACCTTAGCGGTGAATTCGCCAGACCGGAAACCGCCGCTGCACTAGATGTAGTGATCACAGAAGTCATGTATGACGATAATCCGGTAGTGTTATTGCCCGAACTGGAATATTTGGAGATCTACAACCGATCAGAAAAATTCTTCAACCTGAGAGATTGGTCAATTAAATCAGATGATGATGATAATCCAGATAATGATCAGTACTTCAATGCCTATCTTCTAAAGCCAGGAGAATATGCAACAGTGGTCAAAGAGGCAAACCAGGACAGTTTCACCGTTTATGGCTCAGTGGCTACGACGAGGAGTCAGCCTGATCTGACCAATGTATCCGAAACGCTGATCTTGAGTGATAACACAGGCAACTGGGTATTCCAGGTTACCTACGAGTCATCGATGCACAGTGATGCAGTAAAAAGAGAAGGAGGATGGTCTCTGGAGATGATCGACACAAACAATCCCTGCCAGGCAGTAGGCAATTGGACCAGCTGCACAAATATGGTGGGTGGTACGCCAGGGGCGGCCAACTCGGTGGCAGCCGCATTGCCAGATGAAACTTTTCCCGACCTGCTACGTGCCAACTACAGTAATCAGAGCATTATACTTTCTTTCACTGAAGTATTATCTCCCACAATGCAATTGGAACCGACAATGTTTAGTGTCGACAATGGCATTGAAATAGTCGAAGTTAATTTCGAACAAGGAGACCGTACCAAGATGGTTTTGAGTATCGATCAAGCCCTTCAAGAAAATACCATTTACACAGTTACTGTAGAGCAGGTTCAAGACTGTGCAGGCAATCCGGTAGGTATACTGAATACAGCCAGAGTCGGTATCCCCGGTACAATAGATGATGGCGACTTGATCATCAATGAAATTCTCCATAATGCCAAAGACGGTGAAAAAGATTATCTCGAAATCTACAACGCTTCTAACGAAGTACTCGATTTGCAAAATGTGCTCATCGGCAAAGGAGATATTGAACAGGAAGATTTTCCTGCCACTAGCGTGGTAAACGTATCCCCGGATCAGCAACTGTTGATGTTCCCTGGCGATTTCTTTGTCTTCACCGTTAGTACTGAATCTGTACTTAACAACTACACTGTACAAACACCAGCTCACCTGTTCAGGCTCACGGATCTACCCGCCATCGAGGATGATGAAGGGGTCATCCAAATTCTTGCTCCTCCTTTCGGCTTCAAGATTGATGAAGTACACTTTTTTGATGATTGGCACTCTGGACTCATCAGCAATGATAATGGAGTAGCACTGGAAAGAACAAGTTATACAGGTGAGTCAAGCGACGCAAACAATTGGCAATCAGCAGCTAGTACCATCGGATTTGGCACGCCCACTGCGCAAAACAGCCAATATGTTACCACCGGAAGCGCATTGCAAGAAAGCTTTGTTATTGAGCCGAGGAATTTTTCCCCTGATGAAGACGGAAATGCCGATTTTACCCGACTCAGATACCAGGTTGAAGAACCTGGTTCGGCCATGAGCATCACCATTTTTGACGACAGAGGCCGGGAAGTACGCCGATTAGTTCAAAATCAATTACTTACAACAGAGGGCTTTGTCCAATGGGATGGAACAGACGAAGATGGACAAAAAGTTGGCATCGGAATTTATATTTTATTGGTAGAGATATTTGATTTGGAAGGAAATCTCGAGCAATTCAAACGCACTTGTGTGGTGACAGGTCGCATCTAACCGGGTCCTGTCACATATCGGACAGATGGCTCAGCATTTTTCCCGAAAATCGATGTTTAAACACATTTCTCAAAAAAAAAATCTCCAGGACTTGCCAATATCCCAAAGTTGCTTTATCTTGTAATCGTTCATGGTTCTCATGATATTCAATTTTAGGGTTAAACAATTTAGGGTTAAAGGCTGACTGGGGAGTCAGCCTTTTTTTTTATGCCTTAAAGCCAGCAACTGTGAGGTTTAGCCCTACGTTCTACCCCTGGCAGCACGCAACAAGCCTTTACGAACCCTGAAAAATTGACCCATGAAGCAATTCTGCCTTGCGCTAACTCTTTCTGCTTTTTTTCTCATATCTCCCTCAAATCCCCTCTTAGCTCAGGATGATGAGGTAAAACCCGCGACAGTTGAGCAGAAAAAACCCTGGTACCTCAGCTTTCAACTAGACGCCGGCCTAAAGGGCTGGGGATTCACAGAAAGATATTATTACGAAGGTGAATACCGAGAATTTGATTTCAATACCGGCGAAGAGAACTGGTCATGGATCATCAACGACATTGACACAAGCTACAACAGCGCCGATCTCAAAGCATATTCATTGCGCCTGGGCGTAACTTTCACCTGGATGGAGCGACTACATTTGGGTTTTTCTTATCATCCATTTGTGCTCACAGATCTGGTAAAAGAAAATTACGGGGGCTACCAATCTTCCTACCGAGAAACCATACTAAGCAGCTTCGCAATGGCCGCCCTGGTCGAGTATGAACACCCCTTGGAAAAAGTGCCATTCCTCCGTCCATTCAGCTCCATAGCAATCGGTACTTACCAAGGCAACGACGGATATGAAGGTGTGGGTAGCGAGTTTTTTGCCGAAGGCAAATTGGGAGTCGCCCTGATGCACAAGAACAAAATCGGTTTACGCTTCTTTTGCGCCCACAATTATCAGCGCTATAGAGAAAACTCTCAAAGTGAGTACTTTCTGCGAGAGCAAGACAAGAAGGTAGACATTCACAGTAATCATGTTGGAGCAGGCCTTATCTATCGCTTCACAATGATTCCCGACTAGCACGCAATCTTTAGCAGAACGGATGTAGGAGCGATGCCAATTGGCACGTGGAAATAACAGGCCTGCTGTCCGTTACAATGCAGGCAGCATTCAGTCGCTTCGTGTATCCACTGCTGTGGTCTCTCCGACAAGCTCCGAGCCCACACCAGTGGC
>JAHDEE010000109.1:0-6911 GCA_020629005.1 Chitinophagales bacterium
CTTACCTGCGTCTTACCTGCGTCTTACCTGCGTCTTACCTGCGTCTTACCTGCGTCTTACCTGCGTTTTACCTGCGTCTTACTGTGTTTTACCCTGCACCTCCCAACTCCGACAACCCTAATCCTGGAAATCCCACGAATCCCAAAATCCTAGTCCATAAGGTGAAGAAGGGGGATTGAGTGCTATCTAACTACCGTCACATTTCCTTTGTAGAGTACTGTATTCCCGTCGAGGAATGTTACTTCAGCGTAGTAGACGTAAACACCTAATTGTACCGGTTCCCCCTTGAAGCTGCCATCCCAGCCATTTACTAGTCCATTCCCCTGGTATAACAACTTCCCCCATCGGTCATACACGTATAATTCGGCGCTGCTAGTGTAAAGTCCCTTAATTCTAAATACATCATTCAGATTATCACCGTTTGGAGAGAATGCATTCGGAATGCTAGCGCGCGGAGTACAATCATCCACCAAGATGGTTAGGTTAGCGGTATTGCTGCAAGGACCATTGCTAACGGTATAATTGAAGTTGGCGCTGGTCACCGTCGATGGTTCAAAGATTGTATTGGTCAGCAAATTGCCTTGGCTGTCAGTCCATGTTCCACCCATATCGACTGATTCATCGATTAGATCAAACAAATCAACCGGATCGTCAAAGCTGCACAAAAGCTCAATCTCATCAAAACCAGCAAATGGATTTTCCCAAACCTGTTCTACTACGCAGTCGCAAGTGAGAGGATCATAGGATACTTCTGTTGTGCAGTCCTCATCATCTACGCATAGCGTCGGATCGGGAACGTTAACAAGGTCGCATTCGCAGGTTTGTTCGTTCCAGACTTCATCCCCATTATTACAATCACCATCGTTTACACAGCTGCCAGGATCAGGGATATTAATTTGCTCACAAGTACAGGTGAGCTCATTCCAAAATTCCTCACCGTTCGAGCAAATGCCGTCATCCACGCAGCTGCTTGGATCGGGAATATTAGTGGGAACGCAGCTACATTCAACAAAGTCCCAAACTTCAATGCCGTTTGCACAGAGACCATCATCACAATTGCCTGGGTCAGGGCAATCATATTCGCAACCCTGGTCACAGTCCGCAGCAGGGTCGTAATTGTTTGCCTGATCATCCGTACATCCGACTACTGCTGGGTTTACTTCGCAAGTGCAGGTGCTGCTATCCCAATACTCGTAGCCATTAGAACAATCACTGTCGTCGCATCCTGGATCTACTGCCGGAACACCTGGCTCGCAATTACATCCGTTCCAGGTTTCCAATCCATTTTCGCATATGCCATCATCGCAGCCTGGATCAAAAGGTGGGGTTCCCGCTTCGCATTCACAACCGTTCCAGCTCTCAAGACCATTTTCACACAAACCATCATCACATCCAGGATCTACAGGAGTCTCTCCACTTGTACATTCGCAGTTGGAGCCATCCCATGTTTCAACTCCGTTTTCGCAAACACCATCATCACAGGTTCCCGGGTCAGGACACAAGAATTCACAACTGTCATCCTCTTCGCAATTTGCCAAAGGATCGTAGTTTTCCGCCGTGTCGTTCATGCAGCCTAGCACCGCAGGTTCAACGATACATTCGCATCCATTCCAGGACTCGAATCCATTGCTGCATACGCCATCATCGCAGCCAGGGTCGACTGGCGGCACTCCGGCTTCACAGGTACATCCGTTCCATGTCTCGACACCATTTTCGCAGATTCCGTCATCACAACCTGGGTCCACTGGGGCAGCATCGGATTGGCATTCACAGCCGTCCCAGCTCTCGACTCCATTTTCGCATATACCATCATCGCAACCAGGATCTATGGGTGCTGTACCGGGATCGCAAGAGCAGCCGTTCCACGTTTCCAATCCGTTTTCGCAATTGCCGTCATCGCAGCCTGGATCTACAGGAGGAACGCCAGCTACGCAATTACAGCCATCCCAGGTTTCAAGACCATTTTCACAGAAGCCATCATCACAGCCGGGGTCAACCGGGGCTTCGCCTGCCTGGCATTCGCAATCTATGCCGTTCCAGGTCTCCACACCGTTCTCACACAATCCGTCATCACAATCGCCCGGGTCGGGGCAAAGGAAGGTGCAGCTATCGTCATCACAAGTAGCATCTGGGTCATAGTTTTCTGCCGTATCATTGGTACATCCCAATACTACTGGCTCGACTATGCACTCACATCCATTCCAGCTTTCTATGCCATTCGTGCAGTCATTATCATCACAACCAGGGTTGATAGGAGGGCTGCCCAATTGGCAATTACAGCCATCCCAGGTCTCTAGCCCATTTTCACAGATCCCGTCATCACAACCAGGATCAACAGGGGCTTCTCCTGACTCACACTCGCATCCATTCCAGGTTTCGAGACCGTTTTCACATAGTCCATCGTCGCAACCTGGGTTCACCGGCGGGCTACCCAATTGGCATTCACAACCATCCCAGGTCTCTTCACCGTTTTCGCATATGCCATCATCGCATCCTGGATCAATGGGTGCTTCTCCCGCTTCACATTCGCATCCGTTCCAGAGTTCAATGCCATTTTCACAAAGCCCATCATCACAGCCTGGGTCTACAGGAGGAGTGCCGGGAGCGCATTCGCAAAGTACGGCGTCCCATGTTTCCAGACCATTCTCACAAAGCCCATCATCGCAGGTGCCTGGGTCAATGCAGGAGAATGTGCAACTATCATCGTCGCAGGTTGCAGCGGGGTCGTAATTCTCTGCCGTATCATCAGTACAACCAAGAATCACAGCTTCTATGACACATTCACAACCGTTCCACGATTCAATTCCGTTGCTGCAGTCACCATCATTGCATCCAGGATCTACTGGTGGAATACCTGGATCACAGGTGCAGCCATTCCAGCTTTCGGATCCGTTTTCACAAATTCCATCATCACAACCAGGATCAACCGGGGCATTACCGGAAGCACATTCGCAATTTATACCATCCCAAAACTCAACACCGTTTTCGCATATACCATCATCGCAATCTCCCGGATCAGGGCAAGGGAATGTACAAGAGTCATCGTCGCAGTTTGCAGCTGGGTCATAATTGTCTGCTGTTTCGTTTGTACAGCCTGGAATTGCTGCTATAACAGTACATTCGCATCCGTTCCAGCTTTCGATTCCATTTGAACAATCCCCATCATCACATCCCGGATCTATTGGCGGTGTTCCGTTTTGGCAAGAACAGCCATCCCAGAACTCAACTCCATTTTCGCAGATACCGTCATCACATCCGGGATCTGTAGGAGCTGTTCCGTCCTGGCAGGAACAGCCATCCCAGAATTCGGCCCCGTTTTCGCAAATACCGTCATCACAGCCTGGATCTATAGGCGGTGTCCCGTTTTGGCAGAAACATCCATCCCAGAATTCGATTCCGTTTTCACACACTCCATCATCGCATCCAGGGTCAACAGGTGCTATCCCCGGTACACAATCACAGATCTGCGTATCCCATGTTTCTGTTCCGTTTTCACAAACTCCATCGTCACAATTTCCTGGGTCGGGACAAGCACCGTTTTCGCAGCTATCATCATCGCAAGTAGCATCTGGATCATAGTTAGCAGCGTTTTCATCTGTACAACCTAATATTGCAGGAACAGAAATGCACTCGCAGCCATTCCAGCTCTCAAAACCATTGTCGCAAATCCCGTCATCACAGCCTGGGTCAACAGGAGGAGTACCCGGATCGCAGGAACATCCGTTCCATGATTCAACACCGTTTTCACACACTCCATCATCGCATCCTGGATCGACAGGAGCAATGCCAGCTGAACATTCACAAGCATTACCATCCCAGGTTTCCAATCCATTTTCGCAAACCCCATCATCGCAATTGCCAGGGTCAGGGCAGGCAAAGGTGCAGGAATCATCATCACAAGTTGCCAATGGATCAAAGTTGTCTGCAGTATCATTTGTACACCCGAATACAGCTGCCTCGATCACACATTCACAACCATTCCATGATTCAAAACCATTGCCACAAATGCCATCATTGCAGCCAGGATCTACAGGGGGAGTTCCGGACTGACACTCGCAGCCATCCCAGCTCTCCAGCCCATTTTCACAGATTCCATCATCGCAGCCCGGATCGACCGGTGCTACTCCCGCATCGCAGGAACAACCGTTCCAGCTCTCAATTCCATTTTCACAAATGCCATCATCGCAACCGGGATCTACAGGTGGTACGCCTGCTTCGCATGAGCAACCATTCCAAACTTCAAGCCCATTTTCACAGATTCCGTCATCACAACCCGGGTCTATTGGTGCCACTCCTTCTTCACAATCACATCCGTTCCAAACCTCCAGGCCATTTTCGCAGATTCCATCATCGCAGCCTGGATCAGTAGGCGGAACTCCCGGCTGACAGGAACATCCGTCCCAGGTTTCTGTTCCATTATTACAAATTCCGTCATCACAGCCTGGATCCTCTGGGGCAGTGCCAGGGGAGCATTCACAGGCATTACCGTCCCAGGTCTCTACACCGTTTTCGCAGACACCATCATCACAGGTTCCAGGGTCAGGACAGGGGAAAGTACAACTGTCATCATCACAGGTTGCAGCGGGATCATAATTTTCGGCAGTATCGTTTGTGCATCCTAATACTGCTGGTTCAAGAATACATTCACAGCCATCCCAGGTCTCAAAACCATTGCTACAGTCTCCATCGTCACATCCAGGGTCGACAGGAGCGATTCCCGGTTCACAATTACATCCATTCCAGGTCTCCAGGCCATTTATGCATAGGCCATCATCGCAGCCGGGGTCTACCGGAGCATCGCCTGTTTCACATTCGCAGCCATTCCAGACTTCAAGACCATTTTCGCACTGGCCATCATCACAGCCCGGATCAATTGGGACAGTGCCCATCTCACATTCACAACCATTCCAGAATTCTGTACCGTTTTCACAAACTCCGTCATCGCAGCCAGGGTCAACTGGAGCAATGCCTGATTCGCATTCACAACCGTTCCAGGTTTCGACACCATTTTCACAAAGGCCATCATCACAGCCAGGGTCTATCGGTGCTGTACCGTTTACGCATTCGCAGGAATCTCCATCCCAGCTCTCGATACCATTTTCGCAAACCCCATCATCACAAATGCCTGGATCGGGACAATCGAACTCACAACTGTCATCATCACAATCTGCTGTGGGATCATAATTGATAGCCGTGTCATTGGTACATCCAAGTGTGACTGGAATTACAAAGCATTCACAACCATCCCATTGTTCAATTCCATTGGTACAATCCGCATCATCGCAACCCGGATCTACCGGAGCGATACCAGCTTCACACTCGCAGCCATTCCACGTTTCCGTTCCATTAGCGCAATCGCTGTCATCACATCCCGGATCTATAGGCGCAGTTCCGTTCACACATTCGCATAAGGCTCCATCCCAGCTTTCCACACCGTTATCGCAGAGTCCATCATCGCAATTGCCCGGATCTGGACAAGCAAATTCGCAGCTATCATCATCGCAGTCTGCTGCCGGATCATAGTTGATTGCCGTGTCGTTTGTACAGCCAAGAGTTACTGGGATGATAAAGCACTCACAACCATCCCATTGCTCGATACCGTTTGTACAATCCCCATCATCACACCCTGGGTCAACAGGAGCGATGCCAGCTTCACATTCGCAGCCATTCCAGGATTCAAGACCATTACTGCAATCGTTATCATCGCATCCCGGATCTACTGGAGCAGTGCCGGCTTCACATTCACATCCGTTCCAGGTTTCCGTACCATTTGCACAGTCGCCGTCATCACAACCCGGGTCTACAGGCGCGGTGCCATCAACGCATTCGCATAAATCACCATCCCAACTTTCTGTTCCGTTCTCGCAAACACCGTCATCGCAGGTGCCTGGATCTGGACAGTCAAATTCGCAGCTGTCATCATCGCAGTCCGCAGTGGGATCATAGTTGATTGCAGTGTCATTGGTGCATCCCAGCGTTACCGGAATCAGAGAGCAAGCGCACCCATCCCACTGTTCGATTCCGTTTGTACAGTCACCATCATCACATCCCGGGTCTACAGGAGCTATACCGGCTTCACACTCACATCCATTCCAGGTCTCCACTCCATTGCTGCAGTCACCATCATCGCAACCTGGATCTACTGGGGGAACCCCTGCCACGCAAGCACATCCATCCCAGGTTTCGACACCATTTGTACAATCAAGATCATCGCATCCCGGATCAATTGGGGGCGTTCCCGGATCACAGGAACAACCATTCCAGGTTTCTACTCCATTTAGGCAGTTTCCGTCATCACATCCAGGGTCAATAGGAGGAGTTCCGCTTACACATTCACACAGGTCTCCATCCCAGATTTCAAGCCCATTCTCACAAACCAAATCATCACAATTGCCCGGGTCGGGACAAGCAAAAATACAGCTGTTGTCATCACAATCTGCCGCTGGATCATAATTGATTGCTGTGTCATTAGTGCAACCCAAAGTGACTGGAACAGTTACGCAGACACAGCCGTCAAATGTTTCTATTCCGTTGGTGCAGTCACCATCATCGCAGCCCGGGTCCACAGGCGCAATACCGGGATCACATGAGCAACCATTCCATGTCTCCAGTCCATTGCTGCAGTCACCGTCATCGCAGCCCGGGTCAACCGGTGCAATGCCGGGATCACAGGAACATCCATTCCATGTCTCTAGCCCATTGCTGCAGTCCCCATCATCGCAGCCCGGATCAACTGGTGCTATACCGGGATCACAGGCGCATCCATTCCAGGTTTCCAATCCATTGCTGCAATCACCATCATCGCATCCAGGGTCTACAGGTGCTATACCGGGATCGCAGGCGCAACCATTCCAGGTTTCCAATCCATTAGTGCAATCACCATCATCGCATCCAGGGTCTACAGGTGCTGT
>JAHDEE010000109.1:7011-20034 GCA_020629005.1 Chitinophagales bacterium
CAATCACCATCATCGCATCCAGGGTCTACAGGTGCTGTCCCTGCAACACATTCGCAGTTGACACCGTCCCACGTTTCTACACCGTCGAGACAGTCTCCATTATCGCAGTTTCCAGGATCAGGACAGCTGAAATCGCAGCTATTGTCATCACAGGTTGCAAGAGGATCAAAATTGTTTGCAGTATTATTGGTGCATCCAAGGACTGCTGGTGTAGTTGCACAGCCGCATCCGTCCCAGGCTTCGAATCCATTGTTGCAATCTCCATCATCACAATTGCCCGGGTCCATTGGAATATCGACTGTGACATACACCGTCGCAGTACATCCATTTCCATCCTGCACCAGAGCCCACAGATCACTGATTGTAGTAAGGTCGACTGGATTGTATGTGCCGATATCAGTCCCTCCGTTTCCTGGTTCGCCATCATACCAGCTCACTGCCTCACCGGAGCTATTCACATTCAAGTCCTCAGAAGTGAGGTCGTAGGTTTCGGCATCGTTACCACAGGTACTGATCATTGGATCAGTTGCTTCTGGGTCAGAGGAAATCGTCAAACTGAGCTGAATATCGCCACTGCAGTTTCCGGCGTCCGAAATCTCAACAAAGAGATCATCCGCTAAATTGGTTAGATCCACATTGGTGGCAGGACTCAGATTTACTCCTCCTGCGTTGGGTTCACCATCAAACCAGTTAACGGTATTCGTGCCACCAGGATCGACAGTGCTATTCAGTGTAGTCAGGTCAAATGCTAATGCGTCAGAATTACATTCTTCGATCATGGGGTCCACAGGTATGGGATCGGCAGTAGAAGATACAGTAACTTGCACTTCGCTCGTGCAATTGCTCGCATCAGTAACAAGCGCCCAAAGCGAGGATATCGTCGAAATATCTGCATTTGTAAAACTTCCCAACAGGCTTCCTCCGGTGGAGGGTTGTCCTTCATACCACTCGACGGAGTTTCCGTTTCCACCTTCAACAGTTGCATCTTGCAATGTCAGGTCTATGTCGGTTAAGGCAGAAGCACAAGCATTGATCATTGGGTCGGTAGCTGAAGGTCCTGAGCTGCTATTCACAGAAACAGCAACCTCAGCTGTGCAGTTGTCTGCATTAGTAACCAGTGCCCAAAGATCTGTCACTGTAGAGAGATCTATATTGCTGTAGTTTGCGGCTCCCAAATCAGATCCACCCCCGCTCGGCATGCCTTCATAGTAATTTACACTGGTTCCATTTCCAGCACCAATGATCGCAGCGTCCTGACCGCTAAGGTCATATGCTGCCAGCGTAGCAGCACAGTCAGATATCATTGGATCTGTGGCCGTTGGACTTTGATTAACTGTAAGACTCACCTGCACTTGCGCCAAACAGGCATCACTGTTTTCTACCTGCGCCCAAAGGTCTATGCCCGAGCTTAGATCCGCATTCGAATAGTTTGCTGCTCCAAGGTCCGAGCCACCCATTCCAGGTTGACCGTTCCACCAGCTGACAGCATCTGCAGTGCCTCCATTTACAGTGGCATCAAGCGCAGTAAGGTTGAATTGAGTAAGAGCATCAGAACATTCGCTAATCATTGGATCAACTGCGTTTGGTGTTGCCAAAACTGTTAGTGAGACAAGGGTCTCTCCTGTACAAGAGCCAGCATCAGTTGCTTGTACGTACAGATCATTGGTCAGCATCGTAAGGTCCACTGAGGTGGCAGGGCTTAGGTCCACAGAACCAGCTACGTTAGGATCTCCATCCCACCATGTTAGTGATCCCGCTGGGTCTGTCAAAACGCTTAGGTCAAAGTTTTCCATTTCAGCCTCACAATCTGTAATATCCGGATCGAGCGGTGCTGGATCGCTCGAAGCTGTCACCGTGACTTCAACCTCTGTCGCGCAGCCCGTGGCGTCAGTGACCAATGCCCAAAGAGCTGGACTCAGAGGATTGAGATCGGCGGATGTATAGTCCGCTATCGGTATACCGATAAGCGGCTGATCATTATACCAATCAACAGAAACTCCGGTACCTGCGCCTATCACCGTTGCATCCTGAGATGTCAAATCGAAGTCATCCAATGCAGAAGCACAGGCCATGATCATAGGGTCATTGGCTTCTGGGCCAGAATTTGCTGTCACGCTCACCGCAACCTCTGAAATACAATTGTTTCCATCTTCAACCTGTGCCCATAAAGTCGTGATAGTGCTAATGTCAACATCACCGTAGGGTGCGAGATCGGTTGCTGTGCCGAGACTCGGTTGTCCATCCCACCAAGTCACAGTGGCAGAAGTCCCTCCGTTTACGGTAGCATCTTCTGCACTTAAGTCATAGTTGGTTAATGCGCCACTGCAGCCACTTATCATTGGGTCGATTGCAGCGGGCTGGGCATATATTTCAATTTGCACATCGTCCGTGGCTACACAGGCTTGACTGAGCGTTACCGTCGCTGTGTAGGTGGTAGCAGCCAGTGCAGCACTTGTAGGAATGCTGATCGTTTGAGAAGTGGCGCCGTCATTAGTTGGATCATTTGCTGCTGGCGAAACTGACCAGAGAAAGCTCGCACCAGTGTATGACGATGTTGGATCTGCATCCAGATCAATTGATGGTTCGCCAATACAGGCTGTTTGATTTGTTCCAAGATCCAATGGTACAATATCAAAGCTGCCCACAGAAAGTGCAGATAAGACATTTCCGGGGCAACCGTTTGCATCTCTTGCTGTGATGTCATATGATCCGGCAGCAAGGTCTTCAAAACTTGCGCTTGCTTGCCAGGTGCTTCCACCATCAATAGAATATTCATATTCTTCCGTTCCTCCTGTTCCTTGCACTGTCAATACTCCTGTGTTCATTCCACAAGAATCTACAACCGCTTCAATAAAGCTGATCGTAAACGGATCTGGCTCCACCAGTAAAATTCCAATTGAGTCCACAACACATCCTGAGGGATTATCAGTAACCTGAACGGAATAACTGCCTGGTCCCAAACCTGTTGGATTGGCAGTATTACCTCCTGCAGGAGACCAGCTATAGTCCAGTGTTCCATTTGTGCCACTGGTGAGGATGTTGATACTGCCGGTTCCTGCGCCGTTGCATAGAATATCTGTAACTGTAACTTCATCGATGCTCGGATTACTGAGTGTGACAAAAACCGGATCAGTGACTGCATCTGTCTCATCTGGAGCAATGTCCGGACAGGTACTTGGGAATGGGCTGAGGACTCCTTGAAAAACCAGCCCAGGGCCTGTGATATAGTCTGCCTCTGTGAAGGTATAGTTGACAGTGTTTTGAGCAGCTCCGGAATATGGAGGGGTGCAATCATACGTGCCTGCCATTGCTACATCATCTACTGACAATGCGCCGAGGTTTGTGTTGGCATTATAAGGGACAATGCGAACACAGTAACTATCTCCACCAGCCACTACAACATTTGGAGCATAGGTTCGCTGTTCACAATCGAGTGGAGTCATCTCCGTTTGCGTTGGTGGGAAAGGTGCTAGAGGTGGAAAGGCAAATCCGGTAGATTCACTCATTACAACCCATTGCTGTGGACCATCGTTGCTGCGGCGTATATCGAAGGCAAGCTCTTCAACTGTAAAGCTGCAACCGATAGGGACCGATATACAAAACTCAAGATATTGTGTGTTGATGGTGCCGCTGGGAGAGCCACTGGTTGTCCAGCCTGTTGCATTTAAAAAATTGTCACCACTGCCGGATCCACCACCACAGCCATTGCCAGCGCCAAAATTTTGGTTAGCCGTAACTCCTACAGCCGAGGCATTGATTCCGTTCATTACTACGGGATTCGAATCCTGTACGTTAAACATGCTTGCAGGTGGTGAGCTGTCATCATTAAAATCCCAGGTGGCAATAGCTGTACCGGTATTTGTCGGTACTATCGGTAGCGTGGCCGTACCAACCAGCGTTCCTCCAGTTGGATCAATGCCGACACCGGGGTTCATGTACCAATCGATTTGTCCACCTGAAGGCAAATCCGTACCTGCAAAGCTGAGTGTTATTTGATCACCAACACAGAGCACAGAGCCGCTCGATGTAGACCCGCTTATGTCAAAGTCTTCGGGACATACAGCACCGCAACCTGGATTTACATTTACCGCAAATTCCTTGGTTACAGACGGACATCCACCTCCGGAGACCGTTGCTGTGTACACAGTACTTACAGCCGGAGATACGCTAATGCCAGGAGAAGTGGAGTTTGCCGGATCATTCCAGCTTACTGTGGAACCTGGGGTAAGCGAGACAAAGAGGTTTGCCTGATCGCCGGCACAAATGGAAACATCACCAGAATCATCCGTGATCGGTGAGTTGACGTTGATTAGCATTGGAGTACCTCCTGCATCCTCAGTGTCGATAGACAAGCAGATGCCGCATTCCACCTCATCGTTGAAGATTCCGTCTAGTGTAGAAAAGGATTCGATATAGGAGACCGGGTTAGCGGTGCTGCCCACACCGGAGTCTTTTGTTTGCACGACCCACACCTGGTAAACTCCAGAACCTAATACGGAAAGATCAAAATCTCCCGTAGCACTGACTTCCAAAATCGTGTTGTCAGGCTCCGCCAAAGCCAAAACGTAGGTGCTAGTATAACCAGCTCCAGGATCTGATTCGTCAGCAGCGGCATAGCTGCTGCTAAAGGCCCCGAAATCATCTCCATCGCAGATGAACAATGGATTTCCGCTTGCCCCGGAAGGCAAGACCAGATCCCCACCATCGGCAGCACAAAAGTTTGGTTGCACGCTCGCGCAAAGAGCAGATAGTGCTGCTGAACTAGTGGCCACGTTATCAATAAAATTTTGATTGGCTGCACTGTTGGCTTGCCCCGGAGTCTGGCCCGTAGTTGCCGAAGTAACCGTCCAGTTTCCAATGCTCTGCCAATTATCATCAAAAGAATTGTTGAAAGAGTAAACCTGGCCCCCACCATTTCCTGTGAAGTGAAAGTCGCTGGCAAAATTAACCGCACCGTAATCGAAGGAATGCATCGGCGTTTCACCCGGGTCCAATAGGTTGACCTTATCTCCACTGTTACTGAGGCCGAGCTGCCAGGAAGTAGGTGGCACGGTCAAGCCGCTTTCGCAAGGGCAGTAGGACGAGCTGTTGATGCTCGGGTTTGATGTGCATCCGAGCAGGCAGTCCACATTGTCCGAAGGGATGATGTAAACACCATCATTATTTGCATCAGTTGGGTCATCTGCTGGTACGGCAGGATTTGGATCATTATTGTTGTAGACCAGTAATATAGAACCTGGTGGTACATTATCATAACAATTTCCGAACGCAAGATATCCTGCAGCTGTTCCAACACTGTTGGCAGCCTGATTATTGTCATCAATTATCCATCCAGTCAAATTTACACCGGCGCCAGGGTTGGCTGGGTCTCCAACCACAACCAATTCAAAATATTCCTGCGCACCGGTAGTGCCCTGTGAGACTTCATTGACTATCAGGCCACCACCGTCATAGCAATTTTGCGCTTGAATTGTTAAATGTGGACTAAGGAAAACTAATAATATGTAAAGATGTCTTAGGTCTATCTTTCTGAGTACAGAGGTAAAGCATTGATTCATCACAGAAGGCTGTTTTTACTTACTCTTAAGATACTTATTTTATGCTGTTGCGCTGCCTGCTCAACCAGACAAATGAGACGATTTTAGCCCAAAATGGTAGCGTGATTTGACCCCTCAACAAATAGACGACCATTTCGATTTCACGCCAGCTACAGGGAATACGCTATCAAGTGGCATTTACTTGTCTATGAGTTTTGTGGCGCGGTGGGTGATAGCTGGCAGAATAGCCCCGGGCGTCGAGGAAATGGAGCTGCTGGATGCCGTGGCGAATGGCTGCCAATGGGGGCTCGGAGCCTGCGGAGAGACACCAGTGGCAGACCATGAGCAGGCAGACGGCTGCTACATTGGAACAAAGCACGGGAAGACCGATAACGCGAATCAAAATCTTGTCGCTCCAAATAATTGTATAACCTTTATTGCTTCTCGCAGGTGTAGCAGTTTTTAACATCAAGGCGGTGCCAGCTGAAGCTTGATTACTTATCGGATGAGTGTGACATTTCCATGTTCGAAACTGCTCACGATGCCGAAGGGTGTGCTGAAGTCATAGGACAACATCCAAACGTACACGCCGAGGGGCATCTCTTCACCCTTGTAGTTGCCATCCCATCCTATGTGTGGATCTTGCGAATGAAACATCTGTTCGCCCCAGCGATTGAAGACATAAAAGGAAAGATTTTCAGGAGCGCAAGCAGCCAGTCCCTTAAATTGATCGTTAAGGCCATCGCCGTTTGGGGAGAAGGCATTGGGGATTATGAGTTGACACTCACAGAGACTAAATTCAATGTTTGAAGTTTGGATTAGGGGGCAGAGAGGCGATTGCATAATCGTGTCTATATAGATACCCGACTCTCGAATGATTCGATCTTCAAGATTGAGAGAGTCGCCCTCACATAAATCAAATTCGTTTGTAATAAAGTCGAAATTTGTAACATTTAGTTCGGTGGTGATGATACTGTCGCACTGTGCTACACTCACAATCGTATCGGAATAAGTGCCGGATGTGCTTTGAAATTCACCGCCAGCGTAAAAGGAATCCAATGGGCAAATTTCTATGTATTGTTCAGACTCCAGGAAATCGGCCAGGCTGAGTTGTAATGTGACAAGGCTATCACATTGCTCGCCAGTGGTCAAAGTGTCGAAGTACAATCCAGCACTATTCAGTTCCTGGCCATTGAAAAAGTAGCTTTGCTGTGCACAGATTTCAACTTCGAAACTGCTTTCAAGAATAGGAGCGAAGCTAAGATTCAGAGTCGCTACACTGTCGCAGAAAGTCGCAGTGCTCAGTGTGTCCACATATACTCCAGGACTGCTAAGAGTCTGACCTGCAAATAGATAGCTTTGTCCCTGGCAAATTTCTACTTCCAGGGAACCTTCAGGAATAGGAGCGAAGCTCAGATTCAAAGTGGCAATGGAATCGCAAAGGGCTTGCGTAGTAAGCGTGTCTACATATACACCCGGGTTGGTAATAGTTTGGCCGGCAAAAATATAACTTTGACCCTGGCACAGTTCCACATCTATGTAAGCTTCCAGTACCTCAGCAAAGCTGAGATCTAATTGCACAATACTGTCGCAGAGAGCAACAGACTGCAATGTGTCAATATAGCTTCCCGCTGTAGTCAGTGCCTGCTGCCCAAAGAAATAGGTTTGGCCTGCACAGATGCTGGCTTCGATATTGGATGCTAATTGTTCTAGTACCTCCAGATTGATTGTCACCAGGCTGTCGCAAAAATTTTCGGTTTGCAAGAAGAACTCATAGGTTCCGGGTTCAGTCAATTCGGTGGCATCAAAGAAATAGCTATTGCCCTCACAAATTTCGATTTGCATATTGTTAAATCCACCTTCCACACTTACGTGAATGGTATCCACGAAGGTGTTGATGCAGCGATTCACTTCAACCCAATAAGTTCCTGCTTCAGTAACCTCGAAAGTTTGAGAATTGATGCCTCCTTGCCATTGGTAATCAAACCATCCTTCTCCGGCGTCAAGCACGATTGCCGTTTCACCACAAAGCACGATGTCCGGACCCAGGTCAAGCTCTGGCGGTGCCTCAGTGATCACCAGATTATCTACAAAGATGACACCGAAGTAAGTGGTGTCCGGTATATAATCTGCCTCCAGTGTGATGTGCGACATATTGCTTTGTGCAACGAAGCAATGCTCCCATTCCACCCAATCGAACGCGCCAACAGGTCCAATTTGACCAATGAATTCCTGAGTATCACAATAGCTATTGCCGCCAGATACTCGAAGAGTAGTCGGGATGTCGTATGAAAGCCAGTCGCCGTCGTTTTTTAGATGTCCGAACTGATCAGAATTCATGAGTTCTACCGTAATGTGGTATTCCTGGCCGGCTTCCAGAGGACTAGCCAGCTGCTGAGTACAAGCTTCGACCTGATTTGCCAGAGCAGAGGAATCACCTCTACAAACCATGCTGATGTAGGTATTGCCTTCAGCTGCGGGAGAGCTAACATTCCAAAAGCCAGGCTGAGTGTCAGGAGTACTGGATTCATTGCAAATTTGCCAGGGAGGAGGGGGCATCCCTAAAGCAGGCGGGCCTTCGAAGGAAGGATTCGCCACGATCTGCGCATGTAAGATTGGGGAGCATGCCAACAGCATCAAAATTAGGGTTATGTGCTTCATACCTGTGTTAGTATTTTGCATGAAGGCCTGGAACACAAGATAAACCAATTTTCTGATTCTCTTGGGCCTTTTGCATTCTTGACCGTTCAAACTACGAGGTTTGCATTGTCTAAGCTAGGACGATTCCTGAAGGAGAGTTGGTAAAGCGGGCAAAAAAAACGTTGCCACCCGAAAGCAAGCTATACTTCTGGGGGCAACGTTGTACCAAGAACAATTACACTACAATAAAACACTACACTAGAGATTTTCATCTCCAACACAAGATAATCTTCTAAGTGATTAATTTTTTTTACGACCTGCTATTAGTTAATCGTTTAAACATTGATTTTAAGGTTTTTAATACAATGACTGGACAGGCGGGTCTGCCTAAGTTATTTATAATCAAGGTGATATGACATCCCATAGACCCCAAGGATTTGGGCAGATGGATTCGCCTTTGGTCACAAATATGCTAATGTGATGATGCATAGCAGTTGTTTCTTTGGCTTACTTACTTTGTCAATTGTGAAAGAGAAAATCCCTCAAAACCAACTGTCGTACGACAATGTATGTACGTTGGGCATTGGCCGAATAATCAAAGTTCATGTTGAATGGCGACATGAAAGTCAAAATGCCGCCACTTATTCTCATTCGGCGCTTATATTTGTTTGCAGAAGCAATGTGCCCTAGAGGGCTACGGCAATTAAGCAGTCCAAATCAGCTTTGATGGTACAAGAACTGGACAGAAAGGCGATTATCAATCAGATCAAGAATAGGAGAGTGCTATATGTGCTTCTGGCCTTGGTTTGCGCAGTTCTGGCGTACTGTTTCATGCACACGGTACTTGGTTTGATCTTTATGCAGGGGGCCGCCATGAGTATTTTGTTTTTGTATTGGTCTGTTCCAAGGCCAGAGATCAATATAATGGATCAACAGGAGGAGAAGGACCAGGATCCACTTAGTCAAAATCGAAGGAGATTGCAGCAATTTGAGAAAAGCCTGGCCGAAATCGATTTTTATATCGAAAAAGAGGTGGAAACAAAGCAGCTCAAACTGAGAAATGGATTAGCTGCGCTAAATGAGCAGAAGGATGCGTTTATGCAGTACGCAGGAATGAAAGAGATTGATCGCCTGCACACTGAGCGTGTCTTGCTTGAAGATATTGTAAATGTAAATGGTCAGCTTCAGGTAATCATGAAGTTTGCCACGCAGCGACTCGAAGTATATCGCTCCAATGGATTGAGCAGCCTCTCTCCCGAAGATCAAGCGGTTTTTGACAAATTGGAAGAGCAGATGATTCGTTGGGCTACCTTCTTTTGTAGTGTCAGAGGAGGGAAGGAGCTTGGGGAGTATAAAAAATCATACGATATCTTGAAACGTGTCAACCGGCACAAGTTGGACTCTTTTGTTGCAGAGTTGACCTCATCCTCCGAAGCTGATTTCCAAAATTGGGGCGTAAGCTATATGGCAGTGCGTGCCTAAGATTCCATAAATTTATTGGAGCGAAATGTCATTCGCTCAAAGAAACTGTAGGCTCGCTATCCGTTCCAATGTAGTAGCTATAGGCCCCCTTCGTGTATCCAGTATGGCGGTCTGCTCCTTTGGTCGCAGCCCACCATACTGGCACACTCAGTGGGTCCTATAGCCACTACATTTCCTCTACTATCGAGGCTATTTTGCCCTTCTCCTCTCCGTAGCTGTCCTTCGAATCAGGATACGGGTTGTCTGTCCTAGCGCATGCTTTGTTATGAATATTGGCGCAAAAAAGTCCTTAGGAATGAAGGCCTGGAAACATACTTGCTGCAATTTTTTGACCCAAAGTAAAGCTTTCCAATAGCGAAATGCTACAATATTTCATGTGTATGCTAGTGTTAATAATTTGCTTGTAAATCATCTGTTTGCGACCACAAAGTGTAAAGTGCTGTAAGGAACCGGTTTATTGCATTGAGACTCTTTGACTCCAGCTGCTTTGGCGCTGCTGGAACAGGATTTGGCTATTGAATAGTGAGCTTTCCCCCAAAGCTCTCCTTGGCATCCATTGGATACCTAAGACTTTTTGAGCCGAATCAACCAAGACACATGGAAAAGTATTTATCCTTTTGCTTATCCCTCCTGTGTTGTTGCCTCCTTAGCACAGCAGCAATTACTATCGACACTGAAGTTTCCGAAGAAAGCTGCTATGAAGCAGCAGATGCTGCTATCGAATTGACAGCCAGTGGTGGTGTTCCTCCCTATTCCTATGTTTGGAATGATGGTAGCACTGACGAAGACCGATATGGGCTTAGTCCAGGCACCTATTCTGTTTCCGTAAGCGATTCTGGGGGTGGAGCTGCTGCCATCACCACTGAGATTGAGGCCTCAAACATAAGTTGTTGTACATGTAACGTAAGTCAGGGAGGGACAAGCTATGAAATTCAACCATTGCTGGGAGCCGAAGGTATTTTAGATCACTATAATTACGGAAATCCAGCCGGTGCATCTGCTAATACTGGTCTGGAGGAGTCAGAAGCCATGACTCTGTATTTGTACGAGGAGAAAGCAACCGGTGCCATCTTCCTGGTAATCATTTTGGATATTGCTGGCGACACCAGTGGAGGTCGGGCTTATGTAGATTTCTTTTGCATACCGGAAGACGCCGTTGTTACTTTTTCCGATGATCCAGGCGAATGGACAGCCGTTTTCCCCACGGTAAATGCGCATTGGAAGTGGGCAAAGTGCTGTACAGACGGGGGAATTCTCGGCAACCTTAGCTGCGATATGACTTTTGATATCTACCCGGATATAGTAAATGGAATTAATGAAATAGATTGGGTTTCCGGTGATCTGAACAACCCGGTTCGATACGCCTTCAATGATCCAAATGAAAAAGTGAGAGTGCTCTGTGGAAATACAGGCTTTTGTTGTCCCGATGATTTTGCTGTTGCGGTGAATGTGGTCAATGGTTCTTGCTTAAATGCAGTGGGTTCTATTGATATTACACCAAACCGCGGGACTGCTCCTTTCAGCTATCAATGGTCAAACGGTGCCACTACTCAAGACTTGACTGCTATGCCTGCTGGTACCTACACGGTGACCATTACGGATGCCGAACTTTGTACCGATGTTGTGTCGGCAACGATCACAGCAAATGACAATACTCCTCCTACAATAACCTGTCCTACTGCGATGGCGGGTACTTACAATTCCTCTCCTGGACTTTGTGGTTTCCTGGTGCCCGACACCGCCTTTGATGCTAGCTATACTGATAACTGCATTGGTGGAACCTTGACTAATAGCATTACGGGCACGAGCAGTTTGGAGGGAGAAATTCTTCCACCAGGTACGCATACTTTGACATGGACCTTTACTGACGCTGGCGGCAATGCCGCTACTTGTTCATATGTTGTGACTATTGTTGATATTGAGCCTCCTCTGATCACCTGTCCGAAGGACCTGACAATCGGTACAGATGCAGGACTGTGCTCTGCGCTCAATTCGGGAATTGAGTTGGACGCAGCGGTACAGGACAATTGTACAAACTACACATTGCTCAATGACTTTACCGGGACGGCGACTTTAGATCAAGCCGTATTTCCACTTGGAGTCACCACTATCACCTGGACCGTTGATGACGGCAATGGTAACAGCGACACTTGCAGCATGGACGTAACAGTGGAGGATATAGAAGTTCCGGCCATTTCTTGTGCAGCATCACAATCAGTTTCTCTTGATATCGGTAGCTGCGCTTACCTCGTTGAAGACACTGCTTGGGATGCAAGCTTCACAGATAACTGCGCTGATGCAAGTATTTCTAATGACTTCAACGGAACAGCAACTTTGCAAGGATCTGTATTTCCACTTGGTAGCACCACAGTAATTTGGACAGTAGATGATGGAAGCGGCAACACGGAAACCTGCACGCAGGAAATAGTTATCAATGATCTGGAGGAGCCGACACTGAACTGTCCCGACAATCAAAACTTTTCAACAGACGCAGGAGCGTGTTCCTATTTGCAATCTGGCACAGGTTTGGACCCGGCAGTATCAGATAACTGCAACCTTGCTAGTATAGAAAATGATTATAATGGCTCTGCTAGCCTGTCGGGAGAACAATTTCCACCTGGTACGACTACAGTTACCTGGACAGCGACGGATGGCAGCGGAAACACAGCAAATTGTACATATGATGTCTTCGTGCAGGATAAAGAAGAACCAAATATTGAGTGTTCCGCCTCAGCAAGTTTTGCTACGGACGCAGGTACCTGCATGCACAAAGTATCTGGAGTTGCCTTAGATCCGATACGCAGTGATAACTGCAGCGTCTCGAGTATCAGCAATGATTTTAATAATCTGGAAACGCTGGATGGTGCGGAGTTTCCTCTGGGTGTCACTACTGTGGTTTGGACTGTGGAGGATGCAAGTGGCAATGTCTCTTCTTGTAGCATTGAGGTTACCGTAAAGGATGATGAGGTGCCCAATCTTCTGTGTCTGGACAGCCAAACCGTCGATGCGGATTCAGGCCTTTGCCACTTCTCACAATCCGGTACCATTTGGGATCCCACCGTCTCTGATAACTGTGGGGTGGTCAGCCTTACAAATGATTATAATGACTCCAACAGTTTGCTGGGTGAGACCTTTCCCCTTGGGACAACTGTCGTAGAATGGACGGCTGACGACGGAAGTGGCAATACTGCCACGTGTTCACAAAAAATCACAGTATCGGATGCTGAGCTTCCTAAATTGACCTGCCAAGCTAATCAAGCTGTGAGTACCGACATGGGGCTTTGTACCTACGCTATGCCTGGAAGCAATTGGGATGCCCTCTTCTCCGACAACTGTACAACCGCAACAGCTACAAACGACTACA
>JAHDEE010000416.1 GCA_020629005.1 Chitinophagales bacterium
ATAGCGAGTAGGTCGCTGCTACGAGTGGGACTGGTTTGCTCCTAAGAAAAGAAAAACAGCTAGTCCCCCAGCAGCAAAAACCCAGACCAAAAGATCGGTGCCACTTCGCGTCTGGCAATCAAATCCAGTTTTGCCTGCCGCAGTGCTCTTCGATAGCTGTGCCCCTGCAAAATGTAGTCAAACATGCTGATGGTCAGTTCACAGGAAACATCATCATAGACTTTGAAGAGGGTATAGACAACGTTTCGCGCTCCAGCCGCGAGAAAGGCCCTGTTGATTCCCATGATACCTTCTCCTCTATGCAGTTTTCCGATCCCGGTTTCGCAACAGCTGAGCACTACCAGGTCAGCTTTCATTTGAAGGTTGTAGATGTCGGAGAGGGTGAGGATACATTGATGGTCAATCGAGTCCGTATCTGATTGATGTTTGCATTCAGGAGAGAATAAGATCCCAGGCTCCTCATCAAAACCGTCACTCCAATGGGTATGGCTGGCAATCAACAGATACTTGTGGTCCGCCAATTTCGATTTGAATTTGCTCAGTGTGGCCTGTCCATGAAAATGCAAATCTGCAGCCCCTCCATGAGCTTGAAAAAGTTGTCCAACTCCTTTGAGTTCAGTCTCGGAATGCTTCAGTTCCTGATATGACTTTCCACCAATCCGAACAGATCTGACTGCCAGAGCTTCACTACTTTTCTTTACAGTGGATTCACTTTTGCCTTCAAAAACAGGCGCAAAAGCCAGAACTGACTCTTCCAGTTCTTTCAAAGATTTTGTTTCTCCTCTTCCTTCAAACCATAGTTTAGCTGAATAGTGATAGCAAATCTCAAAATCCCTTAGTAAATACGGCAAATCTCCATATCCAATTCCACTTGCAGCAGTTTCTGTCAAGAGTGCTTCAAAAGGAATCAGCAGCATCACATCTTCTGGGACAATGATCAATTTTTCAATGTTCTTGAGCACTGCTTCAACTGGTTGAATTAGCAAAAGGTAAAGACCCTTGGCAGTGTTGACATATCTGTCAGAGGCAGCTCGTCTAATGGAAGAAACAAAGCTAGAAACCTGAGCATCATAATCTTGCGGTTTGTCTACAAGCCTAAAAACATATTCAATCCGAGTTATTGCCATGATTAGAATCGTATCACCGCAAATTGAGTAATGAAGCATTGCTTCGCCATCCATGAGCCGCTGCTGTATGGAATCAATAGGTACATGTCTGCTAAGGTACCAATCCCGAAAATAATCTGGGTAGTTTTCCTTCAAGGTGTCAACTAGGGCAATAAATTCGGTCTCAAGTTCAATTTTTTGTTTCACCTTATACTGATTCACCTCTTTGCCATTTGCAAGAGTATTTAGATAAGAAGAACGTATTTGGCCCATGCGATTCGACAAACTTCTGCCTTCCTGTAGCAGCTCTTCAGGAATCTGCCCCCTTGCATCGACCAAGACTCCTTTCATACGTATCGCCAACATCGTAGCCTTACCCATTTCAGAAAAAGCGTAAACCAGATCACTCACATCCGAATCCAACAAAATTTGATCAATTGCGGACAGATCCAGTCGTTGATAGCTCAGCTCCTTAGACAAATTCCTCTGAACAATCCGAACTAAGTCAGGCTGATCGAGTAAGTCTGCACACAAGCTCATGCCTAACCTGTACAAATAGCTGGCGCTTTCCATCAACTGAAGGTAACCACTCTCAAACACCACTTCTCTACGAAAATGCCCCACCCATAAACATGCGATAAGCAAAGTTTGAAGGGCGGACTCTTGGCACTTCAGTTCATTCTCTGTTTCAGACAGACCTCGAAATGCCGATATTTTATTCTCGAAAACCATCAAAATATTGAATGGCGCCTTAGAGATATATGGCAAAGGGTCAATTGCGGGATCAGAATTATCAAAGCCAGTAACTGATCGAGAGAGCGCTAGCTGCGCGTAGGAAAGAGCCTGATGATACTCTTCCAGCTTCACGTGAAGTTCGCTAAGATTTACATACACAGCGAAAGCTTTACCAGGTAAATTGAGTTTCTCTACAATCGAAATACTCTTATATAAAACGCTTCTGCTTTCTTCAAAATCTCCGGTATGAATACATATAGCCCCAAGACTGTTGTACGCATGAAACAACTGGTAGCATTCTGGGCCAAATTTATGAAACAATACTTCAACACAATCAAGACTAATCTTTCTTGCCTCATCATATCTCTTTTGACTTAAACAGATGTCTGCAAGTGCATTCATGGAATTAACAATGGACGGATGACCTGACTCAAATTTTGATTGCTTGATTTCAAGCGATTGAATAATTGCTTCCTTTGCCGCTCCTATTCGTCCCATTTGAATCCAAATAAGCCCCAAAGTATTCAAAGCAAAGGCTGTGATGTAACCCCTTGGATCAGCGGCGTTCTCGATTACTCTCTTGCAATTCAAAGCAGCACGATCAAGATTCCCAAGTCTTAAATAACAATTGGCAATATTCAACAGTGAAGACTGCGTCAAAAAATCTCCTTCTCCAAATCTAATGAGTCTCTTTTCCAATCCCTTCTTGTAATAGCGAATAGCCTCTAAATACATTGATTTGTTGTATAGACAAATCCCCAGATTGTTATAGGTCGAACTGATCTCATCATCATCAGCTTCAAGAATCTGAAGACGGATGGCCAAATTCCTTAAGTGCAAAGTGATAGCCTCATCAGTGCGCTTTGTGTGCTCAAGGGCAATTGCAAGATTGTTTAAGGATCTTGACAGAATTACATCTCTAGCGGGAAAGAGCTGTTTAGCTACCATATAGGTAAAATTTGCCAACTTCAAGGCGGTTGGCGGGTTCCTTTGCTTATGCAGCAGTCCAAACATTCTGTTTAAAGAGGTGATAACTTGAGTCTTTGCTTCCCTGCACTCGACATTCTGGGCAAAAAGCAAAAAGACGGCTCGCCTCAACAAGTCAAAAGCAAGTGCAAATTCAGACTTGTCAATTAGAATATTTGCTTCGGATGTAAACTTTCGCAGGGACTCTCTCTTTTTCATCATAAAAACCAAGCTCATAAACATGAACAAAACACATACGTTTCACAAAATAAACATATACTCAAGACAAACCAAGACAGAAGAAGTGCGAGAAGCAATAAATCACACACAAATCAACTCCGTTAGGACGTCATCCAAAGCCCCACGCCCCACGCCCGAAGACCGGTGAAAACTAGCCTCGATAGGAATGGAAATGATGGTG
>JAHDEE010000417.1 GCA_020629005.1 Chitinophagales bacterium
CAGTCAGCTCAGTGCACTTGTATTTCCTCTTCTATCCGGGCTAGATGGCAAGGGCAGTAGAGCGCGCAAGCTTCATTTGCCATTCCGAAACACATACAATATGCCTCTACTAGACTGCTGATCTTAGAGATGCAAGCCTGTGTCTTTCAGACGGGCTTTGGTGTCCTTGTAGAAAGTTTGCGATTTAAAGGCATAGCTATTTCCCGAAGGCCAGTCTTAGCGTGCTAGCAACAATTTGCATTTCCTCAAAGCAGATATTGACACAATCAAGGACGAAAGGGTCAAAAATGCGGTATGATATTGCCATAGGTTTATATAATATGACAATGTTCTTAGGGGAAAATGCTTAAATTAGAGGATGCTGTAGTTTGTGGCGGGGTTTCCCATAGCTGACAGTAATTGCCCATGCTGATGAAATAGTAATATTATGCGAATTATACTGAGTTTTTTGGCCTTGATTGTCTATCAGTTTGCCTTTGCTCAAGCTCCTCCATTTATGTGGGAGGCCAGTGTGGAGCACGATGCATATGCAAGCGCCTCTAGTATCTGCCATGATGAGGACAACAATATTTATGTCCTTGGATTCAATTACCTGGAGACTCCAGGCGACCGCTATCTGAAGTTAAGCAAATTTGATCCTGCCGGAAACCTAATATGGGAAAGGGAGGACACCACTTTGCTGATGGGAGTTGGGCTTCGAAGGATAATGCTTGGACAGGATAATCACCTGTATGTCTGTGGAGCTCTAGGTGTGGAGAATAGTGATATTCACTTGAGTAAGTATGATCTCGAAGGAGAATTGATCTGGCAGAGATCTTACAATGGCTATGGAGATGATGATGACTATATACTGGATATGATGATCTTTGATCATCACATTTACTTGACGGGCATCATCCGCAATCCCGAAGGGATTCGGGAGGCAATCCTGCAAAGGTATGATGAAGAAGGCAATGAAATTTGGACACTGGTAGAAAACTTTGGTGTGGCAGACGAAGGCGATGGTTTTTATGCCATAGCAAATGATGGACAGGACCTGATCGTTACGGGATATGTCAATCGTAACAGTAGCACTGATGGAAGCTTCCTGCTGGCCCGATACAATACGGAGGGTGAAAATATCTGGACCAAAATAGAAGACATTGGTCAATACGATTTTGATATTGGGCGAGATGTGGCAGTTGATGAGGAAGGGTCAATCTATGTGACCTTTAATGACTCAGAATACGACTGCTCAAAGTATAGTAGTGAAGGCGACTTTCAATGGGGCATCAATGCCGGTCCTGAATTTTTTGGTACACCGGCTTCATTTCGCTATGTAGAAATTGGTGAAACGGGTCTTATATATATCAGCGGCTATGCAGGGATTCCGGGCGGTATTGATAGTGTCGGCGCATTCTTATTGACCAGTGTGGATAAGGATGGTAACATCGTATTCAACATCTCTGGTACGGTCGCAGGCACTATTTCCGACTTTACCTTGAAGTCTTCCAATGAAATTTTGGCATTAGGAATTCTTGATGTCAGTAGTCAGCGAGAGATATTCAACTTCGATACATTGGGTAATATCAACTGGCGCATTCCTTATGAGGAGGATCTTGCCTCTGCACGATGTTCGAGGGTAATGGTTGATCATGATGATAACATTATTATTGCAGGGGGAAGAATTGATTCTGTTTTGGGCTATAGCGACCGCCATCAATTGATGAAGTACGGTGAAGGTGGTCTGACGATAGAGGCGCAGGTGAGTGCTAATGAGTCCTGTGATGGAGGCACAGTCACCTATACCTTTCTCATCAACAACGGAAGTGCAGTGAACATTGAAGGAATTCAATTTGTCAATGAGCTAGATGCACCCGCCACTTGGGCAAGTGAGC
Organism: Chitinophagales bacterium; assembly: GCA_020629005.1. GTDB lineage: Bacteria > Bacteroidota > Bacteroidia > Chitinophagales > UBA2359 > JAHDDV01. The sequence goes on from JAHDEE010000417.1 coordinate 1,878, forward strand.
CTTATGAACTCCAAAATCTGGAAATAGAGTCCGCTGCTGTTATGGGACAGACTACGGCGGACTTAGCATTGCAAAACATAGGAGCCAATCTCAGCGCTTCCTTCTCCATAGACGTAGATCTAGGTGATTGGGACACGGAGGCTACCTTTGATAACACCGCTCGATTTTACAATATACCACAGGAGCTGAATCCAGAATCTGAATTTATCGAGATAGAATGTCCGGAAATCGCAATCGGTCTTACATTCGATATCGAAAGCCCTAGTCCACTGCTTCTTTGCCACGGCGAGAATAGCGTTGAGTTAAATGCCACCGATGCAGAAGGGCAGATTCCGTCATGGACAAGCTATGGTGATGGAAGCTTTGAATCAGCAACAGGAGAATCGGTTGCTTATACCTTTGGGCCGGAGGATGTCGAAAATGGAGGTACTTCGATCTTTGTCGGCTCAGAGATATGTGAAACAGGCCTAGACATTGAATTGATCCTGCTTGATCCCATCATCTGGGATTACAACGAGGATTGCAACACGGAGACAGGTGAATATACGCTGGTGATGATGCCTACTGGTGGCCTTCCTGCATGGGATGCAGCAGCCTCTTACCAGATTTCTGGATACTACAATGACGATGCCCTACCAGCGGGGGAGAGCTTCACCTTGATTGCAGACGGTCTGGCCAATGCCACTGTGATTTCCTTTGTTGCAACAGATGCTCAAGCTTGCTCTGCGCAAGCAGATATTGAAGTGTACTGTCAAAAAATGCCCGTCGACCTACTGTCCTTCACGGCCCTGGCAGAAGAACAGCACAATCTCATACAATGGCAAACCGCCAATGAAATTGCCATTGATTACTTTTTGCTTGAAAGGTCCATCGACGGTCTGAACTTTGATTTGCTGGAATTGGTCGAGGCTCGAGGATCTGAAACAGTTCAATCCTATAGTGTCTTTGATCGCTTGATAGACATTCCTCAGGTTTACTACCGTTTGGCTTGGCCGGAGGGTGCTTCTCTCCAATATTCGAATGCCATTCAAATCGAACGAAGGCAGGAATCAGGAAAACCTTCCATTCACATAAGAGACCAAATAATCAGGATAAGTCATAGCACAGCCATCCAATCTTGCAGACTACTCGATCTACAAGGCAGGCTTCAGCATTTCGAGACTTTCAAAAATCCTAATGATATAGCGATCAATGTTTCAGGTCTGAGTCCTGGTATCTACCTGCTACAAATGGATACGGGTCAAAGTACCTACTTGGAGAAGTTGTTTTTGAAATAGCGAGTTTGCTTTTTTTCTGCGTCGAAATTCAAGGCATCTTACAATGCCAATGCCAATGCCAATGCCA
>JAHDEE010000418.1 GCA_020629005.1 Chitinophagales bacterium
ATGGGTGGTTGTTTGGTTTCAATTGCAGACCACTATTTCTAGCATCGAGCGATTCCCGAAAACAGAGACTTACGACTAACCAAGCAGTCGGAATGGGTGCTGGCCTATTTTGCGCGAACGGGAGCCGTTTGCAAAATAGCCTCGATTGTAGCGGAAATGGTGCTGCGCTCCAGCCGCTGAGTCGCTGCGCTGGGATTGGCTCCAATAAGAGACAAGACCAGTGCTGCAGCGAAGCAGCTGGAGAGCAGTACCATTGCAGCGGAAAGCGAGACTGCACTAACGCGGAGCAGTGCAGCTTCGCTCCTAATCATCAATGCTTCATTACTCGAAACACAGTGAAAGGGCTTTCCAAATTTTATGATTATAATTGCTAAAGTGTGTGCTGCTTTAATATTTTTCTCCGTCAATTTTGGCTATATTTAGATGTACAAGGAATTAGTGTAGCTGAAATCAAATCGCGTATTATGAAAACCTACCCCAAACTCCTGGCATTATTGCTTTCGCTATTGCTCATCGTTTGCGCTTGCAAAAAGGATGAAGATCCGATCGATACAGGCGGTCCGGACAATTCTTCACAGCCAGGCGATATCATTGCTGAGGAAAATGAAAAGTTTGCGGCTGTGATGACAACGGAGCTAGTCACCGCCAATGTATTCGGCATCGTAGTGGATGAAAACGGAAACCCGATGCAGGGAGTGGCGCTTGGCGCTGGCGGTCAAAATGCCGTCAGTGATGCTGAGGGCCGTTTCCTGATGGGGGACCTAAGTCTCAATAGCCGATATGCTACCCTCACAGCCAAACAGGCCGGCTACCTGGATGCCTTTAAGACTTTCAGACCAAATCCGGATGGGGTGAACAACTTGCGGGTGACGCTCTTGAAAGAACCTGTGCCGCAGAATTTTAATGCTATGGTTGGAGCTGTGCTGACTATAGATGCACAAATCCAGCTCAGCTTTCCGGCGAATAGTATTTCCTATCCTGATGGGGAGCCGTATTCGGGAATTGTGCAAGTGTATGGCAGGTACATCGATCCGACTGCCGATGATCTTGCGGCTGTGATGCCTGGAATGCTAGTAGGGCTGGAGGAGTCATCTGCTAGTCTTGGGGCATTGTATAGTTATGGGATGATGGGTGTGGAACTTAGGGACGCCTCTGGAAATGAGGTTCAGATAGCTGCTGGACAGGAGGTAAGTGTGGAACTACCTGCTGCCGCAGATGCACCGTCCACCGCACCTTTCTGGCACTTCAATGAGACCTATGGACTTTGGATTGAGTCTGGCACTGCCACGAAATCCGGCGATAAATATCTCGCCTATGCCAATCACTTTTCCTACTGGAACATCGACATCCTTACTGGTGGGGGCGGTGGCATTGAGGAAAATGAGATAACGCTCACCTTTCTCGATTTGGAGACTTCTTTCGCATTGAGTAATCATCATATGGCTATTTTTCATGATAATCAGCCAATCGGTGAATTTCAAACGAATGCATCGGGAGATGCCCGATTAGTAGGCCTGCCTTCCGTGGTGACAATTATATATGAGATATGCGACAATCTATTTGCTAATACGATTAGCACCGAGCCCGATTTCGAAACTATTAGCGTTGACATGTCTAGTGCGGGAGCACGCACAAAGGTGATAGATGGCACCCTCAACACTTGCACCGAGGCAGGAGAAACAGTTCCGGTCGCAGATGTGTTTGGCATAGTCACCAGCACGGGCCTCGATACACCCGAGATCTATCTTCCCTTTGTTGTCGAAGATGGTTTCTTTCTTAGCTCATTTATCATTTGTGATCCTGACTTTAATGGTCAAATTCCAATTGAACTTCAACTGTGGGAAAGCAGCGGTGTCACCACTAAGTCGGCAGTCCTGTCTGTAGATGAGACGGTGGTTTTTGAACTTGAGTTCGATCTCTGTGATTCAGAAGAAACGGAGATTGATGACTCCTTTGTGATTCCTTTTGTCGATGAAAACTTTATAGCAGCACTTAGAGCCTTCCTTGGCATACCGAGCGGAGACATTACTTATGGCGATGTGAAAGACATCACCTCTCTATCACTTACCTTTAAAGAAATTTATGATATACAGGGAATTGAATACTTTACAAGTTTGCAAGTTCTTGATCTCACGACAAACTTCATCACGGATATTACAAGCATAGGCGCACTAACTGAACTTCGGGAGTTGACACTAGACAACAATGTGATTGTGGATATCTCTGCTCTGGACCTACTGCTCAATCTGGAATCACTGGTGATGCCGCTAAATGCTGTTGTAGATATTGAGGTGATCGGCAGTCTGGTCAATCTGCGCCATCTCAACATCCACTACAACCAGATCGAAGACATCTCCCCGCTAAGCGGACTGAGTAATCTTATATGGCTGGACGCTTCCGGTAATCTGATTACAGACATCTCTCCGCTCACGGGAATGACTAGCCTACAAGAATGCTATCTAGATTATAACCCCATAGAGGTGATTCCCGATCTGGATGGCCTGGACAATATGATCTACCTATCGCTACTCGACAATGAACTGACCGACATCAGCGGCCTGGCTGATCTGAGCAATGTTGAAGTGCTGATCCTAAAGGGTAATCAACTTAGCAATCTGTCGCCTCTGGCCAACCTCGGCAGCATAGATATCCTTAATCTCAATCAAAACCAAATCAGCAATACCAGTGCCCTCTCCGGGCTGCTCAGCCTGACGGAGCTAAAGTTGAGAACGAATAATATTTCGGACCCCAGCCCTTTGGCGGGCTTAGTAGATTTAGAATTACTCGACCTGGGTCACAATGCCATTGTCGATCCATCGTCACTTTGCGGACTTGGTACCAGCTTCAACGGAACCATCGATCTGGTAAACAACTCTATTGTTCCTGCGAATATTAGCAATTTGAATGCCTGTCTGCCAGCGGCGAATATCATACATTGAATGTGGCTTGTGGGGAGCAGGCAGCATCTGATATGAACGGTGGATAAGGGTAAATGGAAAGGCCGTTCCCCTGGAGACGCACGCAGTGCGTCTCTACGATTGAATTTGGGGATTGTGCTTGTGGGGCGCACAATTGAATTACTCAAATCAAAAGCGAATCCTCTTTTAGAGACAGATTGTATGTGGCTCATGGGGAGCGGGCAGCATCTGAAACTAACTGGGTTGGAAATCGGAAAGGTGCCTGCCTGAAAATGTTTTCTACCATCTGGTAA
>JAHDEE010000419.1 GCA_020629005.1 Chitinophagales bacterium
AATACCCTCGAAAATCCCCACACCGAAACTCCACCGGTCGCAAGACCTGATCCAAACGCTTCAAGGCACAACTCGTCGCCAAATCAGCATTATTGGTCCGATGATGCACGCACATATAGCACAAAGCAGGCGTCGTCTCCGCAGGGTCCAGTTCATAACCAGCATCATCAAACCAGCCACTGATCTCCATTGGGTTCATTAGGTCAATATGCCTTCCTGTTCTACGTTTCTTGTGCTCCAGAACCTCATCTAGCTCAAAATCTCCCGAAGGGCTTTTGTTGCCGGTGATGCATTGGTAGCAGTTCGGACTTGTAGCCGCAGAACCGAGCACCCATATCTCATTGCCACATTCACATGGCTCACCCGTGCTGAACTGCTCTAAAGCTGCTGCCAGTGCGTTTCTAAATTCTTGCTCATTTCTTTCTGGGTTTTCTTTCATGTACTTCTTGATAAAGTCCGCTTCGGAAATAGGGATAAACGGGGCGCTCATAAATAGGGTTTTGGTGACAGTAATTGCTGTAGTAAATAGCTTCTACCTATAACACGAAAATTTCAAAAAAGGTAAACAGGCGTGTCAGCGAGTATGGATCAAGTTAGTTTGCAAAACGGACTTGATTTGATCATTCAGCAGTTGCTTGTCCATAGAAATGCATAGCATATATAGCTTGTAAATCTTCCAATAGCTATGCAAGTCGAATGACAAGCAAACATGCCCTACCGCAATAATCCAATGACTTCTACTATCTTCACGTCAAACAAATGTTTTCCTATTGACATGCATAGTATTCTTAGAATCTTTCTGCTCATCTGCTGTTTCCAGCTTTTGATAGGTTTAGAGGCAATGGCTCAGCAAAAATCGGAACTAAAGCGACTGACTAAATCGCACGAAATATGGGTGAAGAAGAATGATGGAACCGTGGAGAAGGCCTTTCTCAAAGACCTGTTGGATGAGTCTATTCTGCTCTCAGATTTTAAGGGAGGGCAAGAAGCGAAAATCGCCATTGGAGACATTCGACAATGTCAATTTAGAAAAAAGAACGCCCCAGCAAAAGGCATGATCATCGGGCTCTTTACTGGGGTGGCTCTGGGAGCTAGTCTGGGTTATCTTGCAGGGAACGACAATTGCAGAGACAATCAGGATGTCTGTTTTCCCAAATATTTCACCAGCATTGTAGGGGGGATTGTAGGAATTGCTCCAGGTGTAGTCGCTGGTGCTACTATAGGGACCTTGAAGATAAACATACGGATCAAAGGGCAGCAGAGTCGCTATGAGCAGGCTCGATATAGGATGGCGAAATACAAATTGTGAGTTGCTGTGTTTTGGAAAGTAAAATGCTAGTAAATCCTAAGCGGAAGAAGAAGGTTAAGGAAGACTTGGTGCTAGCAGCAGAGCGCATAAAGCTGGTAAGATCAGCATTAGCATTCGTGTAAATCCCCGAAGTTTTGTGCCCAGAATTGAGCGGATGCTTACATCATATATGATGTGGGTCTGGGCGGGTTCAAAATATCTCTTGAATCGGGTAAATATGTACCAGATACAGATAGAAAAACAAGAGCGAAATTACTAGAACGATCACCCCTAATATCGAAGAGCTTACCTTAAGTCCCATTTTTGAAACCTCGAGCTCTGTCTTACTTTCAATACTGCCTTTCCTAAATTGCAATCCAGAAAAGATGATTCCCATCAGCACTAACAAAACCACAACAGTAAATATTATTTTGGAAGAAGTGAGCTGCCATTTAAAGACTTTCTGTCTGTGTTGAAACCCGGTAACACGATACTTATAGTATTCTTGATATGATTCAAGGTATCTCGCTCTTGTAAGAGAATCAAAATCGGACGGAGTCTGGCCTATTTGTGAAAATCGTGATCCTTCTACCGAGTCGCCAGAGATTTGAGCTTCAGTGAAACGCTCAAAGAATTGTTTTTGATCTTCTATCTGTTTTGCAGTGATATCATTTAAGTTTTCTTGATCGGCTGATAAGCCAATGCTAAAAACTATAGTGATCGATATGAGCAATGCAATGCTTGTTAACAATCTCATGCCGTTAATTTTGTTGCTTTGAGAACCCAATGGAGTCTAAAGAGTGGAAAGCAGCCTGTCAATGTAGGACGATCGTAGGTTTATTTTTTCATAAATGTTCATTGTGAAATTTCCCTCTTTATTAAGGAAATTGTCAATAGAAGCTTGATCAAAATCTAGCAGCATTTTTATCATAAGAAGAAGCCTGTCTGCTTGCCTATCTAGCCATTCAATAATACTATTGTCTGCCGGAAGAAAGGGTGGAGTAGTCGGTTGAACTTGCAGACATTTGGGGGCTGGGATAAAAGTGCCATCAGGTCTTGTGATGCTAGACCCACAGGAATAAACTCGTCTGATAGTCCCATCAGGATATCGTATTTCCACAGTGCCATTGTCTGAAATTGACCTTTGGACTTTACCTCCTTGACTAGATGAAATTTGTGGAGCAGTTGCAGTTGTGCTCGAAGGTGAACTGCCATGAACTTTTGGCCGTTCGTGGCTGAGAACTGGTAAAGTTATATCAAGCCTTCTTAATTTTAAAGGATATCTTACCTTAAGCATTCCTCTTGCAAAACCACTACCACTAAAGTTACAGATTGAGATAGTCCATGTGCTACCTTTCGAAATCAAAGCAGAGGTAACATTGAAAGAAATTCTCAAGGGGCCGGCCCCATCTCTTCGATTGTAATAACCTATCTGGCCAGGGCCATTTAGAATGAGCGCAAGCTCAGTTGCATCCCCAGTCCAATCAACTTCGATATCTATTTGACCGGGCACTTCGACCTCAATCGCGTGAACATCTTTGTCCCCGAAGGAAGACCCTAGGTCAAAACTTTGTTCTAGAATAGTTGTGGTAACCTGAGCCTGCATATTTGTCAGAGACAGCAACAACAGGGAGAAAAGACTAATCCAGTAAATTGTGCATTGGGATCTAAACGTGCTATGCATAACTGATAATTATTGATTATTCTCGATGCTATACTGGTATTAGTACAGCCAGAGAAGAATAAGATATCTTGTAACTCTTTGTGCCATTATCATGCATAGTGTTACCCTATTGCAACACTTAATTTTGACTTACTGTCGTCCTTCAGCAAGGGATGCTCCATTTACTTCTGGTGTAGCTGGCGGAATAACGAAATGTCTATCCATTCATAGCATAGCCCACAGTCCTTGTTTCTGGC
>JAHDEE010000110.1 GCA_020629005.1 Chitinophagales bacterium
CCGGGCACCTCATACCACTACGCCCGGGGCTATTTTGCACTGTCTCTCCTTCGCACACAAACTAAAAACCGCCACTTAAATCCAACTTGTGCTGCGTAAACAAAGTTCGTGACACCTTTAAGGAGCTTATCTTTTTGTCAGACGAGGCGCGAGGAGGGAGCATAGCCGTAGCTACGTGACTGACGAGCAACGAAGGATGACAGAAATAGAAGCCCTTAAAGGTGGTGCGGACTTCGTTTGCGTAGCACTAGTGACTTGTTGCCTACTTCAACCCAGTTAAAATGGATTCGTAGCCCACACCGTCAATTCCGGAATAAAGCCTTTGTCCTCCATACTTATGACGGCCAGTATACTGTGGGCAATGTCGTCCCCATCCAGCTTGTTGCTTACAGCCTCCCTTTCCTTTCGATCACCGCTATTGAAAGCAGTAGTCACCTCGCTGGGATTTACCAAACAAACACGAATATTATCCCTGCGCAATTCCCCTTGCCAACATTGTGTCATGGAGCGCACAGCGAATTTTGATGCAGAATAGACGCTGCCTCGTGCGAAGCCCTTCAAACTGGCAGTCGAACCAATATTGATGATGGTGCCAGACTGCTGGGCTTTCATCGGCTTCACCATTTCCTGTGTCAGCAATGCAAGACCATATACATTGGTACGAAAAACCTTATCGAAATGCTCAGCAGTAATCTCCCCCAAAATTGGGAAATCACCGATTCCGGCATTGTTAACCAAGACATCTATGCTGCCTCCCAGCAGCTCCAAACATTCGGTCGCCTTAGCAGGAATCTGCTCCAAATCCGAGATGTCAAACACCAAAGGAATGGCGCCTATTTCTGCTGCCGCAGCCTTTAAGCGCTCCTCTCCTCTTCCTGTGATGACTACCCTGGCTCCTTGCTCCACCAACATCCTGGCAGTGGCCTTGCCAATACCCAAACTCCCGCCTGTCACTAATACTTTTGAATCACTAATTTTCATTTGCCTGTTTTCTGCTCTTTTGAAAAAATCACTTGCTCGGTAGATCTTGATCGCCTTTTAGCCGCTACCGTTTAGTGTTGCCTCAAATGTAAGGAAATTCTTAACCAGCAACTCGCCGGACCTCCAGTGCAAAATAGCCCCGGCTGAAACGGCTATGAGCTGCCCAGCAGCGCCAGTGGAGCCCGCTGCATGCTGGCTCGCCCTCAAGGCGAGACGGCAGGCAGTGTGGCGGAACAAGCTGATGGGTAGCGAATAATAGTGGAAGACGGGCAAGCCGCCAACGCGCCGGTATTAGCTGCGCTTCAAAAAAAATAAATCTAAATTTGATCAATAGCAGTGTAGGTTAGTTTCTAACTTGCTAGCCTTAGCGCGCAAGCTTACATCGCTCTACTGTTCCGGATGTGCCTCGTCATCAGCCGGCAAAACTCTTTCAAGCGCAATGCCCCTGGAACCCTTTACCAATATTTGATGCTCACTGATTTCTGTCCAATCAAGCATGGGCTTCAAAGCTTGCACGTTTGCATACCACTCTTGAGAATCCCTGTTTGTCATCACCTTCCCAAACTGCTCACCTACATAGCAAACGCGATTAAAGTTGTGCTTGGTCACGAGATCAATAATGCCCTTATGTTCGGCCGCAGAATCGTCTCCAAGTTCAAGCATATCACCAAGAATCAGTAGCTTTCTTTCGCCCTTCAATTTTGCAAAATTATTGATCGCCGCTTTCATGCTGCTGGGGTTTGCATTATAGCAGTCTACGATGAATCGATTCCCCTTTGCATTCAATACTTCGGAGCGTTTATTGGCAGGTACATAGGATTCAATGCCCTGCTTAATTTGCTCGGCGGGCACACTAAAGAAATCGCCCACTGCAATCGCAGCAATAATATTGTCGAGGTTGTATTCGCCCACCAGCTTACTGTTGATGGTCATGGCAGGGCGCTCTTCTCCGGTCTTTTTGTCTTTTTTTGGATACCAACGAACGGAGAGGTATGGCTCCGCCCCCAGGCTTTCTACATGGGTTTTGGTGTGCTTTTCAGAACCATAAGACCAGACCGACTGCGCCCAATATGCCAACCTGGACACTCGTTCGTCATTGCTATTAACAAATAATTTGCCTCCACTGTGCTCCAGAAACTCAAACAGTTCACCTTTGGCATTCATCACTCCTTCTAGGCTACCAAAGCCTTCCAGGTGTGCCTTGCCTATATTGGTAATAAGGCCAAAATTCGGCAGGGCATATTTGCACAACTGGTTAATTTCTATGGGATGATTTGCGCCCATTTCGACAATGGCTAGCTGGGTATCCTTGCGGACGCGAAGCAGGGTGAGTGGCACTCCTATATGGTTATTAAGATTGCCGACCGTAGCCTGCGTTTGGTAGGTGGTCGACAATACGGCATGAAGCAGCTCCTTGGTAGTGGTCTTACCATTGGAACCCGTGATGGCAAAGATGGGTACATTTAGCGCCTTGCGATGATAGGTGGCAAGATCCTGCAGGCATGCCAAGCCATCCTCCACAAGAATTAGTCTTGGATCATCAGTCTGGTAAGCCTCTTCGTCTATAATTGCGTATGCCGCCCCTTGCTCAAGCGCCGCAGAAGCATAGGCATTGCCGTTAAATCGTTCTCCTTTAAGGGAAAAATAGAGTTCCCCACCTTGCACCTGTCGGCTATCGGTGCTAACTGTGTTGTTTTCGCGAAACAACTTATACAAATCTGCAATCTGCATCTGCTTTCTAATCTACTGAGAGTATAAACGCTGAACAAGCAAATGCTATTCAGACGGAGTAAGAAAGCACTATTAATTTAGACTTCTAAATTTGCACAGGGAAAATTGGAGCAAATTGAGCAAGCAGAAGAAATCCTGGGAAATGCCGTTTCGCGCCAGCAATCCGAAAACAGAAGTTGAGGTATGTTGGTGATTCAGAGGAGAGAAATCAGATTCAGGTCTCAGCATCCGCCAAGACCTGAATCGCTAGTTTTATTTTAAATTGATCACTGATCTGGCAAAGGTATCGCCATCTACAGTTACCTTCAGAATGTACATTCCAGACTCAAAGTCTTGTGAGTCTGCAACAAACTGAGTGGCGTGTGGTCCCGGTGCCTGATCGGCTTCCAGAATCGTAGCAATTTGTTTGCCTGCAAAGTCGAATAGTTCAATGCTTACTTTTGCACCTTCCTGCAAATGGTAGCGAATATCCAACTGCTTCACAAAAGGATTTGGAGAGATGCTGATGTTAAGATTGCTTTCCCTCAGCTCTTCTACAGCAACTCCCTGGATGATTTCAACTCCTAGAGGCAATGCATCTATTCTTCCACCACCAGAAATTCCATTGAGTAGATAGTAGACCGAAAGATCCTGCGGACCCAAATCTGTCTGTGAGTCTACGCTAACGTCTGCCGTAATGGTGTTGTCATCAACAACAACAATGTTGTTGAAAATGATATTCGTTTCATCGGTACAGTAGGTATCAATAAAGGCATCCTCATCGGTCCAATTCGTGTTTTGACCTGTGATCTCAATGGTAGTGACCGTACCACGAGCCCATTGATCTGGCATGACAGAGGCTATCGAAGATTCTAGCACCTGGAAGGCTTCAAGCCGCGAAGCCTGGCTCCATTCATAACCGTTGTAATAGGCTACCTCAATATCTCTGGGACCGGCTGACGCATCATTCATGATATTGGCTGTACTGCGGATAGTGCCATCCGGATCTATCACAGAATCATCCAAAGTCATTCCGAGACCGGAAATGTTTACGTAAAAATAGGAGTATGGGGCCATCTGCCAGTCGGTACCATCACCGGTGATGGTTACTGGAAAGAGGCTTCCCTTTTCGCCTGTATCAGGATCAACACTCAGATCCTGAGCGGATAGACTATTAAAGCTTAGGCAAACGAATAGGGCAAGGGCAAAATGTAGGATGTGTTTCATGGTTTTCTTTTGATGTAAGGTCGGACAAATTTATTCTGAATCAAGCTCAATTACAAAATCCTTTGCATACTAATGCAAAGGAGAAAGCACAAATTGAGCTAATTAGCTGCTCGGAAGTCGGGAAAGCTTACTTCTTCCGGGATTTCGATAACATCTTCGAAGGCGAATCCTTGACGAGCAAACTCGCCAGCAGTCTCAATCTTGAGCTTGTATCCATTCTTGTAGAGAAAGACGGTTGGACTCTTTCGGTATTTGAAGAGGCCTTTTGAGAAGAAGAGGTTGGGGTATTCTTTGGCATAGTATGATTTCATTTTTAGGTAAATAGGGTTGTCTCGAACATGGGTGATAAAGGAATAACTCTTCGAGTACTCATGGAAGACGCTTTCCTCTTGGGTATAGTTGTAAAACGTTCGTTCGATGGAATGTAATACGCCAACAGCGGCTTTATAGTTGCCCAACTCTGTATTGACGGCGACAAGATTCAATTGTGGCGCGAAATAATTAGGGAATCGCTGCTTCATCTCCTCAAAATAGCCGGCTGCTTCCTCCAGAAGGCCCATTTTAAACAAAGAAGCGGCGTAATTCTGTTGCAATGTAGGCAGGTTTGGCTGGAGTTCTAATGCCTCCTCAGTGGCCAATAAGGCCTTTTTGTACTTTCCTTCATTAAACAAGCCAACTCCAAAGTAATATTGTATAGGTATTTCATTGGGATCCAAAGGGTAAATTTGGTCATTGATCTGGCCCATTTCTTTGTTGAGTTCAGTATACTGACCCTTAAATTTGTGCGAAATCGCCTTGACGTAATGCTGTTCGGACTGCATACGAATGGTAGTGTAAAAAAGCAGTCCTAGAGCAATCAGAAACAGCGAGGCATTGAGTTTCTTAGAAGATACTGTGATGATATTTTGTGGCCGCATTTTTAGATACACTTGAGCAGCTACAGCTAAATTGAGCATAGCAATAATCATTGGTGCAGTTCGGTCCTTGGTAAAGGAAAAATTACTCGCAATTAGGATGCAAAAGGCAGAGGTGGCAATAAACAGATACCGCTGGTCCTTGCGAGCTGCTGAAAGTAGCAACCCAATGGGGATTAGTACAAACGCCAGATATGACAACAGGCCGGGCAAGCCATTCTCGCACCAATGCTCGATAAAGTCATTATGGGGGTTTAGGTGCATGTAGTTGACATGCTCGTCGTAAAACTTTTCTGGATTGAAGTAGGCATTTTGTGAAGACCAGGACATCGGTCCATAACCCCATACTGGCCGTTGACTAATCATCCTTACACTGGTTTTCCAATAGGTAACACGAGAATTTTGGGTATCTAAGAGCTTGGCCAGGGTCGCGGTAAAGCTGGGTCGTTGAAATTGGGGATACTCCCTGCTAGCGAGAAACAAGATACCAAACAGCACCGGGATAGCAATCACCAGTACTAGAGCAAACTCTCTCCATTTGAAGCGTTTCAGGTATTTGGGCAGCCAAAAGATCAGATAAAATAGTGCGCCTAAAAACACCGCGACATATCCTGCCCTCCCTCTCAATAGCAGTAGGTAGTAAAGCAACAGGCAAATACTAAGCAGACATAGCAATTTCTTCAGCAGACCTTTATTCTGATACCAGGCCAGGCCGAACCAGGGAAAAATTGCCGCGACATATTCCGCAGCAAATGGCCTGTCTGCCAATGTAGAACCGGGAAGCCTCACAACTGGCAATTCGATAGGATTGAAGCCATGAGCCTGAGCAACACCGATGGCAGCGACCAGGCTGCCAATCAAGCAAACACCATTGGCCGACAGCCGCAACCAGTAATCATCACCCCAGGACTCAAGTAGCTGAAAAGCAATAAGGAAGAAGATCAGGAATTGGCAGAATAGACTGAGGTCAGGCCAGAGCTTTAACCAAGGTCCATTTACGAAGGTGGAAAGCAGCATACTACCTGAAACAGCAGCGATCAAGCCGATAAACAGCTTCGGTAATCGGCTTTCTTTCTGCTTTAGGCAAAGCAGGCATAGAAGCAACAAAGACGTAGTGCTCACCACCATCCACCAGCGGTGAATGATAGAGGTGTCTATCAAAAGTTTAGAAAAGAACAGCGGTACGGCCAAAATCCATAGAAAATTGGCCGCTAAGAGCCATTTCGTCCAGGATTGTCCTGAAGGTTCTTGATCTGTGAGCATTCGTTACTTTACCATAAATTGCTCTTCCAATACCTTTCCAGCGGGGCCATCTCCTACCAACAAATATTGGCCAGGAGCTAGTGCAGCAGTATTGAAGCTGAAGCTGTGTTTCCCGGTTTCGCAGCGGCTATGATAGACCTTCTTAATCAGCTGACCGCTTATGTCGAAAACTGAGAAAGTCACGAGCATCGGCTCAATCACAGAAAATTCGTAGTGCGCCATTTCCCAGGCAGGATTCGGAAATATTCTGGAGGCAGACAGCCCTTCAAGCTCTGATGACTCTATTTGGACTGGCACTGGCTCAGCAGTCGATTGCAGCCCAATAATCCAGGTTTCATTTCTGTTTGGTGATAAGGGTGTCCCGGAAGCTCCATAATATCCGCTCATCCATACTTCGCCTGGATTGCTGAATCGCCTTTGAATTCCCGAATAATCTCCCCATCGCTCCAGGGGTCCCCCAATTTGGTTTACATAACTTTCCCCCTCCTTAACCATCAGCACATCTGAGTATTCTCCATGCTGATACATTACAGCCGAGCATCCAGGAAAGTCTTCATCTCCCGAGTGGTTGAAACCAATGATAGACTGTCTGTCTCCTGGTCCATTTCCAGTGTACGCAATATTAGGAAATGCAAGGGACAATTCTGGATGTGTGATCATATGGCCAGTGCATTCTGGTTCAGTTGTTACGTTGTTGATCACTCCATGATATATTGATGCAAAGCCAGTACCGCCCTCATGAAGATCACTTGAATTGAGCACAAACTCAATGTAATCGTCCTCTTCATGGTAAAAACCACCAAGTACTTTTGCATCATTAGTATCAAAGGTATTTGAGCCCGGTTGCATCCCCAGCACTGGAATAAAGTACTCTAAATCACTGCGAACCACATCAATTGTAATTTCCCGATCATCGTTCCACAGATCATCCGTCACCTGAAGAATCAGAATACTGTCGTTTTTTAAACCATCAATACCATCATCCGGAAAATCAAAGCCCCAGTTAGAGAGGATATACATGTTATCGCCATAATGTTGATAAGCGCCACCAATTGGAGTCAGGTTGTAAACTGGACGATCATCAAATGTGATCCCTGTGTAGTAGTCTGCTTCAAGATCAAGACCAAGGAATGCAGTCTGCTTCCCGATTTGCCATAGCGTGGATTCATAGTATCCACTATTGTTAGAAGAGCCGTTAAAATAGGTATTGACAGCAATGAAAAATTCTCGTTCATTCACCGCAATATGGGGAAAGTCAGACCAGGTATCGTTGTCCAACGGATTTCCCGATAGTACGTATTTGAACCAGTTGGTACTAGGGTCGTTTGATGCCGAAAAGGCAACAATTATTTCACTCTCTTGATGTTCAACACCACTCAAGAAAACCATGGCAAATCTATCTTTGTCATGGTCATAAAGTACCACAGGATCATACTTTCGGGTAGAAATGGTCTCTTCTTCCTGAATAAAGGCACCCAGCGAAACCAGGGCAAGCTCCTCATCAGCTTCCACGTCGTACACAAATATGGTGGAATTAATAACGGAGAGCAGCAGCCCCTCATCCGAAATCGCCATACTATTGTCGCAAGGCACTCCACTGTACGGATTTCCCTTAAAGTCCTTGATTACACTAGGCACCTCAACCGAGGACGTCTTTGCACCCTGCACTTTTTGGGATTGTCCGCTACGATTCTCATCGAACCACCGCTTGGCTTGCACTTTGAGTTCATTCAATTTAGCCCGATTAGTATTGGGATGAGGCATCTCTAGTCGATTCACCACCGGCGCAAAATCCTCTTTGATTTCAGAGAGGTTCACAGTTCCTGCCAAAGGAATTTGCTGTCTTTCGGATTTGTTGTAATTAACCTTTTGAGCACTGGAAGAGAGTGTGCCGATCAATATGAAGACGATAAAACCAAGATATGCTTGCTTCATGCTTGTGTTCGATTGTAGTTGGCTGATAAACTTGCTATTACGAAGATAAAGTTAATTTCCCTGGCAACGATAAGCTAGCCGTTTGCTGACAAAATGTAGAAACCGGGTATCAACTATCTTTCATATCTTCGTAGGCAATTCTTCATATGCTGAAATTTATTGATGAAATCGTGCAGAAGTTCGGAGGCCGGCTTGCCGGAAGTCCCGAGGAGCGAAATGCCCAATTGTATTTCAAGCAGCTGCTTGAAGATTTCTGCGATACAGTAGAAGTGCAGCATTTTGAGGCTCAACTGACAGCAAAGTTTGGCTCCCTTAAACTTTTCTTTCTTTTCTTCTACCTCAACTACCTATTGTTCTGGTTCAACCCCTTACTCGCAGCCCTGCTTGGTTTCCTCAACTTCATTCTATTTTGGGGGCATTTCCTCACCTTTCGCAACTGGTTGGACTTTCTTTTCCCGAAGAAAAAGTCATTGAATATTGTGGGCACCCTGGAGCCACAGTCTCCAGCAAAAAAAACAGTCATTCTCTCTGGGCACATGGACTCCGTCAGAGAATTCAAATGGTGGTATCGACTCAAGCAGTTTGGAGCAAAATTGACTTTGCTCAGTGGCATATTACTATTTTTACAGCCGCTGATTTTCTTGTTGCTATTTCTGCTCCCCTCCTATTTGGGGGCCTACACCAACTACCTTTATGGCGGTCTTGTATTGTTGTCTCCGGCCACCATTGTCTTCGTTGACATGCGAGGCAAGCTAGTAGTTGATGGAGCCATCGATAATCTCAGTGGACTAGCAGTAGCTCTTCAAACAGGCAGAAATCTGTCAAAAGATCAACAGCAAGGACATTCGCTGCTTCAAAACACTCGTATCAAGATTGTGAGCTTCGGAAGCGAAGAGTGTGGCCTTCGTGGTTCCTTTGCTTTTGCCAATGCTTTTAGCGAAGGACTCAAAGCGGAGAATACTATAGTACTCAACTTCGATACAATCCGGGAACGATCGCAGCTCACCATTCTTGAAGGAGAGGTAACCACTCGCGTTAGCTACCCACAGGATTTGGTTAGCCAAATGAAAAAGGCTTTTGCGGATTGTTCAGTGCCTTGCAAGATCATCAACTTAATGGTGGGTGGTACTGATGCCGCTCCATTCCGTCGACACGCCATACCTTCAGTGAGCATCATTGGCATGAGTACTGATAAGCTCGATCCTCACTATCACACTCGTCTCGATACATTGGAGAATCTGAATCCAGATGGAATAAACGCCCTCGTTACAGTAGTACAACATTTTCTTAAGGAATGGGATAGACAGTGATGCAAAATGCAGTCAGACTTCTTGTTCAAGTAAGCATCGCAATACTGCTGGTAGTATGCAGCTCCTGCAATGCTTACTATCAAAGCAACATGCAGCAGGTGCCCTTGCTACAAGCAAAAGGAGATCTCGTGTTTAACCTAGGTCCGAAGGATCTGCAATGTGCTTATGCAGTATCCGATCAAATCGGCCTCCTGGCAAATGGCCAATACCGAAATCACAGCTGGGATCTCGACAGCCTCTACGATAGCTTTGGCACGGAGCCAGGCTTGATCAACGAGTTTCGTCGACGGTCCATAACTCGCTATGGAGAGCTTGCAGCAGGCTACTTCAAACAAGGAGGTGGAAGCCAATTGGTTTTCGAATTTTATGCTGGTGTGGGCCTCGGAAAACTTGAATATGAGGGAGATTTTTCGGCTGCTCAAAAAATTCTGAACAGCGACCTGAATCGGGTTTTCCTACAGCCATGTTTTGGTATCCGAAGACGATCCTACGAGTTGGCCTTTTCCACCAGATTTACAAGCATGTCATTTGCGCAATTATCGCACACAAACTTCTCCGCCGAGGAACGAAAAGGAGAGCTGCTGAGAGGAATTGACAACCGGGCATACCTGATGCTGGAGCCCGCTCTTACCCTGCGAGCAGGAACCCCTCAAGTCAAACTACAGGCGCAGGCTGCTTACGAAGCTCAATTGAATAACGATCCACTCGGCCATACTCCTTTTAGACTTTCTCTGGCCTTGAACATACGATTGAATACGGCAAAAAAGTACGAAGATTAGGTGCTATTTTAGGCTTGATGGACAATTTCCACATTTCACATCTACATTACCTACAGGCAGAGCATCAGATGCTGACTAAGTATCTCGAAAAGTGCTTTCGGCCAAAAGAGCTAAAAGTCTACTACAGAAAAGACATCGAGGCCTATGAGCCATTCGTCAACAATTTAGAATCATCTCGAATTCGACTCCTACATGCCTGCCAGGAAAGACTTATCTTTCAACTTCAACAAAAGCGAAGCAAAAAGATCATATGCTTCATCCACTTCTTCCGGGAACTCTATGAGGACCTGCTGGATGCTGGTTTACCCCTAAGTGCCAACGATCTGGCCGGACTAATAGACGCCATTTTGACATCCTCACTCAGTAGACAGGCTGAACTGAACTTCGAAAGAATCCTCGATCTCGCCAGTAGGCATGCAGCGCAGGAACCGCTTCATGGAAACCTTAAAGAGGTGCTTTTCAAACTATTGGCAACTCTTGAGAAGGCTCCAGATTATTATCCGCAAAGGCAACAAAGGAAATTGCAAGTGCAGCTACAAAAGTTGCTGGGCACTTTCAATCCGATAGAAAAACTTAGAAGCTTGTTTCCTGAGTGGAAATTTGCTCGAAGGCCGGGTAAATCTGTCGACCACTTTCCATTGCTCAAATCAGATCCGCTGAATGCCGCACATGTCCTTATCAATGAGTTTTTGCTCCTCTGTGAGCAAAAACAAATCAGACACAGCATCGCAAATCGGGAGCTATCTATCATTCAAAAAATCAGCGGCAGCAAGGAACCATCAATTGAGTCAATACTTGAATGCCTTTTGATCCGCGCTGTTTGGATGGAAATATCCTTTTTCGAGCATCAAAAGCCATTGCGATCCCTGCTTGCCCATTGCCTAATCCAGTGGCATGTAGAATCCGAAAAAAGCCTCTTAAGAATTCTCACGATAGCCCTGCGTGCAGAAGCAAGCCAAATAAATCTTGGATTAGGGAACGATATCTTCCAAAAAATCAAATCATGGGCTCAAGCCGAAGGCATGACCCAGCAGTTAAGGGAAGCATTGTCGAAATACAGTGCAATCCTCGCCAATGCACCTGCCTCATCACAGCGCAGGCAGCTCAAGCAGGAAACCGAGCTACTACTGGCAGGGAGCCTGGATGGCAATAATGTGATTTGCTACCACATGCCTGAACTGGACCATCTGGGTAAATTTGTCAATGAGCTATTGCGGCATCAGAAAAACAGCACACGTTTGCTGTGGAGCGAACTCTTGCAACTCTGCGAAAATGCGGGAAGAAGCAAGCCAAATGTGGGATTCCTGCGAAAATGCAAGAAGCTGTTTGAGCAAAACGGGCAACAACAATTTCTCGATGTCTTCCTCAAAATCCTGACTCAATCCACCAATATGCCTTTGTGGAAGAATAGCCCGGAGCCTTACCTTTTCTACCCTGAAAACAAGGAGTCTTTAAGAGCCTTGATCTGGGCTTCGCAGCATCTCGAAGATGAGCAGCTGCAGCTACTTTTGGCAGATCTTGCAGAAAAGTGCTACCGTCGAATGTTTGGCAAAAAGGCTATTGCTGCATCCGTAGCAAATGCCGCCATTTACACCCTGGGACAGGCCAAAGGCCTCTCCGGACTAACACAGCTCTCCCGACTTAAGTGGCGAATCAAGAATCATGGTGTAACCCGGATCATAGAAAAACAACTCACCGCTGCAGCTGACATTATGGGAATCAGTAAACTAGAAATTGAGGATCGATCCGTACCCGAACTTGGACTGGAAATAGGGAGATTCTCGCAAGTATTGAAAGACTTTAGGGCGGAACTAAGTTTCAGCGAAGCAAACAAAATTCAACTGCAGTTTGTCGAGCAGCAAAGCGAAAGGGTACTCGAGGCCAGATCAAAACGGCTTAGCAAACTTCGCCCTGAAATCAAACAACTGAAAAAGCGAGCCTCAACGATTCAGAAGAACCTTCAGGCACAAAAGGAACGTTTAGATCGGCAACTGATCCTCGGTCGGTGCTGGTCTTTCAGCTTTTTTCAACAGTACTATCTAAATCACGGACTACTTTGTCAAATTTCCAGAAAAATGATTCTCGAATTTAGACGAGGTTCAAAGAGCATTTCCGGAATATATTCTGACAAAGGCTTTGTCGATCGAAAAGGGAAAATAATAAAAGGCATCAACCCGAAAACCGAAGTTACATTTTGGCATCCGGTCTTCAAAAAAGCCAGTGAGGTTCAGGAATGGCAAGACTATATCGAAAGACAGGAAATCAGACAGCCAATTAAACAAGCACACCGCGAAATCTACAGATTGACCAACGCCGAACGCAGCACAGGCTTTTACTCGAATCGAATGGCTGCCCACATCTTGCGGCAACATCAATTCAACTCCCTGGGCAGAAATAGAGGCTGGCGCTACTCCATGATGGGCAATTTCGATAACAGGGAATCCGATGCCATCAGTTTTGAGTTGCCAGCTGCAAACATCAAAGCGGAATACTGGGTCACAGAAGTGGATAATACGGATCATATGGATCCAAATTACCTATGGCATTTCATTTCGACAGATCAGATTCGTTTCACCAATCTACGAAGCATGCAGGCCATGAATCTGGAGGAGGTACCAGTTTTGGTTTTCTCAGAGTTGATGAGAGATATCGATTTACTGGTGGCAGTTTCCAGCATTGGAAATGACCCAAATTGGCAAGATCGCGGAGGCATCACCGAACATCAGGATTACTGGCAGTCTTTCTCATTTGGCGAACTGTCCTCAACTGCTAGAACGCGAAAAAAAATCCTTCAAAATCTGATACCCAAACTCAGGATTGCAGAAAAATGCAAAATTGTGGGACGCTTTCTTGTTGTCAAAGGCAAAGCAAGAATCTATAAGATACACCTTGGCAGTACAAATATTCTCATGGAACCCAATAATGAATATCTATGCATCGTTTCAGACCAAAGCAAAAAGTCTCCCGATGTTTTCTTGCCATTTGACGGTGACGCCCAGCTGTCCTTGATCCTATCCAAGGCATTCTTGCTGGCTAATGACGACAAAATCACAGATAAAACTATTCTGAGCCAAATCGCAAAATGAACAAGCCAGCAGGCTAATTGTATAATATCAAGCAGGAGTATCCGCATGGTTTTTTATTCCCAAGGCCATCATTTACTTTTGTGATCCTTGCAAAACTAAAGAGAGTTCATCGACAAAAGCAAAGAGTTATCAAGAAGAAAAACAACATCATTAGCGAGGATATTGATCCAACGGCAGCCGATCGAAAACAAGATCACATCAGCCTGGCGGGGGTATCTCAAATTGGCTTTTCTGATCCGCGCTTCTTCTATGAGCCAATGCTGTCCGGTCATCCTCAAGATGAGCTGGAACCTGTTTCCTTTCTGGGCAAGACATTAAAGGCGCCCATATGGATCTCCAGCATGACAGGAGGTACCGAGCTGGCAAGGAAAATCAATCATAATCTGGCACTTGCTTGTGCAGAATTTGGAATCGGAATGGGATTGGGGTCCTGCCGATCCCTGTTGTACTCCAACGAACGTATCGCCGACTTTGACTTTAGAAAAGTGGTTGGTCCTCACCTGCCTTTTTATGGAAATATCGGCATAGCACAGTTAGAAGAGCTACAGGAATCCAAAGAAACCGAACGTTTACAGGAGCTGGTCGAAAAACTACAGATTGATGGCATGATTATTCATGTGAATCCACTGCAGGAATGGTTACAGCCCGAAGGCGATCGAATCAAACGAGCACCTGTAGACAGCATTACCGAACTACTGGATCAAGTTGAATTCCCAGTTATTGTAAAGGAAGTTGGGCAGGGAATGGGCCCCGAAAGCATAGCTGCCCTACTGCGTCTTCCCCTTACTGCTATCGACTTTGCAGCGCATGGTGGTACCAACTTCGCCAAGGTAGAGCTTTTGCGAAGCCAAGAGGAGGTTCAGGACACCTATCCACAAATTGCGCCACTAGGTCATTCCGCCACTCAAATGGTTGATTTCGTGAACACTATGTTGGATCGGCTTGGCGAAGCGGCAATTTGCAAGCAGATCATTATCTCCGGAGGGGTAAAGGACTTTTTGGATGGGTATTATCTGATGAATATGCTAAATTGCAGCTCTATTTACGGTCAGGGTTACCCCTTTTTAATAAGAGCTAAAGAGTCCTACGAAGCCCTAAGGCAGTACCTGGATTCACAAATTGAAGGTTTGAAACTGGCAAAAGCATTCCTTCATATTAACGAACAACAAGCATAAACAAAACCAGGAGATAGATACTTGATCTGAAGGCTCGAGTATCGAATTAGCGTGGACGCACTATCTTTAAAGACTATATCATGGCTCAGAAAACGGGTAAATTCGTTTCGGGTTTTTCCAAATTATCAAAACGAGAAAAACTGTCCTGGTTGGCCAGGCATTTTTTCACTTCCAATCCACTGGATGCTGTCCGGGAATTTGGAAGCTTTTGGCATTCCAATATTGAATCGCAGAAGCTTTTCGATGGTATCAGTGAAAATGTTATCACGAATTTCTACCTGCCTTACTGTGTAGCTCCCAACTTTCTGATCAACGATAAAGCTTATTGTGTGCCAATGGTCATCGAAGAAAGCTCCGTGGTCGCTGCAGCTTCCAGCGGAGCTAAGTTCTGGCATTCAAAAGGGGGGTTCCGGGCCACAGTACTTTCTACAACTAAAGTTGGGAATGTTCATTTCTGCTGGCAAGGAGATACTTTCAACCTCTTTGCTTTTTTTGAGGAGCTCAAACAAATCATGTTGGATGGTGTCAAACACATCACGTCAAACATGGAACGTAGAGGCGGAGGAGTAAAGAAAGTGGAGCTGCTTCACCTTCCTGAAATCGAACCTGACTATTACCAAATCAAAGTCGATTTTGAAACCTGCGACGCCATGGGCGCCAACTTCATTAACTCTGTTCTTGAAGGTTTCGCTGAAACTCTCATACGGGAGCTGAAAGAAAACCGCAACTTCAGCGATGAACAGAAGGAGGTGCAAGTCATCATGTCAATACTGTCCAATTACACGCCCGAATGCCTGGTGAAAAGTCAGGTAAGCTATCCGGTCAAGCAGCTCGGAAAGTTTAAAGGCGGAATGGAAGCGGAAGAATTTGCCCACAAATTTGTGCGCGCAGTGAAAATCGCCCGAAATGATGTCTACAGAGCCACAACACACAACAAGGGCATTTTCAATGGTATTGACTCCGTAATCATTGCGACAGGCAACGATTTTCGCGCCATCGAAGCATGTGGTCATGCTTACGCCTGCAGAAACGGCCAATATCAAAGCCTTAGCAATGCCTACATTGAAGACGGTATATTGCATTTTGAATTAGAAGTGCCATTGGCTATTGGAACCGTCGGAGGACTCACAAAAATACATCCACTAGCAAAGCGCTCTCTCGAACTTTTAGGAAACCCAGGCGCAAAAGAACTAATGGGCGTCATCGCTTCGGTAGGACTCGCTCAAAACTTCGCTGCCGTCAAATCACTGGTTACAACAGGCATACAGTTTGGGCATATGAAAATGCACCTGTCCAATATTCTTTTGCAATTGGAGGCTGATCAGTCGGAAATGGACCGAGCTTTTGCGTACTTTCAGGACAAAACCATCTCTTTCACGGCTGTGAGGGTATTTTTGTCCAAACTTCGTGATGGAGAAGGCCAATTCGCGTACTAAAACCCCATCATTTTGCAAGAATTCTACTCCCACGGTAAACTTTTGCTCACCGGAGAGTACTATGTGCTCGATGGAGCCACAGCACTGGCAATTCCGGTCACAAGAGGACAGTCTCTCAGGATCAGCAAAAAAGTGGACCAAAAGCAGTTACAATGGTACAGTCTCGACGACCAGGCCAATTGCTGGTTGCAAATGTCACTGGCACTACCTGATTGTCTGGCAAGCAACAGTTTTGGTCCGACCGATAAACTAATTACCATCCTGCGATCTGCGCTGGAGCTTAATCCCAAACTGCTGCAAATTCTCGAAGGAGCAGAAATCACTACCTTCATGAGCTTTCCCAGGAATTGGGGACTCGGCAGTAGCTCTACATTAATCAACAATATCGCTCAGTTGGCAAAAGTCAATCCCTACAAGCTGCTCGAAGCCAGTTTTGGTGGATCAGGTTACGATATCGCATGTGCCTCCGCCAACGGACCAATCTTATATCAGCGTCAGCAAGATCAGCCACAGGTAAAAGAAGTCAATTTTGAACCTACCTTTGCCAATTCACTCTACTTCGTTCATCTCGGCCGAAAGCAGAGTTCTGTGGATGCTATTCGGCATTACCTCAAGAATCGCAAACAAAATGACGATGTCATTGAGAGACTAAACGGCATCACTCGCAATGTGCTGCTCGCCAAAGACCTCTCCCATTTCGAAAACCTCATGGAAGAGCACGAAAGCATCATCGCTGAAAATCTCCAACTCGAAAGAGTAAAGGATCGGTTTTTTAGCGATTATTGGGGCAGCCTCAAGTCCCTTGGAGCCTGGGGTGGTGACTTTGCATTAGCCAGCTCCCACCTGGACCAACAGACCACAAAAAACTATTTCTACGAAAAAGGATTTCACACCTTCTTGCCCTGGAATCAAATGTTACCATCTCTAAAGACAAGCTCATGAATCGCACTGCATGGCGCAGCCCCTCAAATATTGCCCTCGTGAAGTACTGGGGAAAATTTGGCCGACAGCTACCCCAAAATCCGTCGCTTAGCTTCACCCTTTCACAAAGCCACACCAATACGGGCATACAGTGGACTGAGCTCGAACAGCGATCCGAGACTGTTCAGCTCACCTTTAAATTTGAAGGGCAATCTAAACCAGACTTCCAGCTTCGTCTCGAGAAATTCATCAACAGCATTGTGGATGAATTGCCCTTCATTTTGGATTTCAAGCTAGATATCGCCTCAGACAATTCTTTCCCTCATTCCTCTGGCATAGCCTCCTCAGCCTCCGCAATGAGCGCTTTGGCGCTTTGTCTAATGGAACAAGAATATAAGCTTAAAAACAAAAGCAACTTCGATCACGAATTCTATCAACGAGCATCACATTTTGCTCGCCTGGGTTCTGGCAGCGCCTGCAGGTCAATCTATGCCAATGCAGCGCTATGGGGATCGCACCATCGTACACCGCACTCTTCGAATGATTATGCAATTCCCTACACCCATCTACATGATGCCTTCAAGAACTATTGCGACAGCATACTAATCGTAGACAAAGGACAGAAGAGTGTATCCAGCAGCATGGGTCATCAGCTGATGAACAAACACCCCTTCGCTACCCAACGATTCCAAAGAGCGCAAAACAATCTCACGGAATTACTGGAAGCCTTACAGGCTGGAGATGAGCAAAGCTTTATCGATATTGTAGAAGAAGAGGCTCTCGGCTTACATGGCTTGATGATGAGTTGCCGCCCTTCATTCACACTGTTAAAACCCAATACACTCGCAATTATTGAAAAGCTACGACGATATCGTAAGGCGACCGGACTGCCCATCTCCTTTACGCTTGATGCCGGGCCAAACGTTCACCTCCTCTACCCCCAGCGGATCAAAGATCAGGTGCTCTCCTTCATCGAAGGCAACTTGATTGGCTATTGCCAGGACCGTTATGCCATTCACGATCATATGGGCCAGGGCCCAACACAAATTCACGCAGAAACACAGAGTTGAAAACTTTTCCATCTAAAATATTGCTATTCGGAGAGCACGCAGTATTGCACGGAAGTAGAGCACTAGCAGTACCATACGCCAATTACGCGGGGCAGTTGAAGTTCGCCGCCATTGAGCCTGATGCGCAGCAA
Organism: Chitinophagales bacterium; assembly: GCA_020629005.1. Classification (GTDB taxonomy): domain Bacteria; phylum Bacteroidota; class Bacteroidia; order Chitinophagales; family UBA2359; genus JAHDDV01. The sequence continues at coordinate 17,939 of JAHDEE010000110.1, forward strand.
GTCAATTCTAATAAGAACCTGCACAGCTTCGCTGAGTACCTTAATGATCAGCTTTCCACAGCCCTAAATATTACCGCATTAAAAAAGGAAATTTCTGAAGGCATTTTCTTCGAATCCAGCATTCCAACCGGTTATGGCCTGGGAAGTTCAGGCGCACTGGTAGCAGCTATATACGACCGCTATAAGCAACATTCGATCTCGAATTGGAAAGACTTGCGACCCATGTTCGAAATCATGGAGTCCTTTTTCCACGGCAAAAGCAGTGGACTCGACCCACTAATTTGTTTTCTCAATTCGCCGATCTCCGTTTCCACTAGCGGATTGCAATTGCAACAAATACCGGACTATCAGCAAGGAAATGCCGGTATCTTTCTGCTCAACACAAAGATTCCTAGAGAAACTGGTCCTCTTGTCAATAGCTTTCTTAAACGCTGCGAAAAAGATTCCTATCTGGGCAAGATCAAATCCAGCTTACTACCGCTAAACCATCAACTGATTAAGGCATTTTGTAGTGGCAACATTGATTCCCTATACGAAAATTGGCAAAAGGTGTCAGCTTTCCAATTGGATTATTTCGATCAGCTGATCCCGGAAATGATAAAGCCCTTCTGGCAGGAAGGGCTCAGTAGTAACGAATATTGGTTGAAGGTTTGTGGGGCAGGCGGCGGAGGATTTATGCTAGGCCTTTGCCCAAACATAGTAGCAATGCAAAATGCAATCGATTTCCACACAGAAATCATCTACAAATTCCAACTCCCTGCGTGCTAATAGCCGCTAAGGGAGTGGGAATCAATAACTGTCCGATTTTGACGCCGCCAGAAGTGATTTAGACGAGGCATTTTTTGACAGCATCCTTGATGGCTGGTGGAGAAAAATAACGAAGGATAAATCATTTCTAGCAAGTCAAAATGGACAGTTATTGATTCTCTATCCCTTAGGAGCGAAGCGCAATCCCAGCGCGTTAGCTGTCCACCCGTGTTCCGCTATTATTCACTACCCATCAGCTTGTTCCTGCTCGCTGCCTGGCATCTCGCCTTGAGGGCGAGCTACCATGCAGCGGCAGTCACTGGCGCTGCTGGGCAGCTCATAGCCGCTGCACCCGGGGCTATTTTGTAGCTGTGTCCCGCCGTGTTGGATTTGGGATATGGGAGAGCCGATATCGAGAGGGTGCACTTGCATGTGTCGGTGCAGAGCGGGAGTGTTCATTTTTTTGTGTCATTGATTCCTTTGCTTCTTGTTTGGTACGGAAACATTGATCAACAATCGCAAGCTGTTTCAGAGCCAATCGGTCCCTGAGCTAGAGTACGTAAAAACCCAATTCGGAGTCTTCAACGGTCGCTGAGCCAGAGTGAGTAAAAACCCAATTCGGAGTCTTCAACGGTCGCTGAGCGTAGTCGAAGCGCCCGTTGAAGACGGACCACGAAGAACAATATTTTCATTGCACAAGACCTTCATTAACAGCTCCGTAGTCCGCCAATAACGGGCCTTTCGACTCCGCTCAAGGACCGTCATTGGCTACTGCATTAGTATGAGCAAAGTCCTTTTTCTGGCAGGCGAAATAGTTTTTACTCACTCTGGCTCAGCGACCGTTGAAGACTCCAAATTGGGTTTATCCTCGCATTGGCTCAGCGACCGAAGTGAGCCCCGTCTTCCGTTTTAGTAGTGCTGCGTAAACAAAGTTCGTGACACCTTTAAGGGCTTCTATTTCTGTCATCCTTCGTTGCTCGTCAGTCATGTAGCTAAGGCTATGCTCCATCCTCGCGCCTAGGCTGACAAAAAGATAAGCTCCTTAAAGGTGTCACATACTTTGTTTACGCAGCACTAGTGCTACGCAAACGAAATTCGCACCACCTTTAAGG
>JAHDEE010000003.1:0-52732 GCA_020629005.1 Chitinophagales bacterium
CTTACTTTTGGGCGGGCTTTGTGCCGATTGGAGATATGGTGCCTTTGGTGGAGCAGTCGATCTTGTCGGCCTGGTTGCTGCCACTTATATTGGTACTTGCTTTTTTGCTTGTAATAATATTTGCTTATAAAAAAATGTAGTTTGTGATGCTATGGCGTTGATTCAGGTTTTTTGGAGCGAAAGGTCGATCGGCCGCTTAAGCTGTAGTCCCGCTGTTCGTTCCAATTCAGGTAGCACTGCAGCGCTTCGTGTATCCACTGGCGTGGTCTCCTCCTAAGGTCGGAGCCCTCGCCAGTGGCACACTCTGTCGCTGCATTACTACCTTCATTTCCTCTTCCATCGGGGCTATTTTGAAGCGCCTCTCGTTCGCGACTAGTAGAGATGTATGTGATTTGGACGAATGGGATTGTAATAAATATCGTTGTCTCGAACTTAGTTTCTTACCTTTTCAATACCCTACGAATCGATTTGCTTTTGCCTGCAGCAGTTTGCACTTCAATTAACAAGAGTCCGCGAGGTACACCTTCAAGACCTAATACAGCATTTTTGGCATTAGGAGATACGGAAATCTCCTGAATCATCCTGCCAAATGCGTCGTATAGCAGGATCTTAAGGGCGGAGCTCGATGGTTCCGAAAAGGATACAAGACAAAAGTCCTTGGCAGGATTTGGGTAAACCGCAACGGAGCCAAACACCTGATCTTTCGTTTGGACAGTGGTAAACTGAAGGTAGGGGTTCTGAAATCCCTGCTCTAGCCTGTATCCACCGCCAGCTATCTCCCCTGCAATTGCCTGCCCTATAGTGTATTGGATGCTGCCCATATTGGAGGCGGCGTTCCCGCTTAAAGAACTGATTACATCATTGCGGGTGTAAACAAGAGCAATCTGCTCTGATTTTTCCTGCGCTTCGGCATCAAGTCCGAGCAGTAGGAGTAGCGTAATTATGATTAACTGTTTCATAGTTTCTGATTTTTTCTTAGTACAGACTGTCTCATTCATCAATTGACTTAGCCAGTTGAATGAGTCGCGTTGTGAATTCCCTAAAAGCATTCAGGTTGTCTTCGGTGTTGGATTGTAATTCTGGCAACATCATTTTAAGAGCTTGAGCATCATCCGAAATTTGCGCCTGCTGCTCCGCAATTCCTCGCAAACCCTCGATTAGTATAGGGCAAAATTGTAGATAGTTGACTGCCTTAAGACCATTTGACTTCGTCTCCACCAATTCCGGATATACTTCTTCAAGTTCCTGAGCGATCAAGCCCTTTTGCAGTGACTTGGCAAAGTTCATTTCAGGAAACTGCTCCCAGGCAAAGTGATAGCTGACACCCCTAAGCAAAAACAGTCGATCTAAAGAGACTTGCAGCTTTTGTATGTTCTTTTTATACCGTTCATCTGATGATAGCTGCACGCCGTTGGCGAACACATTTGCTGCATAAAGATCTCCTTGTACCTCAAGTCGTCCTGTGCTGCTTGGTCCGATACTACCAATACTTACCGAATTTGCGTCGATTACATAGACTAGCTGATCGTCTGCCGACAACTGTTTCTGCATTAGATTTTCGCCAGCTAGTTGGCCATCAGTCAAATAGTATTGGCCAGGCTCGCCTTGCTGGCCGCTACTGCCTTGCGGGCCTTGCTGACCCGCCTGACCAACAGGGCCATTGGGACCTTGTGGCCCATTGGGTCCTTGTGGACCGGCATAGCCTTGTTCACCAGGAACCCCGGCCTCACCCATGGGGCCTGTAGGACCTGGAATTTCACTCTGACAATCCAGAGGTGTGAAAAGACTATCTGAATTTGTATCCTCTTCCGGATCATTTGCCCCGTTTGCATTGCTGTCCCAGCACCAGTAGCTAATATCTACCTGCTCCCCATCCGGACCTATAGGTCCAATACTGCCGGTGGGTCCAACTGCGCCTCTTAGCCCATTTTGTCCTTGTATACCCGTAGGTCCCCATGGGCCGTTTGGCCCCTGATTTCCCGGTGGGCCCATTTCTCCGGGTTCATAGTTTGCAGGGCCTGCCAGACCGCTGCTGGTTTCCTGTGAACGACAATCCAACACATTATAAAGGCCATCATTATTGACATCTTCTTCGATATCGTTGACTCCGTTAATTATTGTGTCCCAGCAGTTAATACCGATGGCCACCAAAGTACCTGTTGGTCCTTGTGGTCCTGGATTTCCAGGAGGGCCAGGAGGGCCAGTCGGTCCAGTCAGACCCACAGGCCCATCTTCGCCCATCGGACCCATAGGCCCTGTAGGCATATCCAGACCATCTACTCCAGGAGGGCCCGGTGGACCTGGCGGACCTATTGGACCCAGGTACTTTGATAGATTTGCCTCTTCGGTGTATAGTGCATAGGGAACTGAAAGAGGTGTAATTTGCCCGTAATCTTCATAGGTTCCATCACCATTTGTGTCGAGACTTACGTGGAAACTAATTTGCCCAGTTGACCAAAGGATGTCCGTAAACTGTCCAAAATTTACTGAGCCAGTTCCAAGCACAATGTTCACTACTCCAGTTGCATTGGAGACCAGACTATGGGCCTCTCCGTAATATACTTCTAAATTGGTGTGGTTCTCTGCAGTTACTTCCACTTCAATCGGGCTGTTGGCTATCGGTAGGCCTTCTGTATCGAGTACCACCAGCTGAAGATATATACCTTCTGGTGATTGTGCCAGAGCCAGTGTAAAAGCCAACAGTAGGCTACTAATCGTTGATGCTATCTTGTTCATTTTATTAAAATTGTATGTGTTTAATTTGTGGAGGTGTGTTGTTCAGTTGGTATTACTTCATTTGCACCTTCCTGTTTCACTCTTTGGAATTATGCAAAGCAGATTGCTCCTCAAGTAGCGCTATCATTTTGGCCACCTTTGCCTTCTCTCTCTGCAGCTTCTCGTTCATACTTAGGAGTGAGACTATCCTTGAGTTTGAAGATTGTAATTCTTTTGACTGTAGGTCGATTTGCACTTGAAGCTCTTTAATGCCTTCTAGAAGCATTGGAATCAGTCTGCTATAGTCCACTACTTTATAACCATTTGCCTTGGTACTGACCATGTCTGGAAAGATGGCTTCTACTTCCTGAGCAATCAAGCCGATTTGCTGCTTGGATGAGAAGTTCATTTCCGGGAACTGCTCTGTCCTGAAGTCGTAACTGACAGGCTGGAGTTGAAGTAATTTTGGTAAGACTTCGTCTAATTTCTGAATGTCCTTTTTATATCGAAGATCGGAGGATAAGAGGATGCTATTGGAATACACATCCATTGCATAAACATCTCCATCTATCTCCAATAGTCCACCTGTATTTTGAGGTGCTCCTATCGAGACAGTCCCACCTGTATAGGCTATGTCATTGCCGCTTAACTGCCAATATCCGATAGCATCATCTCCTTTTGGTCCATCGTCTCCGTCTTGACCCGCGGGACCGGCGGGACCTGTTGGACCTTGTGAACCTGGAGCTCCGTCCTGCCCGGCTGGGCCAGCAGGGCCGTGGTTTCCTTGAATGCCAGCTGGTCCCATTGGGCCTTGCCCTCCAGCTGGTCCTTGACAATCGAGCACATTCCATATGCCGTCTCCGTTTCGGTCTTCTGCTAGTTGAGCGTAGTAGTCTTGGTTTGTGTCCCAGCAATGAAGTGCGGCTTCTCCACCGAGAATGGACATCGAGGTACCTCTAGGTCCCGCTGGACCTTGCGGCCCGGCTGGACCGGCTGGGCCTGTTGCCCCCGTAGGGCCTTGTGGACCAGCTGGACCTTGATTGCCCGCTGGGCCATTAGGTCCCTGAGGTCCGTCTGGGCCTGCCGGACCGGCAGGACCTATTACTACACAGTCATATGCATTCCATAGCCCATCCTGATTCACATCCTCAGCAGCATCACGAAGGTAGTTTTGATTTAGGTCCCAACAATGAATTGCAGCTTCTCCTCCGAGCAAAGAAATAGACTCACCCTGCGGACCTACGGGGCCTTCCTCCCCTTGCGCTCCAGCAGGTCCTGATGGTCCGCTCGGTCCTGCAGCTCCTGGTGGCCCTTGTGGTCCAGGTTGCCCATTCATTCCATTTTGACCAGCTGGGCCTTGTGGTCCTGTCTGCCCCATGGGCCCTTCCGGTCCGATTTGAATTCCGCCAACATCGTTCGCATAAAACGCATAGGGTACGGATAGCAATTGTGCTGTTCCGACTGTGCTGAAGTTGGTACCAGCATTTTCGTCAATCTCAATCATCAGGTAGTGAGCAGCTGATCCCCAATCGATAGCGCCGAAGCTTCCGATCGTTGGTGCTCCCAATCCAATGTTTAGGCTAAACAGGCCATAGCTATCCGTTATGGCCATGTGTGTTTCCTGGTATTCGATTGGACCGGCAGCAGAGACGGAGAGAATGCTTGCCTGAATGGAAATGGTTGCGTCAGCCAGGAGGTAATCATTGCTATCATAGGCAACCGCTTGATAGTTGAACGCTTCTGGGGCTTGCGCAATACATGCGAGATGAAGTAAGCTGGTTAGTAAGGAGATTAGTGTAAATTGTTTCATTTTATGTGTGTTTAAAGTAAAATGCAAAAAAAATGTCGTTTTAAATCTTTGCAAGACATAGTGGGAATTCGATGAATTTGTTTAATGCTAAGTTAGGTCAGCTGAGCCTCGCAACTAAAGCAAGTTTAAGTGCAAGATTTTGCCTTAGTTCTGACTGGTATGGTGTTAAGGTATTGGTAATCAGTATGTTGCGGTTTGGGTCTGTGGGTTTTGGCTTTTGTTTAGCCATGTTTGCGCGATGGAGCGAGGGTGCAGAATAGCCCCGGGCGCAGTGGTATGGCCTATGCAGAGGCCGTGGTGACTGCCAGCTGATGGGGGCTCGGAGCCTGCGGAGAGACCACAGCAGCTGAGCAGGAACAGGCAGCTGCGTAGGCCATACAAACGGAGCACGGGACAGGTGTTTCTGCGGCCGTCCTGGCTTCGCTCCAAATAAAATTGAATGAAGGAATGTGAAAGAGGGCTATTTGTGCGTTGGTGAGGTCTCTTGGCTGTAAATTTAGTGGAGCGCAACAGGTAGGCACGTAGAAGCGGGCTACGTCAATCAGATATTTTGACGATCTTGTATTGGGCTAGCAATTGTGATTTTTGGTTCAGGAGGCTAAGAATGTAAGTGCCGCGAACATAGGATTCCAGATTGATTATCATTCTATCTATTCCTGTCGCCATACGCTGTTCACTCAATTGTTGTCCGTTGATCGCAGTGAGCCTGAGATACAGCGGCTCCTCAATTGGCTCGTTCAATTGCATGATGCAAAAGTCGGTCCCTGGATTAGGGTATAGTTTCAGTTCCGTTCTCAGTCCTAAACCGTGTTCCATCAGGGAGGTTATAATGTTGGGCTGTTGGAATCCTTGCTGTAAGCTGTATTCGCTGCCTGTCATGGCGCCCACAACCGGTTGCCCAATTGTGTAGTTGATAAAAGAGTTTCTAGTGGATGCGGTGCTGCTTTTGGGGCTTACAATTTCATGCTTTGTATAAACAACAGTTACTTGGTCTTCCTGCGCATAGCAGATGCAGCCCAAAAGTAGAGTTGTAATAGATATAAGTATGTGACGCATAATATGTAATTTGTATGGGATTTGCTGGCCTGGTCTAATGTTCAGTTGTTTGTTCAAAGATTCGTTCGATTGCTCGAATTTGTGTTTCCAGATCCCTGTTCTCTCTTTCGAGATCTTCTTTTACCGATTGCAGTTCCACATTTGTATTCGTGATGTCTTTCAAGCTAGTTTGCTGGTTTTCGACGGAATGATTTAGTTCCTTTACCGCCTGGATCAGCAAAGGGATTAACTGTGCATAATCCACAGATTTATATCCATCATCGTGCGTAACAACCATATCCGGCAATACCTCTTCAAGCTCTTGAGCGATTAGTCCTATTTGCTGCTTGTTCGTGAAATGTTTGTTGGGGAATGCCTTGCAGTTAAAGTTGTATGTAAATGCATTTATGGAATGTATTATGGGTAGTGCTGGCGGCAGTGGTTTGATGTCCTTCTTGTATCGAAAGTCAGAACTCAGCAGTAAGCCACTTGCGTAGATATCTGCTGCATGGACATCGCCGCCGACTTCTAGCATAGCGAAAGAATTTTGAGGGTTTCCAATGGCAACCGTGCCGCCGGTGTATGTAATATTGTTGTTTTCTAGTTGCTGCCAATAGCCAAGTGCGTCATCTCCTTTGGGGCCTGGATTTCCTGGTAAACCGGCAATGCCTTGTGGGCCTAACTGTCCAGTGGGGCCGATTAGACCGGGATCACCCTGAGGGCCCTGTGGGCCTACAGAACCCAGATAGCCAGAGGGGCCGACACTTCCTGCTGGACCCTGCGGTCCTCGACAGTCCAGGCGATTCCAAAATCCGTCATTATTTTGGTCTTCGGCCTCTTGTGCTAATTGATCTCCATTTAGATCCCAACAATGAATTGCTGCTTGACCGCTGAGATCAGCAAATGGGCTACCTTGTGGTCCTTGCGGTCCTGCAGGGCCTGCCGGTCCCATTGGTCCGTTTACACCGCTTGGACCGGGTGGCCCTTGATCACCTGCGAAACCTGGGGGACCATTGATTCCTTGGGGACCCTCTTGCCCTGAGGGGCCTTGTTCACCCCGGAAAATGCAATCGAGCGTATTCCAAACTCCGTCTTCATTGATGTCTTCCTGTTCATCGGCCTCGAAGTTTTCGTTTTGATCCCAACAGTGCAGGGCAGGAACATTGTTGAGTAGTACGATGGTTTCGCCTGGTGGTCCAGGCTCACCTGTCAAACCTGATGGACCACTTGGTCCTGTTGGGCCTGCGAATCCTACTGGTCCCGTCTCGCCACCAGGTCCAGTAGGTCCGAATGCGCCGTCAGGTCCAGCCGGTCCCGTTGGTCCTTCAATACCTGGTGGGCCTGTAATTCCCGCTTGGGAATTTGCTATTCCGTTTGCATAGAGTGCATAGGGCACTGTTAGCAATTGTGCGGTACCAATGCTGGTAAAATTGGTGCCTGCGTCTTCGTCTATTGCTATTCTTAAGTAGTGGGCGGCAAAGCCCCAATCGATCTCTTGAAATGTGCCATCAGTCACAGTGCCTTGACCGATGTTGACTTCGAATAGGCCAAAGTTATCGGTAATTGCAATATGTGTTTCTGTATAAATTTCTTCGCCAGTTGGACTGTTTGCTACTATGCCTGCCCTGATGGAAATCGTAGCGTCCGAAAGGGTGTTGTTATTGCTGTCATAGGCAACGGCTTGGTAGTTGAACGATTGTGGAGTCTGGGCTTTGGTATCAACCACCTGAAGGCTAAGTATGGTTAGGAATAGAAATAGGTAACGAGTCATTGTTGCTAAGATTAAGGATTAGAAAATGGAGTTGGTGGTGTAATGAATATTAGTGCAGCTTATGCAGCTCACTTGCCACCAAACTCATCCTTCGTAGTCGCTCTGAGAGTTCTGTGTAGGAGGAAAGATCTTCCATTTCCTTCTTATGCCGGGCTTCGGTATCTGCCATATGCTTATCGATGAGGTCTTGTTGTAGTTCTATATCGAGATCGAGATTTTTGAGACCTTCTAAAAGTACAGGGCCGAATTGTAGATAGTTGACTGCCAAAAAGCCATCGGATTTTCGTACGACCAACTGCGGAAAGCTATCCCTTAGGTTTTGTGCAATCAGTCCCGTTTGTTGTGCTTTTGGAAATTGCATTTCCGGGAAGTTTTGCTGGTCAAAGAAGTAGTGTACTCCTTGAATTTGCTGCAAGGCTTTAGCTTCGACTTTGAGTCTTTTGAGGTTGGTCTTGTACCGCCGGTCTGAAGAAAGTGGCGCATCGTTGGCAAATACGATAGTAGCGTAAATGTCTCCGGCCACATTCAACAATCCAGGTGGGTTTTCCGATACTTCTCCTATGTTAACTTTAGTTGCATTGATTTGATAGTAGAGACGATTGTTGTTTACCAGTACTTTCTGCATTTGATTTTCGCCTGCAAGCTCACCGTCGGCATTGAAGTATTGGCCCTTCTCACCCTTTTCACCTTCATCTCCTTTGAAACCTTGAAAGCCTTGGTTTCCATCCGGTCCTGCAGGTCCTATTTCTCCTGCTGGCCCTTGTGGGCCTTGAGGTCCCTGAGCTCCTGCTGGGCCTCTTGGACCCACTAATCCAGCCGGACCTACAATTGTGGTCTGGCAATCGCGGGCATCGAATGTTGCGTCTCCATTGATATCCTCTGTGGGGTCATTTGTTCCGTTGTTGTTGCTATCCCAGCACCAGTAGCTTTGGTTGACGATTTCACCTGAAGGCCCTTCAGGTCCTTCAGCGCCTTCTACACCTTCCAGACCCTGAGGACCTGAGGCACCTGTAGGTCCGGGAAGTCCCTGACTGCCTTGTGGTCCTCTTTCACCATTATAACCAGGGATCGACTGATCTTGTCCTGATGGTCTGTAAGGTCGTTTCCGGTTTCTAAAGCAACACAGTCCTGTACATCTACAAGTCCATCATCATTAAGATCTTCTTCCTGATCAGGGACTCCGTTAATAATGAAATCCCAGCAGTAATAGCTCATTGGATAAAATTGGCTGGAGGGACCTTGCGGACCAGGATTTCCATTAGGCCCTGTTTGCCCGCTGGGGCCAACAGGGCCTGGATTTCCTTGTGGACCAGGTGTCCCCTGCGGGCCTGATTGTCCGTTTTCGCCTGGAGGGCCTGCAGGTCCTGACTCTCCAGGAGGCCCCTGGGGTCCAACAAATTGATCTGCGGCAGTTTGGCCAGCAAAGAATGCGTAAGGAACTGATAGTGGTACGATGGTTCCAAAATCCTCCAGGAGGCCGTCTCCGTTTGTGTCCATTTGCAGATAGAAAACGATCTTACCTGTGTGCCAGGCAATGTTGGAAAATTGTCCTAAGGTTACTTCTCCTTCTCCAATCACAAGGTTGAGCACTCCGTTTTGATTTGTGGTGCCTGTTTGGGTTTCTTGATAATATACCTCCAGCGTCTCCTGGTTCTGGACGGTAAGCAAAACTTCGATTGGATTATTGTCTAGCACATAGCCCTCCGGGTGAAAGGCAACTACCTGAAAATTGATGCCTGGCGGTACCTGAGCCAGGCAGATGATTAGGCTGAAGAATAAATATAATATTGTTGCTTGTAAACGCTTCACGGTCTTTCTTTTTGGTTAATGCTTTGCCTGCTTCGAATTCAGAACTTGCTCTAGTGCCTCAATTCTGCGTTCTATTTTCTTTCGTTCCTCATTCAGTCTTAGTACTTCATTACCTATGGAAATTGATTTGGCCTGCTCTGTCTCAAGTCTCTCGCTTTGGAGCTGGTGCACCGTCTGTAGTTCCTTTAGGGACTCCAGAAGTACAGGAAGAAGCTTCGTATAATCGACCATCTTGTATCCATCTTTTCTGGTCACCACTATCTCTGGAAAGACTTGTTCAGTCTCTTGTGCGATCAAGCCCATTTGCGATTGAGCAGGAAACTTCATGTCCGGAAATTGCACAGCTCTGAATTTGTAGCTGACTGGTCGAAGCTGTAATAGTTTCTCTAGAGCATTTTGGATTGGCAAAATGTCTTTCTTATAGTTCCTGTCAGAAGAAAGCGGTATTCCATTCGAATAGACATCTCGTGCATATATTGCACCATCCACTTCGAGTAATCCATCCGTTCCCAAAGTATCGCCGATTGAAACCTTGCCTTCTGCGTACGAGATCGTGTTATCAGACAAGCTCCAGAATCCCAAGGCATCAGTTCCGGCGGGGCCTTGTATGCCCGTTTCGCCTTTTGGTCCCCTGCTTCCGTTAAAACCTTGATTACCTGCTGGGCCTTGTGCGCCTTGTGGTCCTGTTGCGCCTACTGGCCCATTGGATCCTGCAGGACCCTGTGCCCCTCTTGGTCCCATTGGTCCAATACAATCATTGGCATTCCATATTCCGTCATTGTTGATGTCTTCAGAATCCTGGGCATAAAAGTCTCCGTTGAGATCCCAACACTGCATTGCTGCTTCGCCACCCAGAATTGACCTTGAGGCTCCTCTTGGCCCCGCAGCACCTGCTGGGCCGGCTGGGCCTGTAGGGCCAACATTTCCAGTAGGGCCACTCGTTCCAGCAATACCAGCAATTCCTTGTGGACCTATTGCTCCTATTGGTCCCACACCTCCTTCTGAGCCAGATGGTCCCGGAATCTCGCAATCCAAGGCATTCCAAAATCCATCTTGATTAGTATCCTCCTCGTGATCTCGCTCGAAGTTTGTATTGAGGTCCCAGCATTGAGTTGCAAGTTCTCCTGCCAGAAGAGAAAGAGGGTCGCCTGCAGCTCCTGCAGGACCATCAGCTCCTGGAGCCCCGTCAGCTCCCTGAGGGCCAGCAGGACCATTGGGGCCGGCTTGGCCATTTACACCTTGTGGTCCATTGGGACCAGCCTGACCAGGAGGGCCAATTGGTCCTTCTGGTCCCTGTGGGCCTTCGGCTCCCAACTGCAACTCATCTATGTTTGCTGTGGCTGCGTAAAAGGCATATGGGACAGACAGGAGTTGTGATGTTGCGAGTTCCTGGAAATTTGTTCCGGCATTTTCATCAATTGCGATCTGCAGATATTGAGCAGCATTTCCCCAGTCAATATCTGAGAAAGATCCAAGTGCAGGACTTCCCTGGCCGATGTTGAGATCGAATAATCCAAAATTGTCTGTAATTGTAATATGCGTTTCCTGATAGACCGGATCTCCCTCCTCCGAACCTGAGAATATACTGACCTGTATGGAGATAGTTTCATTTGTCAAGACTATATCTTGATTGTCAAACGCCACGGCTTGATAGCTGAAGGCTTGTGGAACTTGTGCATCGACATAGCTGAGCCAAGCTAGCATTAGTAATAAAGTATAAGTTAGGTGTTTCATAGTATTTCATTACCGGTCTGAAAATATTAACCATTTGATCGGCGATGGCTGTACAGAGTAATATAAGGATACTTTCGCATGCTAATACAATGATTGTTGAGAAGAGTCCTGAAATGGCCGATTGATCAGTTTCAGGACTCACTGTACACTTTCTTTTGCTTATTTGCCAGTGTAGAAGAAGCTGCCAGTTTTTTCGATTTGCTCTCCCGAAATTCTGTAATAGTAAGGCCCTTGTCGAAAGTTCTGCAGATCGAAATTGAGCACCTTGCCAAGCTGCTCGTCTTTCGAAATCTTACTGTCAAAAACCAGTTTTCCTAGCTGATCAAAGCACTTGATGTTAAGATCGGGCTTAGGGTGTTCTAGTTCAATCCGAAAGCTGAGGGCATCTCGAACAGGGTTAGTCAATATTTCGATTGTGTTTCGGCTAATTGTAGAATCAACGGAGGTATTAGAAAACAGCAATTCGATTTCATGTACTAGAAAGGCTCCTTGATATAACAAAACACTGGAGGACAGTTGTCCATTAAATTCGAAATACACCAGGTCCCCTGGTTGAAGTCCTTCCACTACTTCAGTGGTATGCTGGTCGTCTGCAACGAGCGGGATTGGAGCAAACTGATGCTCTTGATCTACAAGCAAAGTGCCTATCAATTCTCCGTTACAGTACATTTCAATTTCGCTTCCGGGAGCTAAATCCGTGTGGCCCAGCAGGTAATCGAAACGGTTGCTTGGCAGATTTTGGCTGCTGGTTGGAATTGGCTCCTCTGGTTCAAGTTTGACCCAATAGTTATGCTTTGGTTTCAACTCTTCAAGCGTTGCATTGAGCAAGGCATCACTTGAGTCAAAGTGAGCGTTTGGGTCAAGAAAATCTACCACTCTGAAAGACAGATCGTCTTCAAGCAGTTGCTCAAAATAGACTTCCGGTGAGTAGGAAAACGAGCTGTGAAAGCCAAGTAAGGTCCAGCCATCTGCCAAAGTAGTTCGGAACGATTCCGGTATCTTATCCCCATTTAAATAGAGTACATCATCGTGCGACACTTTTACCCAATATCCTTGTCCCTTTTTGATTTCTTTTAGGGTGCAGTCTTCATCTGGAAGGTCTGGGCTGTATATCTGAGGTCCCGATTCATAACTGATTACGTATTGTAGATTTTCTGGTTTAAGGCTGGAGAATACAGAGCTCATTTCGGTGTCGGAAGGAATCACTGTGAAGACCACCTGATTCCATCCTGCCTGCAGTGCGATGGCTTCGGTCTGCTGCACACTGTGTAGGCTTACCCCAGCATTGATGATTCCAAGGGAGCCTTCTTGATTCATAATTCTGGGGTTTTGGATCTCCAACACAAAATCCTGAGGTGAATCAAGCCAGGGATCATTCGGAGGCTCCTTCAGATTCAATTGACCGACAATTCCTTCGCCGATCACGGCAACTCCATCCTTTCGCGTCAGTCCTAAGTGAATCTTATTGTTGTATGGGTCCAGATGCAGGTAGCTTTCTACCTCCTCCTGGAGACCGAACCAGGAGTCCTGATACTCAAAATTTACAGCGCTTACTTCTAGTTCGCCGAGATCAAATTCGCCGCTGATACCGGTGATACTTTCCTGAGTTTGCATCATCACAATATCTATGGATAGCTGCCCATCACTGACGGAACTGCGTGACCAATCAGTAAGAGGGCCCATTATGCCATCTACCGGACCTGCCAATAGTTGAACAGCCGAATCATGGGTCTGACCAAAATTTAGGGCAAAAACATCCAGGTCTTCGACATCTATGACACCAGAGCCATTCGCATCGACGTGCTTTACGTCTACTCCATTTGGCGATTGAGCACCCCATGAAGGAGCCGATTGTCCGATCCAGCCATTATTGGCATTGTTCCTTTCCGGACCTGTTTTCGGAGCTGCTGCGCCCCAGGCCAACAGGTCAAGGACATCAACGATGCCATCACCATTGAAATCTCCAGGCCATACGCAATCTTCCAATTCGATTAGGGAAATATGGTCTTCCACCACGGTTCCGCAGCCGTCTGTGACAACAACAGAGTAATTGCCCGGGACGTGGGCTATAAGGTCAGATGTATCTGCGCTAAGGTAAAGCCCTTCATAGCTCCAGACGATATTCGTGAAATCCTCATCCCCTACACTAAGCGGTATACTTTCACCGCAGAGAATACCCTGGTCTGGGCCGAGGTCAAATGTGATGGGAGGACAGTCCGCTATCGTTGTACCTGCACAGGAACAATCGGATTGTATCACGTCGTTTGCTGTGTTGTTGTTTCCATCATTACAAGTGTCTCCTATATTACCTCCATCACAATCAAGCTGGATGATTTCTCCCTGGCAGTAGCAGCCTGGTTGCACGGAGTCGTTCATTGTGTTGGAATCCTGGTCGTCGCATGCATCTCCAAGATTTCCTAGCTGGGGACAGTCTTCTTGCTGGCAGCTGACTCCATAGTAACAGAAATCGTTTAAACCTTGATCTGAACCGCCATTTGGTAATCCTTCGTTGCCTGTGCAGTTAAAGTTGCTGGAGAGCGGAATGCCAGAATATGGTATGTTACATAAGCTTTCGGGATAACAACCTGTAAGCAAATTGTTTTGAAGATATAGCCACTGAAGGTCTGGCAGGTAGCCAATAGCTTCAGGTATCGTGCCGCTCAATAGACAATCTTGAAGAAACAGTTTTTGCAAGGAGATGCAATTTTCAATTTCAGCCGGGATACTTCCGGTTAATGGATTTTCCCCTAGATATAGATTTTTTAGATTTTGCAGCTGAAACAGTTCTTCCGGTATCTGCCCGCTGGCATTGATATTTATAAGTGCCAGATCTTGAAGGTTTGTCAAATTTCCGAGTTCAGGAGGTAATGCCCCTGTGAGCTGCTGATTGTTTCTAAGAGATAAAGTTTGCAACTGGCTGAGATTGCCAATTTCTGGAGGTAAGAAACCTGTTAGGTTATTGCCATCAGGTGCGGCGGACTTTGTGCAATTATAATACCCATCTAGATCTAAACATATGACATGACATCCATCTGAACTGAGGCCGACTCCATACCAGGAGCTCACCGGAGCTGTCAAGTCCCAGCGATGATTCCAGTTCTCACCATTTGTGGCTTGATGGATAGCCAGCAGTGCGAGAGAGTCTGCTGCCAATGCGGCGCAAGCTGGTGCAGGAGGAAGCGGAGCAGTTTCGCAGAGGAGGTCCGTTGTCAAAGAATTGTAGAGGTTTAATCGTCCACCGGTGACACACTTATTTGTCAATTGAGGAAAAGTCTCAACGCCGTTCAAGATGGCTTCCTTAATTGCCTGGAACTCGAATTGTCCACAGTGCGAGGCGATTAATGCTACTGCACCTGCTACATGTGGTGCCGCCATAGAAGTGCCACCATAAGCTTCGTAAGCAGCACCTGGGATAGTGCTCAAAATGTTGCTGCCAGGTGCGAAGAGGTCAACTGAACTGTTCCCATAATTGCTAATTCCTCCCCATGCAAAAATAGAGGGGTTTTCCAAGGGATCAGAAGAGCCAACACTGATGATGTTGGGCAGATCGAAGGCGGCTGGGTTGGTAGGTACAAGGTCTGCATCTTGACCATAGTTACCAGCAGAAGCTACAAGCATGTGATTTTGCGCCCCAGCTAGATCGATGGCATCCAGCAAAGCCTCACTGTAGAAGCCCTGGCCCCAGCTGCAATTGGAAATTTGAGCGCCCATTTCTACTGCATATTCCAATGATTTGACTAAGCCGTCTATCTGCACACCGATACAGAAGCCATTGTCCAGAAAGAAGGCTTTGATGGGCATGATTGTAACGTTGGGACTTATACCAATCACCCCAATCGAATTGTTGCCGACCGCCCCAATAGTACCTGCCACATGCGTACCATGATAGCACTCGTCTGTCAAGTCGTTATTGTCGTCGACGAAGTTCCAGCCTCTGAAGTCATCTACATAGCCATTGTTGTCATTGTCGATTCCGTCCATGTCATCAGGATCAAAGCCCCATCCAGTGCCTGTTTGCACAATCACAGTGCCGTCACCGTCTGCGTCCTCTCCAAGATTTTGCCATAGATTGGGTGCCAGGTCGGGATGGTTCAAATCTGCACCTGAGTCGATTACGGCGACTATAATATTCCGATCTCCTTGCTGTAGATCCCATGCTGGCTCTGCGTCGATCACCTGCGGAGACCACATTTGACTGTAGAGGGCATCATTGGGTTGGCCATGTAATTCAACCCTGCTGTTTTTTTCAACATATTCAACAATTGCTCTGTACGATTTTAAATGATCGACTACTGCTTCCAGACCCACAAGCTCTTGTGAATCTATGAATACAGTATCAGGGATTTCCCAAACCTCTGCATTGATAAATCTTAAATCGTCAATGTGTTTGCAGCCGATTGTGCTTGCATCTATGCGATGTGCTTCTGGGGATTTGAATTTGATGATCAATTGGTTTTCAGCGATGTCCTGGCTGTACAATGAGCAGCAGAAACAAAGTATCGAAAGCATGGTGATTGTTTTGAATTTGTTTTGGATCATAGGTGAAATGAATTTTTGGGTTTTATAACTGTAGGGTCTGAATTAAGTGAATCAGATTCTTAACTCTTTCGCTCTAGTACAAACCTAGTGCATAGGTCAGATGATTCTTTAGCAGTTTTGCATCCACTTTTTGCCGTGCTTATTCGTGTCCGAGTAATAAGCGTGTTGATAATCAATGTGTTATCGATTTCTCTATGCTGGTCAACTTGTGCTTCGGAGGTATAGCAGTGCTAATAGCTCCATCAGAGCGATGAAGGTCTTGTTCTTTGCAGCGAGCAACCAATGCCTGCAGCAACGAAATGTCGTGCGCAGTTGCCCAACTGGGCGTCAAGAATTGTGAAGTTGGTTATCTAATCACATGAAAGGAATCAGTCCAGCTCTCTCTGTCGCTGGATAGTCTGTAAAAGTATTTGCCGGGTCCCAGGGTCAATGTATTGATCTGGCATCCAGATGTGCCTTCGTATGCCTCTAAATTGGAAAGGTCTAAGACTAACTTTCCCCGAATGTCGTAGATCTCAAGCTGCAAAGACTCTCCTAAGTATGATTCTGGAAGCCTTATAAAAAAGTCGTCGGAACAGGGGTTTGGATAGGAGTGGAGTTTGAATTCCTTATGTTTCGGTGTTGATGTATTTGTAAAGTCCAGATCTACAACATGTACCACGTAGAATCCATCGAAACTAATACCTCCATTGATGCTCTCTCCATTATAATGGAAGATCACCTGATCTCCCGCTGCTAGACCCTCTTGCACTGCTTCGGTGCTTGCGTCATCGCCATAAACAGCAGTGCTTTCCAATATTCCGTTTTCGAGCACTACGATATTACCCAAATGATTGCCTGATTCATCTCTGATACCGATTGACTGTCCCGCAGCGAGATTTGTGTAGCCTCTCACAAAGTCAAATTTGTTCGTCGTGTTTGTGTTAGGATCGGAAAGGCCACCCTGGGCGCTATCGACCTTGATCCAATAGCCCGAACCTGGTTGCAATTCAAGCAGCGTATTGGTTTCGAGCAAGTCAGGTTCAAAGTGCAAAAAGCCTTGATCGTAGCCTGTAATTTTTCTCAGGCTACCATTTTGCAATAAGTCTTCAAAGAATATCTCCGGAGTGTACGAATGCGTTGGTGAGTAAGCAGCGAGATTCCATCCAAGATTCAGAGTGTTGACATTGATTGAGTCAAGCCTTTGTCCGTCAACATACCACAAATCATCTTGCGCAACACGCACCCAATATGCCTTTCCCTGTTCAACCAGATTCATTGTGTTTGCCTCAGGCTCACTCATTGCGTCAAATAGCAGCGCCTCATTTTCGTAAGCCACTACTTGCAAAAGATTATCTGGTTGTAGACTAGCAAATACCGAGAGAATTGAGGGATCGTGAATTGCTGTCATGACAGAAACCAGATTCCATCCCTCCCGGAGTAAAATTTTGTCACCATAAATATTTGTTGACGCAAGTTCAAAGCCGCCAGGCAGCTGATTAATCGAGCCATCGTCCTCCATAATATGTGCATCTCTTACATGAAAGTATAGCTCCGTGCCTAATTCTGACCAGGAACCAACATTATCTTCGATCAAGACCAGGGTTCCCAAACCTCCAGAACCCGAAAGTCCTTGACCGTCGATCCTGGTGATCCCTATATCTATTTGTTGCTTTGTGGAGTCGAAGCGAGAGAATGTTCTGACTTCTGACTCCTGCTGACCAAACCATTCGCTATCATATATAAACGTTGCATTCCTCACTCCCAATTCGCTTAGATCGATTTGCCAGGCCAAGCCATGTAGACCGTCCACTGTGGTTTGTATGTCAATATCAATTTCCAAATAACCGTCCGTCAGGGATGAAGCATACCAATCCGTTTCCGACTTGAGAGAAGCTTCTGTAGTTGTTGGGTAAATGGTAATCGAAGCTCCATGCTCATTGTTGTAATTTGATTCGATGGCAAGCAGATCCAGGTCATCCACCAATCCATCTCCATTGGCATCAGAGTGCTTTACATTTGTACCATCAGGGCTGGTAGATTGCCAGGCTTCAGCATTATATCCTTGCCAGACAATTCCCTGCTGCGCTCTTGCGAGATCGGCTGTTCCATAATTGTAACCAAAAGTTAGCAGGTCCAAAGTATTTACAATCGCATCGGCATTGGTATCTCCCGGCCAAACACAGTCTTCTGCTTGCACCAGGTCAACCTGCGAAACATCAATGTTGCCGCAAATGTCTTCGACCACAACTATATAGGATCCAGGATAAAAGACTTCGACGCTAGTTTGATCACTCGCAAAGATGTCTCCTTCATAATCCCAAATAATAAGAGCGGCATTTTCGACCTCAATAGAAAGTTGAATGGTGTCTTCGCATGCGAGGAATAGATTGGGGCCCAGATCAATATTGAGTTCAGGGCAATCAGCAGGAATGCCAACACAAGTGCAATCTGCCTGTACTTCATCATGGATCGTGTCGGGATTCTCATCTGTGCATGCATCCCCAATATTGCCTAATGATGGACAATCATCTCCAGACTCGCAATCGTTCGCTGTTCCATTGCAAAAAGCGGCAAAACCGTCCGTAGAGCCTGACTGCGGTAAGTCAGGATTGTTTTCGCAATTGAAGTTTCCCAATCCAAGGTCAAGGTCTAACCAGCAAAGGCTTGTGGGGTAGCAGCCTTCGAGATAGTTGTCGCTCAGGTCCAGACTGTTAAGGCTAAGCATGTTCCCAAAGTTTGCGGGAATGGTGCCCGTGAGACTGTTATTGCTACAGCTGATCGTTTGGAGATTATGTAGGTTGCCGAGCTCGGAAGGAAGCTGCCCCATCAGACCATTGTCATCCAGAAAGAGATAGACAAGGTTGCTCAACTGCCCTAGTTCAGCCGGGATTAAATTGTTAAGAATGTTTGCATTCAGGTTTAAGTACTCAAGATTTTCAAGCAAACCTAGTTGAGCAGGAATTTGCCCACCAAAATTATTATCATACAGATAAATTTCTTTTAACTGGATCATGTCGCCAATGCTGGGTGGCAAGACGCCGCCTAACGAATTGCTTGCCAGATTGAGTGACTCCAGTTTTACGAGCTTGCCAATTGAATCAGGGAGTGGTCCGCTTAAGTCATTGAAGGAGAGATTTAAGTAGCGCAACTCAATGAGGTCTCCTATTTCTTCAGGCACAAAGCCGACTAAATTATTGCCTGACAGGCTACCTATTTGGCAATCGGGATTGCCATCAAGGTCCAGACAAACCACGGAACATCCTTCAGTATCCAATGTGACTCCGTACCAAGTGCTCACCGGTTGGTCCAGGGCCCAGGTATTGGTCCAGTTCGCACCATCGGTTGCTTCATAGAGGGCAAGTAATGCCAGAGAATCTCTTTGTAGACATGGAGGTTGAAACGTGATACACTCAGTAGCTATAGCACTGATGGCGGCTCCTACATTGAGTCGACCACCAGACTTGCAGTGTCCGTCAAAGGAATTCAGGGTATCAACCGTGGCCATTAGCAGATTTTTGATGTCTACTGCTGTATAGTCCGGACATTGAGAGCGTATCAAAGCTGCAGCAGCGGTTACATGAGGAGCGGCCATAGAAGTGCCCTGCTTCACGTCATATGTGCCGCCTTTCCAGCAGCTCAGGACGGCAGATCCAGGTGCAGCCAGGTCTACGCTTGTCTGCCCAAGATTTGTGCCCATACCTGCACCAAATTGCGAAGGCTGATCCTGCTGATTACTTGCTGCCACACTGATGATATGATCTAAATCATAACAAGCCGGAAAAGTCTCCTCCTCATCTGTGTCTTTGTTCTCATTTCCCGCTGAAGTCACAAAGCAATGGTCCGAAAGGGCAAAGTGATTGATGACCTCTTCAAGAGATTCGTAATGGTAATCAGAACCCCAGCTGAGGTTGCTAATACGGGCTCCGATAGAATCGGCATACGCTATTGCTTCTACAATTTGACTCATGTTCGCCCCTACACAATCGTCAACCAGTGGGTGGTATTCAAATGCTTTGATCGGCAACAGTTTTATATTGGGACACACACCTGCGACGCCAAGATCGTTATCAGCAAGTGCGCCAACTATGCCAGCGATATGTGTTCCGTGACCACAAAGATCCTCCGGACGATTGTCTCGATTGAAAAAGTCATAGCCCGCAAAATCGTCAATATATCCATTGCCATCATCATCAATTCCATTGACATCTCCCGGGTCAAAGATCCACCCGGTACCTGTATATTCCCAAATCGTTCCATCACCATCAGCATCTTCACCAAGGTTTTGATAGATGTTGTCATGAAGGTCAGGATGATTCCAGTCGATGCCTGAATCCAGAATCGCTATGATGATCTCATCATTTCCCTGCTGTACATCCCAGGCAATTGGCATGGAAATCTGTTGGTGACCCCAAAGCTCGCTATACAAAGGGTCGTTCGGTTCCCAGTGTAATTCCGGGCGACCATTTGGCTCAGCAAAACGCACGATGCCAGAATAGCTATTCAAGTGGTTCGCAATCTCTTCAGTTCCAACAAATGTGTTACCTTCTACCACCAGGGTATCAGGTACACACCAGACTTCCAGCTGCAAATCTTCGAATCGCTTGACAAGGCCACAACCAACAGAAGAGGCACTCATTGTGTACAAACCGGGATTTACGAAGCTGATCAGAATCTCGTTTGGTTCCAATTGGTAAGGCGTCCCTTGAATAGGAGTGGAGATAATGAAAGTGAAAAGTAGCAGAAGTAATGACAGATATCTGATTGGTGATCGCTTCATAGGGAGTTGAGTTTATTTCTTCGGGCTTTCAATTTGCCATCACTCGAAATTAGCTCCTAATCAGCGGATAAGTTCAGCAGATTCATGAGCGAAATTTGCTGTAATCCTTTTGTCTTGTTTGGTAAGTCGCTGGTAGTCAATTTGATGTGTTGTTGGTGGAACACAATATCCTTTTGAGACTTGCCACAACTCAACCAGAATGTAAGCCATGCTAAACTAATGAAATCTGATAGAAATGAGGTTTTTTACTGATGGGTTTGACAGGAGGCTGACATGAGATCACTTGCTCCGGCCTGTACAAATACAGTCTTCAGTATTTGTTGTATTTTGATAGGGTTTGAGTATTAAGTGGTTGATATTCAGTGTTTTGTTTTTTGGTGGAGTGTTGTTAATTTGGTTTTGACGACCAAAAACGCGTCATCTGGATTTGCCAATACTGGGATAAAATGTCATATAATGAGTGATAAGTTGGAGAACCGAAAATTCTTGAGTCTGCTATCGTGTTTGGAGATGAAAGAAATTAAGGAGTTTAAGGCTTTTCTAAAATCAGCTTCACCGCCTGTTGAAGATCAAAAGCAGGGAGTTCAGTTATTAGCGGCCACCATCAAAGAAGCCAAAAAGCAAAAGGATGATTTCGGAGTCTCTTATCTGGTTTTTCCAGCCGGGACCAGCGAGAAGCTTGCAAGCAAGTTATACGGCCACACCAGTGATCAGGGTAGAAATGCTTTAGGCCAGCACTTTAGCTATTTGCGTAGAGCTTTGCAACGATTTGTGGCGGAGCGCAGCGCTGCATCTGAGATCATGGACATTGTCCCAACAGACTTTATTGGGGAGCTTCGATACTTAGAATTTTTGCAAAAGCGTGGACAAAGCAGCTTCTTCAGGAGCCACCTAAAGAATTTAAAAGAGAGACTTGACAATGAAAAGCGCTCTGAACATTTACTGCGTGTGCTAAGCCTCACGGAGCAGTTGGAGATAAAGCAGCGTATCAAGGATGACACCAAATTAAAGTCGGTGTCTTGCACCCAGTTGCGGGATTACACCGAGAAAGCCAATTTGCTCTCTTCCCTAAAGCTTCATTGCACGATGGCAAGTCTGGAGATTAGCAGGGCAGTTAATCGGTGTTCAGGGAAAGAAACTCACCCGCAAGGAAGTATATCAGAAGGCCCGCAGAGCAAGGCAGACTATTGGCAAGGGCAGGTCAAGTTGTATGAACAGGAAGTGCTTATCCAGCTGTGGTATGGCGTTTATATGGCCTATGCAGATGAGCGATCTTTGGCGCATTACGATTCGCTGATCTCTTTGGTAGAGCAGCACCATGAGAGCATCGCAGATGAGGAATTACTGGGTATCACCCAGGCTGTGGAAGGACTCTGCCTTGAGCGAACGAGAAATCAGGATGATCAGGAGTGGCGTGAACTGCTTCTTCGAATTTACAAGCAATTGCATAAATCACAATTGTTGGTTCCTGGTAAGTCAATTTCTATTCGTTCATTTGTAAATAAAATAAATGAATATGCAAAGGCAAAGAATATTGAATGGGGCCATGAATTCATAGAACAGTATTCTCCCAAACTACCTGGTAATTCCCGCGACAAGATTGTTGGTGTGGGAGAAGCCATTTTACTGTTCGAGGACGGCAAATTTGAAATGGCGATAGATAGACTAAATGTGCCCGACCTCCTATACGAGTTGGATCACAAGCTAGAGAATAATCGCATCATACTGCTATTTAAATCTTTCTACGAAGCCAACAAACTCGATCATCTTCAGCATCAATTGGATCGCCGGCTTGCTTCCTTTGCGCGCACAACCAAGCTGGTCCCAGGATATGTAAAGCCTAGCAAATTGTTTCTTCAGGCACTCAGGAAGCTAACTAAACTGCGGGTCGATTTGGACAGGAACAAGAGGGATCCTAAAGCCGTGCTTGCGTCTATTAATAAGCAGAGGTCTTTGATTCTTGAGGCTGAAAAAATTGATAACCAAAAGTGGTTATTAGAGAAAGTCGAAATCTTCGAAGCAAGATTTATTGAAGAACACAGTTTATAATTTTGGAGCGATACTAATCCCTTCGCTTTGATTGCAGTCCCGCTGTCCGTTCCAATGTGGGTACCATCCAGCCGGTGTCTGCATCTGCCACCGAGGTCTCTCCGGCAAGCTCCGAGCCCTCGTTGGCAGCGCAGCCACTCGCCTGGCTGGCACCCCCATTTCCTCTTCCATCGGGGCTATTTTGAAGCTGTGGTCTCACGTGGAGGGAGCAAGGAGTAAAGAGCAAAGAGCCAAGAGCAAAAAGAAAGGAGAAAAGAGTAAAAAGTAAAGAGTAAAGAGTAAAAAGTAGGAGTAAAACTGCTGAGGTCAGGTGAGTAAAAACCCAATTTGGAGTCCTCAAGGGTCGCTGAGCCAGAGTGAGTAAAAACTATTTCGCCTGCCAGAAAAAGGACTTTGCTCATACTAATGTAGTAGCCAATGACGGTCCTTGAGCGGAGTCGAAAGGCCCGTTGAAGACGGACCAGGAAGAACAATATCTTCATTGCGCAAAGCCTTCATTACCAGCTCCTGGTCCGCCAATCTCATGGCGAGGACAAAGAAATGGGGCACGGTGTGCTCCGGCATCAACTAGTCAAGCAAGTCTCAATTGGGGGGCTTTCTTTGGTGGCGCGGAGGGAACAGGTGGCAGAATAGCCCTGATAGCAATGGAAATGGAGCTGCTATACAGGAACTGAGCGCCCAGTAGCTGTGGCTGCCTAAAGCAGACGCAGATACTGGTGCAGCGAAGTCCTGTATAGTAGCTCCATTGGAATGGATAGCAGGCAGTGCCTTTTACGCGTAGGAATGGGCCTCGCTCCAAATATTAAGAAACAATATTCCGGAGTTTCACCTGCATTTCTGGCCCATTAGTCGTTTTGCAAGTGAAGTTTTAGGTCTTCAATTGCTTTTCTGTTTTGCTCAATCTCCGTTTTGAGACTAGTGTTTAGAGAAACGTTTTCTTGCTCGGCCTTGAGAAGTTTTTCGTTGAGCTCTTTTATAGCTTCCACTAACACCGGAACTAGTTTGGCGTATTCGACTGCTTTGTAGCCATCTGCCTTTGTAAGGACCAGTTCGGGCAGAATTTGCTCAAGTTCTTGTGCAAGGAATCCGACTTGTTCGGCTTCAGAGAATTTCCTTTCTGGAAACTTTTTGGTATCAAATTTATAGGTGACCCCTCGGATGGCCATCACTATCTCCAATGCATTGCTTAAGGATTCGATATCTTTTTTGTAGCGGGCATCTGATGTCAACGCAACACCATTTGAGCATACGCTTCCGCTGACGTCCAGAGCGCATTGCGGATTGTTGTTCCCAATGCCTACATCTCCAAGGTAGTAAATTTGGTTGGCACCTGTATCCATCCAAGGGGTGATGCCTTGTGGGCCGAGCGGCCCAGCCGGACCCTGACAATCTAATACATTTGTTTGGCCGTCTCCGTTCACATCTTCGGAAGGGTCTGATGCCCCATTCTCGTTGAGGTCCCAGCAGTTCAATCCAATGGGTCCTGCGGGTCCGAATGGTCCTTGTGGTCCTGCTGGTCCCGATTGTCCAGCCGGTCCAGCCGGTCCTGCGGGTCCCGCTGGTCCTGGTGGTCCTTCCGGCCCCGCAGGGCCAGCTGGTCCTGCTGGACCGGCACTTCCATCTTCTCCCGAAGGGCCTGCCAAGCCTGCTGCTCCCTGGCAATCGTTTACGTCCCAGACATTATCTCCGTTTACATCTTCAAAATCGTCTTGAGTACCATCCTGATTGAGATCCCAGCAAAAAAGAGAAACTTCAAAACTGCCTTGTGGCTGGCAGTCTTCCGCACTCCAAATTCCATTGTTATTTTGATCCTCGGACGGATCGTTTACGCCATCACCATTAGTATCCCAGCAGTTGATTCCAACACCTGGAGGTCCTTGTGGTCCGGCAGGTCCAGCCGCCCCTTGTGGTCCGACGCTTCCAGCCGGCCCTTGAGCCCCCATGTTTCCAGCCGGCCCTTGAGGCCCCATGTTTCCAGCCGGCCCTTGAGGCCCCATACTACCAGGCAATCCAGGAGGTCCCTGTGGACCTTCGGGGCCCGCAGGTCCGGCAGGGCCAATGGCTCCATCTTGTCCGTCTGTGCCGGGTGGACCTTGTATCCCAACTTCACCCTGGGCGCCAAGCAGTCCTTGTGGACCCTGGCAATCGAGTACATTTATATCTCCGTCCCCATTGCTGTCTTCTTCGGGGTCATTTATGCCATTTTGATTGGTATCCCAACAGTGTAGTCCGTTTCCTGTTCCTGTGCCAGGGGGACCCTGTGGTCCTGGTTCTCCTTGTGGTCCCTGCGGACCCATTTCTCCCGGAGGTCCCTGGATTCCCTGCGGTCCGTCATTTCCTTGCGGTCCTTGTTCACCTATTTCACCTGGGGGGCCTGGCACGCCTGCAGGCCCTGGAAGTCCCTGGCAATCTGCCGTAGTAAAAAGCGAGTCTCCGTTGATGTCTTCTTCGGGATCATTCAGCCCGTTTTCGTTGGTATCCCAGCAGTGTGTTCCATTCTCACCACCAGATGGTCCTGGTGGTCCTTCAGGGCCTTCTGGTCCAGGCAAACCGTCTGCTCCTGCAGGACCCACTGGGCCGATTGGACCGACAGCTCCGGGTGGGCCTTGTGGTCCGGCTGGGCCGGCAATTCCACCGCCAGCGCTTTTCGAATAGAGTGCGTAGGGAACGCTCAGCAACTCTGCAGTGCCGAGGATTTGGAAGTCAGAACCGCCGTTTGGGTCCAATTCAATTTGTATATGATGGCTACTGTTTTCCCAGGCCAAACTTGAGAAGTCGCCTTGCACTACAGTTCCTCGACCAATCTGTAGGTTGTATAATCCGATAAAATTCGTATTGACAAGGTGATCTTCGATATAGACGATTTCACCGGCGATTCCGTCAATGAGGATATTGACCCTTACGGCTATTTCCGTGTTACTAATAGGGCTGCCATCGATTTGGTTTGCAACAGCCTGATAGCTAAATGCCTCCGGGGCCTGCGCGTTTGTTAGTATGCTGTAAAATAGCAGCAAAAACAAAAAGATCAGTTTCTTCATGGGGAGTATGTTTACTCAAAATTTCAAGGTCAACAAAGTTAGACGATTCCAGACAACTTTTGCGAAACTTAATCATTAAGAAAAACAGAGGCGTTGAGGATCAGCTTTGTAGGTAGTCCTTCGCAGTGTAGAAGGGCTTGACAATTAGGCAATGCATACTATTTTGTGGCGTTTTAGAAATAGAAAATTCTCAGCTTATGCGAGTGATAGCACTGCTCTTTGTTACCGTTTTTTCTTACTGCAATATTGAGGCTAAAAGCAATACTTTCATATTTGGCCAGCATTCTGATGTAAAATCGGGTTCCGTATCAGTGTCAATGATTACTAATCACCTGGGAGGGGAGGAGACTATCGTTGAAACTATGGTAAATGAGGATGGGAGCTTTATTGTGCCTTTGGAGATCAGCAAGACTGGAATCGGGCTTATGAGCTTGGGTGAGCGCCGGTATTACCTTTACCTGGAGCCGGGTAGCAGACTTGATTTTGATTTCGATTCGAAGAGAGATAAGGCATTACATATAAAGGGGGATGATGGTGCATCTGAATGCCTCTGTACTTATGGAGATGAGTTTTTGTTTCCTAACAAGGCGAATTCTGTTATTTTGTCGCCAGGTACGACCGTGCTTAAGGAACATCATGAAAATTTGAAGCCACTAAGTGTAGATGAGCGCTTGACTTACATAGAAAAGCAGCGACAGTTGGAGCTGGACTTTGTGGAAAGCTGTGAAGGGGCACCTTCTGATTTTATGGAGTACCTGGAGGTGTATGCCAACGGAAAGTGGCTTTCTACTCAATTGCGGTATGTGGATTATAAGTCGCTCGATTCAGGTAAGAAGACCCAATACCATCAGATGCTGAAAGACTTATCCTTGGATGAGGATAGGATGGTGCTATATCCTGCTTTTGGGGTTTTTATTGACAATTACCTGCTTAATCGGAC
The DNA here is from genome assembly GCA_020629005.1 of Chitinophagales bacterium. Lineage (GTDB taxonomy): Bacteria > Bacteroidota > Bacteroidia > Chitinophagales > UBA2359 > JAHDDV01. The sequence continues at coordinate 26,200 of JAHDEE010000003.1, forward strand.
CGGAGAAGCGGTAAACCGGAGTTTGGACTACTTCAAGGATTGGGCAATGTTATATGAATATGGCAGAGATTTTATGGACGAGCTTGGAATGGCCACAAGAGAGTACATGTTGACCAGATTGTTGTTTAATAACCTTAATCCCCGAAAGGCCGATTCGATGAAAGAGCCTTATCAGGCTCTAATGGCCTCAGTGAAATCCGCAGAGCACAAAGAGCTTTTGCAAAGAAAGTGGGATCGTGCATTTAAGTTTGCCGGCGGTAGCAGCGCACCAGATATTACCTTCGTTTCCGCGGAGCAGGAGCAGGGTTATTTGAGTGATTACCGTGGTAAATACGTTTATCTGAGTTTTTGGGCTAAGTGGTGTGGAAAGTGCATTTCTGAAATGGAGGCATCCGAATCGAATCGAAAAGCAGCTCAGCATCCAAATATCGAATTCCTGTTTGTGAATGTGGATGAAGATCGGGGAGACTGGCTGAATCATCCCAGTCGAAAGAGTACAACAGGCACCCATGTTTGGACTCCAGGAATCAAATCGGAGGCGGCAAAGAGCTATGAAATCTTCAGCCTTCCTCGCTATTATCTGATCGATCCGAATGGTGATTTCATTAGTTCCTTTCCGAAAGCAAGTTCGCCTGAGTTTGTTTCTTTCGTGCAATCTTTGAGTAAGTGATTGACAATTAGAGATTTGTGCGGATGATTGTGGTGATCATTTGTTTGCCGATGATGAAGATGTGCTGATCGTAATTTCAGTAAATGCAACCTTCTGGACTTAGCTTGCTTCTCCATAACTGAACAAACTCAGGCTATGGCAGGCAAGTTGATTACCTTTTTCGTCTTATTGATACAAGTTGTTTCACTTAATGCGCAGCATCAGGATGAGATTCATTATCTGGATCTGGAAGATCTGGATTTACGGTCGCACCGACCTATAAGTTTTTCAGACGATGCAAATGCTGTAACCTTGGCCATTGAGCTGCTCTATTTTGAGGCGAACTGGACCAGCACTGGAAATTTGATTGAGTGGTCGGCTGCTTATTCCAATGAGGCAAAATTCTTTCTTTTGGAGAAGACCCTTGATGGAGAAGACTTCTACCCTATATGTGTACTTGACAGTGGGGAAGAGTACTATCGTTATACGGATGCTAGTTTCGAAGCCGCGGCGGCATGTTATCGGCTTAGCTGGGTAACTGAGAGTGGCATTCCATCGGTGGTTTCAACTGTGGAATGCGTCGATCGGCCAATCGCAACTGATTTTGAGTTTGTTCATCACGGTGCGTCACGTGATTGTGTCTTAAGGTTGAACACCTATGAGCCAGTCAACTTGTACTTCCGAATATTTGATCAAAATGGCAGAATGGTTTTTGAAAGAGAATATATCGGCGCAGACTTTCTCCAGGAGCAACTGAATTTGGCTGGTCTGAGATCGGGTATATACACTGTAGTCGCAATCATCGATCAGCAAAAGGTTGTTGAGCGCATTGCACTTGCAGGCAATTGAGTTCGGAACTCAATTACAATACCCAGTTCCGTTTTTGCCGAAGTCCGAAAGGTCTTCATTCGTAGCTTTTCCAGACAGCTGGGTTTCGTCTATCGCGTCCTAATTTTTCGAGTCTGGTCCGATTAGCTCCGGCGGAGCTATATCAGCAAAGGTGCCATCATGTCTCAGTGCTCGGAAGTCAACTGGTACAACAGAAGAGACTCCTTCTTCTGCCATCGTTACGCCATAGATAACATCTGTGGAAGCCATGGTATTCTTGTTGTGGGTTACCAGAATAAACTGCGAATCTTCTGAGAACTTTCTGATGATGTTGTTGAATTTATCCACGTTCATATCATCCAGCGGCGCGTCAACCTCATCCAATACACAGAATGGTGCTGGCTTTAGCAAATACAAGCTAAATATGAGTGCCAGAGCGGTTAATGACTTTTCCCCTCCGGACAACTGATCGATCGTTTGAGGGCGTTTCCCTTTGGGCTTTGCCATGATGTTGATGTCAGCCTCCAAAGGATTTTCCGGATCACTTAGTGTCAAATCACAGGTGTCGCCTGGGTGGAACAGCATGCGGAATACATCATGGAAGTTTGCACGTGCTTTCTCAAAGGATTCCATGAACATCGCTGAGGCTGTTTCTTCAATTTCAGCCATTGTTTTTTGAAGCGTTTCTTTTGCATCGAATAGGTCTTGCCTCTGGCTGACGATAAAGTCGTAACGCTCTTTGATTTCCTGAAAGGCTTCCATTGCCATCGGGTTGATAGGGCCGTAGTTTTCCAGGCGTTTCTTCCACTTAGTAACGAGGGTATCCAACTCTTCTGGGGGCAGCTTGTTTACTGGTTCGCGCTCTAGCAGTTCTTCGATAGATGTTTCGAATTCAATGGAAAGACGTTCCTTGATGGAGACCACTTCTATTTCCTGTTTGCCGATGCGCTCTTTTATCTGCAACAGCTTTTCGGAGACTTTTTGCAATTGCTTTTCTTTCTCACGCAGCTCTTTGTCGATTTCGTTGATCTTTCCTTTGGCTGCATAATAGTCTTTCTCAGCTACTGCAAGGGTTTCCTCAAAACCGGTTCTCTGTTCTCGCAAATCGTTCCAAACTGCTTCTGCTTCGTTGAATTTGTTCTGCAGCTCGAGAATACTTTGCTGAGATTCTTTGATTGCATCCGAGTTGGCGCTAAGAGCCGCGGTAGTATTTTTTAGTTCATTTGTTTTGAATACAAGCTTTTGCATTACTGAATTTACAAGATTTTGCTGCTTGTGAAACTCTATGTTCTGGACATTGTAATGTTGCCTGCCTTGCTCCAATAGCTTGGAAGATTCGTTGTATGTAGCGCGGAACTGCTCCAACTCTGTGGCCTTGCTATCCCTTTCTGTTTTGAGAGATTCCTGTGCGGACAGCAATTGTAGAATATTGCTTTCCATTTCAGCGATCTTACTATTGAGCGTATCATTTTTGCTTTCCGATTGCTGAATCATGATTTCCAGGTTCTCCACCTTGGCAGTGTGTTGGATGACCTGATTGTTTTGCTGGCTGAGTTTGCTTTGTAGCGCTCTGATATCTTGGGCTCTACTTTGTTGTTTCAACTGTTGTAGCCTGTTTTTGTTTTCCGCTATTTGAGATTCCAGGTCAAGGGTTTGGGAGCTAAGGTTCTCAACTTCAGCTTTGATCTTTTCCAGGTTTTGCACACGGCCAATTCTCTTGCCTTCAAAAGCACCTACCGAGCCGCCAGATATTACCCCTTTGGAACGAATACATCTTCCGTCTCTGCTAAGGAAAGTAATGTGCTCATGCTTTGCCAGTTCCGCCTTTGAAATCGAATCATCGCCTTCTGGCAAGATGTAGACATTTTTCAGCAATTGCCTGGCTAGCTGCTGGTATTCCGAGGCGGTCTCAATGATTTGAGCGGCAGGGATGGCATCGGGCAAGGGACTTTGAGCAGCAGCTGCATCGCCGAACTCATTGAGCACAAAGAAGTTTGCTTTGCCCTTCTTGTTACTGTGCAGGAGGGAGACACCTTCAAATGCTGCGTTCGAGCTTTGCACTACGTAATAGTTCATTCGATCTCCCAGGTAGTTTTCGACAGCGACTTTGTATTCGTCCTGGCAGCCAAGGATATCGGAGAGTAGAGGAGCTTGCGTATTCCAGTCCTTTGTGGTTTTCAGGAATTTGATCGATTCTGGAAATCCTTCAAGATTGTCTACCAGGCTTTTAGTCAGATCATACTCGCTTTGCTTGACATCACGCTCTCTGCTTAAGCTGTTGTATTTCTGTAGGAGCTCATCCAATTGCTCCCCTTTGGACTTGATTTCTTGAAGGTCTTGTTCTTCGGCAGACTCCAGTTCTGACAAGGATTTGCTAATTTCTTCCTTGGTTTTCTCCAGTTCCTGTAATTGTTGGCTCAAGTTTTCCAACTCGGTCCTTCGGTTTTTGGACTGCGAGGTACTATCGGTAATTTCTGATAGTAGATTTTCTTTCTGGGTTGTTTTGACAACAGCCAGTTTTTCTTGTTCGAATACGTTTTGCTGGCTTTCTTTAAAACTTTGATCCAGCTTTTGCAAGTGGAGCTTTTTTTGCTCAAAGTCCAGTCTTACTTTTTCTGTATCTTCCTTTAGTTGATCGAGCTTACGCGTAATGTTACCCAGCTTTTCCTTTTCTGTGTCTTCCTCATTCGCATGTTGCTCAATTTCCTGCTGCAATTGCTGTACTTTCTGGTTGTCAGTTTCGATTTGCCGTTGCAGGCTCTCTTTCTTCTCCTTGACGAATTTCAGATTTTCAGCAAGTACATTTTTCTCGTTGCCTTTTTGTTGTAGCGTTTCGACATGTTCGTTTAGCGCTTTCTGCTGATTCCTCAACGCCTCTTCTGCTTCTTGTATCAAATCCTTATCGCCGGATAAGCTTTGATCGATGGTTTCGATTTCCTTTTCGAGGGTAGATTTTTTCACACTGAAATCTTCCATCTGTTCCCTAAGGCTCCCACTGTTTTCCCGGAAGTCTTTCAGATTGAAGGCGGCGAGATCCAAACTGTGCTCCTTGTATTTGTCTCTTAGTTTGTAGTACCTCTGTGTCTTTCTCGCTTGTTTTTCCAGGGAATTGAGATTGCCTTCTATCTCATGTAGTAGGTCTTCTACTCTTTCCAAATCAGCATCAGTACCTTTCAGTTTAGAAAGCGTCTCTCGCTTGCGCTTCTTGTACTTAGAGATCCCAGCTGCCTGATCGAATAATTTCTTCCTGATATTGTCTTTGTTGGCAAGGATATCCCCGATCATTCCGAGCTCAATAATGGCATATGAATCACTGCTGATTCCGGTATCCATTAGCAGTCCAGTGATGTCTCTTAGTCGGCAGGAAACACCATTCAAGCGGTATTCACTTTCTCCCGTTCTGTATAGCATTCTGGTGACTGTGACGGTAGAGAATTCAGTGGGGAGAAGCCCTTTTGTGTTTTCGAAAGTTAGGGAGACTTCAGCCGTTCCAGCTGATCTTCTCTTCTTCGTTCCATTGAAAATAACACTGTCCATCTTGTCAAGACGAAGGCTACGGGTTCGTTGCTCTCCCAATACCCATCGAATCGCATCGACTACATTAGACTTTCCACAGCCGTTGGGGCCTACGACACCTGTGATATTATCCTGGAAATGAATGACAGACTTATCTGCAAAGCTTTTGAAGCCTTTAAGTTCTAGTTTTTTTAAGCGCACTGGGTTTCTTTAAAGTGTTTTGGCTGTGGCAACCACAATTATACTTAGCTATCCTCTTCTTCGCATGCTGATTAAGAAAATTGGCGGGGAAATGAGCAATTGCGAAGGTCCTTCAAAACGAAAGGCGAAGTTACAGAAATCGCATCAAAATTGAGACATTTAGTGGAATTTGAAATGGCTCATAATTGAATTACAGGAAAATAGGTTAATTTTCAACTCTTAATGAATATGATGAGAAAAGCGCTGCTTCGAATAGCCTTATTAATACTGCCATTGAGCTTCTGTATTCATCCCTTATTGAGTCAGGACATCCACTTTAGCCAATACGTAGCCTCTCCTCTAACGCTCAATCCTGCTTCAGGTGGTGATTATGAAGGCGCTTGGCGTGCTATGGCAATCTATAGAAGTCAATGGGCAGCAATATCCACTCCCTTTGAATCAATTGCAATTGGTTACGAAAAGAAATTTGAAAAATTCAATGGGGGTTTAGTGTTTCTCAACGATCGTACGGGCGATGTTAGGCTCAATTCAAACAAGCTGTATGCCAACCTTGGATTGGTCAGAAGCCTTGCTGGTTTGGAGTTGCGATTGGGAGGGCAGTTGGGACTAGCTCACAAGTATGTTGATGTCAACAGCCTCAGTTATCCCAATCAGTTCAATTACGGATCTGGACAATTTGACCCCTCTCTTCCAAATGGCGAAAACAATATCAAGAATTCGATTCTTTATCCTGATTTGAATCTTGGCATCTTCCTGCGGAGAAATTCTGAAAAGCTTAGCCCATTTCTTGGTCTAAGCGTTTTTCACGTAACACATCCTAACGAGTCCTTTTCAGGTTATACGGAGCGGTTGCCGATGAGAACCAATGTGAATCTAGGAATCAATTGGCGCTTAAGTCCACAGATTGCTTTCGTTCCAGAAGTACTTTATAGTCATCATACCAAGGCTCATGAATTACTTGCCGGTGCACATGCCTATTACTACCTGCTACCGAATGCTCTACAGGCCAAGTCACTGTTCGTAGGAGGGGAGGTCAGGACTGGCTTGGGACGTAATACAGATGCATTGATTGTAATTGCCGGGATGGAAATCAAGAAGATAAGGGCTGGCATTAGCTATGATTCCAATGTTTCGCAGCTTTCGGATGCCACCAATAGTCAAGGAGCCTTTGAGCTTTCTTTGATTTATACAGGCATTATTTCGGTGCCAGAACAAATACAAATCCCTTGTGATCGTTACTGATCATGCCCCCAATAACAGACTATATGCTTGCGAATCGATTGATCATTTGCTTTTTCTTATTCCTGTTGACTAGCCTGTCAGCAAATGGGCAGTTGGACAGGTTGAACAAACTTGGTGCAGGTGCCTTGAGTGATTACGGCGACTCTGCGCTCAGTATGGGAGATGGGTGGTCCGCAGTGGACTACTTTTCTGCACTGACAAAGAAAAAGCCGAAAGATGCCAGCGCCCGGTTTCGTCTAGGCTTGGCTTATAAAATGTCTCGGCAGTACGAAAAGGCGGAGGCTGCTTTTGTGAAAGCCTATGAGTTGGATTCAGAGAAACAGGTAAAGGCCTTGTACGAACAGGGGATCATGCAGCAAATGCAGGGGCAGTATGAGCAAGCCGCAGAAACCTTATTGAATTTTCGCAAAAAGAATCGCGGAGCTAAGGATTCCAAACTGATGTCTAAGAAAGTCCGGCTTGCCGTGGAAGGCTGCAATATGGCACGACGCCTAATTGACACGATTCCCCTCAATGTGGAAATAAAACATCTGCCGAAAAGTGTAAATTCTCTGCACATAGATTTTTCACCGGCAATTAGCCCAGATGGCACTTTGATCTATGGTTCGCTAAAAGATGAAGGTTACGATAAAGCTTATAAACTTCGGGAGCTGGATTCTGCGCCTACCAGGAAACTCTATGAAGCAAAACTTGAAAACGGCAAGTGGGTAGATCAAGGAGAATTGAAGGGACCTTTCAATCAAGCTGCAATGAATTCCGGAAACGGGAAATTCAGTCCGGATGGCGAACGTTTCTTCTTCAGCCGATGCGCTAGAAATAAGAAAAACAAGAACATTTGCGCGATTTATTTGAGTAGACTGGAAGATGGGAAGTGGAGCACGCCAGAAAAACTCCCAGAAGCGATTAATCATCCAGACTATAGCTCCACAATGCCCTGCTTTGGTTTCGAAACTTTTCGTAACAGGGAACTGCTGTACTTTGTTTCTGACAGACCTGAAGGAAAAGGCGGCATGGATATCTGGTATTCTCTATACGACAGTAAGAAAGGTGTTTATAGAGCAGCTGCAAATTGCGGTTCAAGAATAAACACTTCGGAAGATGAGCTTTCGCCCTATTTTGATGTCGGAGCAAGAACGCTGTACTTCAGTTCAAATGGCAAGCCAGGGTTAGGTGGTCTGGATGTATTTAAAGCTGTAGGTGAAATGAGGAAATGGGAGCCAGCAGAAAATGTAGGATACCCCATAAATACGGAGAAAGACGAGCTGTACTACATTCTCGCTGAGGATGGTGAATCCGGCTTCTTCACCAGTAACCGGGCGGAAGCACGTACTTTTAAACACAAGTTTTGTTGTGATGATATATTTGCGTTTAACAATTTGCCGGAACCGATCCCCGAAAAGAAGGATTCTGTAATCACGGAGCTGCCTCAAGAAATTCAGCCAAAACTTGTAGGAAGGGTGATCGAAACAGATCCAGCGGATCCGGTTGAGAAGATTGTGGGAAATGCGCTCATTACACTTTATGAGCTTGAAAATGGCAAGCGAAAGTTTGTTCGTTCTGTCTATAGCAAGAAGGATGGGAAGTACGATTTCAAATTGATACCCGGTCTGGACTATGAGATCACAGTGAGCAAGGACGGATACTTTTCGAAAACCCTCCCTGTTGAGAAGTCGAGCTCAGGAGAGCCCACCATTAAGAAGGACCTGAAACTCGAGCAACTGGCAAAGGGACCAATAATTATCAAGAATATTTATTACGAATTTGATAAGGCAGATTTGACTCCGGAATCGAAGGCCGCGATTGACAAATACCTTTACCCGGTGCTTTCTGACAATCCCTCAATTATCGTTGAAATCAGTTCTCATACTGACAGCAAGGGCAATGACTCCTACAATCGACGTTTATCGCAGCAGCGGGCTGAATCAGTAGTAAGATATCTGAAAGAAAAGGGGCTCAAAGCTGACCGACTACAAGCCAAGGGATACGGAGAATCTGTTCCAATTGCGGCCAATAAAAACGAAGATGGTAGTGACAATCCTGAAGGACGGCAAAAGAATCGTCGAACGGAGTTTAGAGTTGTTGGCCAGATTGATCAGGATGTACAATACAAGGAGTAAAAAGGAAAGCAGCCCGGGACACTGTTTGCCGTGAAGCTACCAAAGGTAAGTTCTTCCTAGTAGAAACTGCTCCGCCATTCGTTGATATTGGCCGCGGCTGAAGCGGCATTGGCAAGGGCCATAAGCACTCATGATATTGTCCATCGGGGGCACAAAGAGGTCGCCGTTAGGATCGACAAGTGTCTCGGTCAAATTACAAGTGAAAGGATCGTACTCAATAGTTGGGAAATAGGGATCCGCATCGGTATCGCAGATCAGGTCTCCAGCAGTTTCGCAATTAGATAGATCTACAAACTCTAAGCCCATACTGGTTTCATTGGTGTGAAACAATCCGAGGTAATGGCCGATTTTGTGTTTCATTACACCTGTTCCAGCCAAGACCATCACATCAGGACCGGTTCCTGGCATATAGGTGAAGCCTGGTGCTCTTTGCCCGCCAATATGCACTGAGTCCACGAAATACATATTGAGTGTGTTGAGCTGATAATTTAATGCTACCATCTCATCTTCTTCCTCTTCCCTAACCAACCAGGCGAAATTGTGATTCTCCATGGTGCGAAAGTCGCAAACCTCGAAGGACAGCTTGATCGTATCCATAGTTTGGTTGAGGGACTCCACAGCTGCCAAAATTTGATCCTGGGAGATTACGAGACTTCCGTCTTGACGTTGCACGGTGTGTACTGTGATGGATATCTTTCGGAATAGTCTTGGTACTGGTGCTGATCGACTTGTGCTTAAATGTTCCAATGCATACTCTTTTGCCTCCTTGGTTACATGTGTACCGCAATGCATATTCTGGGCATGCAAAGGTAGGATGCAAAGTAAGGAGATAATCAAAGTAGCAAAAGATAAAATTTTCATCAGATGATTTCTTCTAAAGTAGCAAGCAGATGGGCTTTTTTCAAATTGATGCAGCATGTGACAGAAAAAGGATCAGACTAAGTCTCAAGCAAGACGTTCCCCAATGCTGAAGCCAAGGTAAAACTAATATATTGGCCAAGCATAAAAAAATGTAATTGGCTTATATTTGTAGCTGTGCCTAAAAGGGCCTTACCTTAGGGGGCTATGACTGGTATTTATTGATCTGCTTCGGCTGCTAAATCCTACTATGAACAAGCAATTCTTTGTTTTATTGGCTGCTTCTCTTTTGTGCCTCTTTTGCCCGAAGATTCAGGCGCAGATCATTACCGCCTCGCAGGAAGAGGGATGTGCACCTCTGGTTGAAGTACAATTTGATTCTCCTGCAGACAACACTGAAGTGTTTTGGGATTTTGGGGATGGAACTAGTTCCAATTTGGTCAGCCCAGTGCACACTTTCGTAAATGCGGGAAGTTATACTGTAATTTATACCGCTAGTGATAATGGCAGCCCTGTTGAAGAGGAACTTTTGATTGAGGTATATGGTAATCCGGAGGTTGCTATCGAAGCTTCTTTGACGGGTGGTTGTGTTGGAGATGCCGTTTTGTTTCAAGACAATTCGGTTGTCGGGGGAGGAGTAGCAATTGTAGAGCGTGAATGGGCTTTCGGAGATGGTGGAGTTGATGTAGGAAACAATGCAAATCCGGAGCATGTGTTTGAGATTACAGGAAGCTTTGACGTTACACTGAAAGTGACGGATGCTAATGGCTGTGAGACAACAACAAGTTTTCCGGATTTGGTGACGATTTCAGCCGCTCCAAATGTGGTTTATACAACTAATCCTGCAACGGCCTTTGCGTGCGAGCCTCCGCTGGTGGTGAGCTTTTCCGCCGCAGGTACAACAAGTAACTCCCCATTGGGATCCGAATTGACCTATGAGTGGGACTTTGGCGATGGAAGTACTGCCGACATAGCTACACCTTCTGCACATACCTATTCGGAATTTGGGACTTATTATACCACGCTAACTGTAACAGATTTGAACGGTTGTTCAATGATTGTTGAGGATACAGTTGGAATTGCGGAGCCCTTTGCTTCTTTTGCAGTTCCCGACACAGTTTGTGCTATAGTGGAATTCGAAAACCTCTCCAGCCCTGGCATTGCGCAATGGAATTATGGGGATGGTTCCCAGGGTACGAGCAATATTCATGAGTATCAGGAGCCAGGCAATTACGACGTATCCTTGCTGATAACTGCAGGTCCTTGTCAAAACGACACAACGATCAGCATATATGTTGACACTCTTGAACCTGAGTATACGGCTAGTCCGACATATAGTTGCGATGTGCCGGTAGAGATACAATATGAAGATAATACACCCGGGGCTGTTGACTGGACTTGGTTTCTCAGTACCGGAGATACACTGACGGGTCAGAATCCAGTGCTAAGCTTTGATCCAGGAGACGATCCTTACCTATTGTACAAGGAGTCATTTTATGTGGTGGATAGTCTTGTGGTACTCAGCGGAAGTGGCTGCATTGACTATCGGGTCGATAGCCTGGTGATGTTGTGGCCAATTACTGCCCGAACGGTTCCGGATATTGGACAGGGCTGTGCTCCGCTCACAGTATTTTTTGCTGATTCCAGCTATTCCAATGAACCAATTGTGAGTTGGGAGTGGGACTTTGATGATGGGACTACCATGGTAGGAGATTCGGACGGGGTGAGCCATACTTTTACTGAGCCGGGAGACTATAATGTGACACTTACCATCAGCAACGATATTGGCTGTGAAGATGTTTCTTATATCGTTGACATACATGTGGGAGAGGCACCTGTTCCTGAATTCAACCTTGATCCTGAGGGCACAATATGCTGGGACGATACCCTGAATCTCATTGATGATACTCCAGCCGTTCAGATGGCTGAGAATTGGCATTTTGATACGGATGGTGGGCATAGTTGGCATTGTCCGAACAACTCCAGCCCGCAATGGGGGCCGTGGAATACCACGGGCGTTCAAGATATTACACTTGAAGCTGAATACAACGGTTGCATAGGTGAGACTACTGTAGAAGATGTAATTGAGGTGGAAGGCCCTATAGGGAGAATCATCTATAGCTGCGACTGCGAAAATCCTCTTGAAATTAACTTCAGTGCTATAATACAACAGGCTGATACGCTTAGCTGGGATTTTGGGGACGGAACGATTTTAGCCGACACGACCCTGATCGATCCTGTGCATGTTTATGAACCAGGTGATTACTGGGTAAAGCTTATTTCCAGGAGCTCTGAAACGGAATGCCGTCCGTTTCGCGATAGCATTTACTTACAAATCAGGGATATTCAAGCTGCCTGGACTGCCGATACATTGGTTTGCGTCGGCACTCCAGTCTTGTTCGATGCCACGGAATCCACTGGAGTAGATGAGTTTTGTAAAACTGGCTATCAATGGTACTTTGATGATGGTTTCGCTCCGCAAACAACCGATCAAACAACTTACACACACTTTTTCGGAGCACCTGGTCCTTATGATGTTCGTCTTGTTACACGAGATGTCAATTTTTGTGCAGATACCTTAGTCCAGAGAATCTGGGTATATGATATACGTGCACAGTTTGAAGCTGACCCTCAGTTCAGTTGCCTGCCGATTGACGTACAGTTCACTGATTTCTCTACAGCGGATACCACTATTGTCTCCTGGGAATGGGACTTTGGTGATGGCAATACTTCAACGGAACAGAATCCATCACATGTTTATAATTCTGAGCCAATTGACTCTTTCTTTGTGGCCACATTGACTGTTAAGGACGTGTTGAATTGCCCTTCCTCCAGCTCTGTCATTATCGTGCCTTCCATTCCGGATGCTGCATTTACCAGTGAGGCCATTCCTGCGATTTGCGAGAATGAAACGCTAAGTTTTCAGGCAATTGAAGAAAACGAATCTTATTTATGGGATTTTGGTGATGGGAGCACAAGCAGTATTCAGAACCCATCTCACCAATATACTGAGGCAGGAAATTATACGGTAAGTTTAACTGTAATCGATAGCGTGGGTTGTTCCGAGACCAGTACCTTAAACAATTTTGTGAGCGTACAGGGCTATCCAGAAGCGGCGTTTAGCTCTTCTGCGGATACGCTTGAGCAATTGTGTTATCCACTGCTCATCAACTTTAGCGATGAGTCAGAAGGAGAGCCGGTAAGCACCTGGAATTGGGATCTTGGAAATGGCAATCCTGTTGTGTCCGATCCAACTGTAGGGACGATCTATCAGAATCCGGGAGAGGTGGAGGTTACCCTTATTGCTGAAAGTGCAAATGGATGCACTGATACGACAAGTCAGTTTTATACCATTCAAGGCCCTACAGCGGATATCACTTCATTCCCTGCAATCATCTGCCGCGGTGATGAAGTCACCTTTGATATAGTTGATTCTATGGATGTTTGGACCTACTCCTGGGACTTTGGTGATGGGACAGATACCAGCAATGTTTCTCCGATTACGCATACGTATGATATAAATCCGCCATCCGGACAAACCACAGTATCGTTGGTATACTACTCGCCTGATTCACTTTGTCAGGCAACGACAACGCAATCGGTCTTTTTTAGGGATTTGCTAGCGGACTTTAATCGAAACGGAGAATCTGTTGTGGGGGATACCATGCACTGTCAGGGGCCTGCGGATACATTCACAAATCTTTCCGTAAATGGGGATACCTTCTTCTGGGATTTTGGCGATGGTACTACTTACGAAGGATTTCAGCCTCCTGCCCATTTGTATGCTGAACCTGGCATTTATGAGATTACCCTTTTTGTGGATGATGAAGAAACAGGCTGTTCTGACGAAGTCACCAAAGTGATGCACATCACCGACGGTGCACCTTTGATCGCATTGGGGGATTCCGGCTGTGAGGGAGATACCTTGCAACTTCAGGCTGTGGGAGGAATTAATTATACCTGGGCGCCTGCAGAAACGCTCAGTGATGCAAATATTTCCAACCCGATTGCGTTTCCGGAGGAAACGACCGTCTATACTGTGACGACAGTGGATGAGTACGGCTGTAGAGATACTGCACTGGTAGTAGCGGGGATTTATACTCAGCCTTTCGACTTTGTCGTAGATACCTTTGTGGTACTGGGCGATTCGATTGCCTTAGGCACGCCTGGAGATCCTGCTTTTTCGCAGTCCTGGTCGCCTGATACCTGGCTAAGTTGTCCAGAGTGTCCTTTTACCTATGCTGCTCCGGAAGAAGACATCACATACGTTTCCCGACTGACAGATCCTGGTGATTGCTATACATCCGAGCATCGTTACAACATCGAAGTTCGGCCGGTTTCTTCGATTGATGTACCTACTGCATTTACACCAAATGGTGATGGAATCAATGATTTCATCACCGTTGAGGGATGGGGTATTATTCGAGTGATTGAATTTAATATCTACAATCGCTACGGTGAGTTGGTATTCGAAGGGCGAGAGGACAATTATGCCTGGGACGGCTACTACAAAGATGAGCTACAGAACAACGAGACCTATGTATATACGGCTATAGTGCAAACTTTTTCTGGTGGCTCTCTAACTAAGAACGGTACTTTCCATTTGTTGAGATAGTGAAGACAATATTTGTTTTAGTACTATTTATCCGGTTTTGCACTGATCAAGGCATGACCAATTTGGCAGTTTAGACATTTCTTCTTATCGCAGTATTGCTTCTTTAGATGAAGTAATGCCTGACTGTCAGCAGCGGTTTTCGGTTCTAGTCCCAATCGTCTCCATTCGTCGACTATACTGTTTTGCTCGGGAGGTAAAGATTGTAAGAGATCAAGCGCCTGCTCCTTAAGCTCCAAATTATTTTGTAAACTGGCCCATGCAAACTGCAATGGGCAAATTGCATTGATCAACAGAAGTCTGGTGAAACTTTTGCTGAGCTTTTTCACTTTAGGCTGGTGGCTACTCTTGAAGGAATAGTGGGTATTCCAATACTCTGGAAGCTGAAGTGCCAGAAACTGCTGTGCATCCGCCGAGGAGCGTATCTCCTTAATGTCTGAGAAGAGGTGTTGTCGCGAAAAGAATAGTGCAGCGAGCTGTGCGAGTCGGATACTAGGGAAGCCTCCTGGTCGAAGGCCAAAAAACTTACAGCTCTTTTCTTTCAGCGGTTGAAGCTGATATTTTTTCGCCAGGTATTTGTATTCACGATGTAGGGATTCCAGATAATCATCGTTTTGGAAATAGAGGTCCAACATTCCGGAGTGTCCCAGCAATAGCGATTGTATCCGAAACGAATGTCCCAGGGACTGACTTATCGCGCGCTTTGGGAGACTGCTGATAATCCGCATAAACGTTTCTCCATTTATGGGCCCGCCGAAGGCTCTTGCTAAAAGCATGCGTGCACAGCTTTCCCAGTCATTTTTGCCTAGTAGTAGAATCTTTTTTACCTCAATAACCCTACTCTGCAACCTTTCTATGCACATGCGATCCAGGCACTGAATCTGTCTTATCTTAGGAACAGATTCTATCATCATCTCGCAGGGAATCCAACGCTGTGAAGATCGCAGATGCTGAAAATGCTCGTATACGTGCCGGGGAATACGGCTTTTCAGCTCCAATGTAGGAATCACCTGTCCCAAATGGTCAAGGATCTCCCGATCCGCATTCAACACTACATGCAAAACAACATTGTGATAAGCGGAGTCATGTTGATGTCGGTGCAGTAACCAATCTGATGCTTTAACATGCAATTCCACATTACCCACCCAGATGGTTTTACCAATTCTTACTCTTCCGTTAAAGTAGTCTGGCCCGTCGCTAAGATTTTTCTTTCCAAATTGCAATATCTCAATGCGTTTCCCTTGAGTTGTTTGCAAATCCCTGAGATCGAACAATCCATTTTGCCAAACATAATCTATGAAGTTCTCTGTAAACTGCAGCATGCTTTTTTACTATAGGAGTATTCAGTGCGTGCAATTCCACAAAATTGGTTTTTAGTTTTTAGTTTTTAGTTTTTGGTTTTTGGTTTTGGATTAGAGTGTAGGTGTACGGGAAATCATTGGAAAGAGGGGGAGTGGGTTGGTTTGCGCGGTGGACTGGCGGTTCAAAATAGCCGTGGGCGAAGTGGAACGAGGCGCTTAGACAGCGTGGCGACTGCCGCTCTATAGTGGCTCGGAGCCTGCGGAGAGACACTATAGAGCGAGCAGGAGCAGCTGTATAAGTGCTGAGTATTAACGGAGCACGCGCAAGCCGATTGCGCGCTGGATAAAAGTCTCGCTCCTAAATCTATTTTCAGTATTGCTTAGGAAATTTCGTCGGCATCATCTACTCCGAGGTCCTTCTTTTGTTCTTCCCAGCGATCCTTTTCAGACTGTGCGAGATTGGCAATGCTATCTGATTCGTCCATGATCTCCATTCCCAGTAGCTCTTCGAGTATATCTTCCTGGGTGATTACTCCGTCGAATCCGCCAAATTCATCTTTGATGAAAGAGATATGCTCTTTGGAATCGGTGAGTTTATTGAAGATGACGGTGACTGGGGTGTCATCGGAAAAGATCATAGCTCGTCGGCCTATCGAGGACAGTGGTTGATTGCCTTTTTTATTGATGATATTGACGAGTAGTTCGTCTTTGAGTATGTAGTGTGTGGCATCGTCTACCGTATTGTCGTAGATTGGAATACGGGAGAATTGCAAGTCTTTGTTTTTTTCGTAGAAATCCAGAAGTGTTTGGTCCTGCTGGGCAGCCGTGACTCGGGTTCGGGGTGTCATAAAATCTGTATGGAGCATGCCATCCAGCTTGAGTACATTTTGAATCACTTTGGATTCATTTTCCTTGATAACGCCCTCTTCCTCGCCTATAGAACTCATGGCCTCAAAATCAGCTCTTGTCATGATGCTTTTGTGTTCGCCATGGCCTACCAATCTTGTGGTCTGTCGCAGCAGGAACATGATGCCAGTGATGGTCAATAATTTGACGAGGAAATTGAGGCATTTGGTGGTGAAAGGAGTCAACTGCTGCCAATAAGTGGCTCCGATGGTTTTCGGTATGATCTCTGAGGCGATTAGGATGAGTAGGGTCATGATTACCGGCACTGCCAGCATGGCATAGTGAAGATGTTGTTCTGATAGTATGCCAGCAAAAGCGGACTCTGTTGTTGCACCTACTCCAATGGCTCCGACAGTGTGGGCGATTGTATTGAGGGTTAGGATTGAAATTAGCGGTTTGTCTACATCTTCCTTGAGCTTTGCCAAAGCGGGAGCAAAGTCAGCATTCTCGCCTTGTTTTACTTTGAGAAAGGTGGGGGTAATGCTGAGGAAGACAGCTTCCCAAACAGAGCAGAGAAAGGATACAGCGATCGAAAGAATCAGGAAGAAAATGAATAGCGTCATGGTCTAGATTGCATTTTGTGGGCACAAAGGTACGGAGAATTGTATTTTAGTGAAATTATTGAAAGAGGATGACGCATGAACAAATATTAGACCTCATTTGGGAAGGGGAGGGGAGTCGATTGGATTTCAAACTGCGGGTACACCGGTCGGAGCGTTTTTCCCGTGTCATTGCGTCATTTGCCAATAACAATGGCGGAATTCTTTTGATAGGTGTGGACGATTTTGGAATCATTCAGGGTTGTGACGAAGAAAGGGAAATTGGGTTACTTAAAGATGCTGCTGGATATTTTTGTGATCCACCTGTGGAGATAGATGTGACTTCCTCGACCGAGATGGGAAAGACGGTTCTCGTTGTTAGGATTGCTGAGAGCACAAACAAACCGCATATGATTGTGCGCAAGGATGGTACGAGAAAGGCTTATATCAGGGTTGATGATAAAAGCATGCCTGTGGGCCGTAAGATGGAGCAAGTCTTGCGAAATGAAGATTTTCTGCAAAGTGACCGCAAATTGGATAGTAAGGAGCAGCTGTTGTTGGATTATTTATCGGAAAATGAAAGAGTGACCGCCGCAGAATATCGCCGCTTGATAAATATCGGAGAAAGAAGGGCCAGGCGCATCTTGTATAAAATGATGCAAGAAGGCTGGATCAACTTTCATGAAGACAGTAAGAGTGGTTTTTATACGCTCGGAAGGCTTTGATTTTCTTGTCGAATAGTTCTTGCTTTCCCTTAGAATGAGCACGAATTATAACAAAGTGTGACGGCAATTGACTTTTGGTATTGTCAGATTTTCGTGATGTGTAGTTGATCTTGTCGCTCATTTGCCAAAAGAGCCAGAATGTCAATTATCACAAAGCACTGATGACCAAATGAGCACGAATTATGCTAGCTTTAGTGCGTAAAGGAAAGCACAATCTGTCTCTGTCATTCTCCAATATTTAGCCAGAATAAACGCCTGTAATGAATCGCAGCAATCTACGGTATAAGCTCCATGAACGGTTCGACCGTCCGGATAAGCAACTCTCACCTATTGATGTAGTACAGATCTTATTGATGACTCTTCGTCATACAGATGAAGATAGCATCGAGCGCAGCTTGTTCAAGTGCTACTCGTTCATCTCGCCAGTTAGTAGATTCTTTGTTGGTCCGATTGGTTACTTTAAGAATCTGGTGCAAGATACATTATATAAATACCTTTTGAATCATGTGGATTTTCGGGTATTGGAGATTGAAGTTGGAGAGCGTTCGTCTTTAGTGACAGTCAAGGTTTACGACAGAGACTGTGAGGGGCACAATTTTCTTTTTCTCCTAACGCTACAGGAAGAAGAATGTGCCGGGTGCTGGATGGTAGATTTGGTTGAGTATCAGGAGTCGAACTCGGACACTTACAAGCTAAACTAGTGCACTGGGCAGGAATGCATCACAAGCCGAATGGCTGCTCATTTATTATATGTTCCTTAAAGTTGTCACACACTTTGTTTAAACAGCACTAGCTGCCTTTCTTGCATCCGACTACCGAGCAGATGGGGCACAGATTCGGATCATGTGCTCTGGCAGGGCAATGTTCTCGTCCAAAGAAAATGATTTGTAAATGTAGCTTATTCCAGAGCTTCTTTTCGAACAGCTTCTTCAAGTCCTTTTCAGTCTGAACGACATTTTTTCCACTGGTCAATTTCCATCGTGTCGCGAGCCGGTGAATATGTGTGTCGACCGGAAAGGCCGGCACACCGAATGCCTGCGACATAACCACAGAAGCTGTTTTGTGTCCTACTCCAGGTAGCGCCTCAAGATGCTCGAAGCTCTGTGGCACTTCTCCTCCATGTTGATGGATGATGATATTGGATAATTCCCAAATGGCTTTTGACTTTCTGGGCGATAGCCCACAGGGCTTGATGACTTCGCGGATTTGCTCAACGCTAAGCTTGATCATTTTTTCCGGGGCATCCGCAAGTGCAAAGAGCTTGGGTGTGATGGTGTTGACACGTGCGTCGGTACATTGGGCAGATAGTAGCACTGCTACAAGCAGGGTGTAGGGGTCTGCATGATCCAGTGGAATGGGCGTTTCCGGATATAGTTGTTCCAGCGTTTTGACAATGAAAGGGGCTTTCTCCGCTTTTCGGGTAATCTTTTCCATCAGAAAGTTTCTTGCTTGCTAATCTAATGATTCCAGATGAAAACCTAAGTTAGCAATGTCTTGCCAGTAAGCAGGGTACGATTTGCCTACCACCTTAGGGTTTTCGATTTCGATGTCTTTTAGTTTTGCAGCCAATGGGGCAAATGCCATAGCCATTCGGTGATCGTGGTAGGTATTGAAAGTTACATTTTGGTGATGTAGGTTTACCTGTGACGAATCGAGTTTCCATGCTGGACCCTCTTCATAGAAGCGAGCTCCAAACTTGCTTAATTCTGTGGCAAGTGCGGCAGTTCGGTCTGTTTCTTTGCGCTGGAGTGTTTGCAAACCTCTCATCGAGCAATTGATCCCCAGCCCTGCCGCTGCTGCTGCCACCGTTTGCGCGATATCAGGACAGTTTGTGAAGTCCCAGTCTATGCTTTGCTTCCGGAGGGAAGGATCAAAGGAGAGCAACAGGCCTGATTGATCAAAGCAGCTTGTCACGCCGAAGGCTCTGGCTATTTTTACAATTGCGCTATCGCCTTGAAAACTGTCTTGCTGCAATCCCTGAAGCCTTAGTGCCTGGTTTTCGGAAAGAGCAACAATTGCATAATAGTAGGAAGCTGCGCTCCAGTCGGCTTCTATCTCCAGAGGGGCGGATTTATATTTAGCAGGTGGAATCACAAACTTGTAAACGCTGTCTGACAATCTTTCTTCTTTTACTATGACCCCAAAATGCTGCATTATCTCTTTTGTAAGTCTGAGATAAGAATAGGAGACCATTTCTCCTTTGAGCAGTATTTCAAGACCATGTTGTAGCTTTGGTCCAAGCATCATTAGTGCAGAGATAAACTGGCTGCTTATATCGGCTCTGATGCTGACCTGCTTTCCTTGCAGTTTGGTACCGCATATTTTCAAGGGAGGAAATCCTTCCTTGCCCATATATGTAATATTGGCTCCCAGATCTTGTAATGCCTTTACCAATGGGCCGATTGGGCGCTCAAGCATTCGTTTACTTCCAGTTAGGACAGTGGTTTTTCCCTCTTGTTGCGAAAGTAGTGCGCAAAGAAAGCGAAAGGTGGTACCGGCTGGTCCCACATTGATTTCATCCTGAGTGGCAATCAGGGCCTTCTGCATCGTCTCAGTATCTTCTGAGGTCGAGAGTCCATGCAGTTCAAATTCCTGCTCCGCTAGTGCCTGAATGAGCAACGCTCGGTTGCTTATGCTCTTAGAGCCATCAAGTCGTATCCTAACTTCCTTTCCTGCAGGATTGTATATTAACTTATTTCTCATTAAAGTGACTTTTCAGGGCGACTATTGCCGCATTTATTTCCTCAGCGGTAACAGGAACAGAGAGTTCTGGTGCGCCAACATCTTTGAGGAGGCAAAACCGATATTCTGTCCCATGATTTTTCTTATCGTTCTTCATAAAATCAAGGAGAATCGGAAGCTCCTGTGTACTAAGTGGATGAAAACCGTAAAGCTTTTGGATTCGATTTATTAGGTCAATGCCTAGATTTCTTGCGAATCCGCATTTGTGCATTGACAACTGCATTGCAATCATCATTCCTTCTGCAACCGCTGCACCATGAGTATAACCAGACTTGGAATGCCTGTTGTGATATGTTTCGAATGCATGACCATAGGTGTGACCAAAATTCAATTGCTTTCGGAGGCCGTTCTCGAAAGGATCTTGCTGCACTACTCTTTGCTTCACAGTAATTGACCTCTCGACGTACGGATTCCAGGACACCACCTGTAACGGATCCAGTGTCAACAGGCTGCGAAGATGTTCCATATTGTCAAGCAGGGCGTGTTTGATCATTTCCGCAAAGCCGCTTATCAACTGCTTATGGTCCAATGTTTCAAAAAAGCAATCGTCAATCAGAACAGCTTTTGGATCGGCGAACAATCCAACGACATTTTTGAGGTGATTGTGATCGATTCCCAGCTTTCCACCTACTGATGCATCTACCTGCGATAATAGGGTTGTGGGAATTTGGATGAAATCTATACCACGCTTAAAGGTGCTGGCTACAAAGCCACCCATGTCTCCAATGACTCCACCTCCAAGATTGATCATCACAGCTTTCCTATCGAGGTTTAGTCTAAGCATTTCGTTCCAGATGGAACTACAGGTTTCGAGCTTCTTGTTTTCTTCACCTGATGGAATTTCGAAGACGGCATATTTGGAATATTTTTTCAGTGTAGCTTCGATAGCTGGAAGGCAACAGACATGTGTATTCTCATCCACCAGCACAAAATGGGCACTGTATTTTGCACTGCTCAGTACCTCGTCGAGACTTTGTGCCACAGGCTTAAGTTCAATGTTATAGGCTGGCATTTTCAGAACCGTCATGCTTGCTCCTTTTTTGTGACCGACCAGGCTATTGCCTTAGCCCTGAACAGCTGCTTGGTTTGTGCCCAGGTGGTTCTGAACAAGTCCGAGTATCGATACTTATCCAGGTGCTCGGTACTTTCCCAATGGCTGTAGGTAAAAACCCTTCCAGGATCATTAACATCCTGCCACAGCTCAACGTGGCTACATCCTTCAAAATCTACAATCATGGACTTTACATCTGAAAAGATGGACAGGAATTGAGCGATGTGTTCATCCTTGATTTCCAGCTTTACAACTCTAATTATCATATGCCTATCTTGTTTTGGCAAAATTGCATAAAAAAAGCCTGCACTGTCGTAACAGGCAGGCTATTCTTTTTGATCTGAATGTTATACCACCATCAGGTTTTTGGTGACAGCGCGTTTATCAATTCGCTTTACCATTCCCTGTAGAATTTGTCTTTCCCCAATTTCCACAAAGGATTCCACACCGTCTGTAATCATATTCTGAATCGTTTCCGTCCACCTGACCGGTGATGTCATGTGTTGCATCAGGTTTTCCCGGATTACTTCAGGGTCTTGTGTAGGTGTCGCAGAAGCATTTTGGTAAACAGGAACAGTAGGCTTTTTGATTCTGGCTTTTGCCACGGCCTCGGCAACTTCTTCTCTTGCTTTTTCCATCAAGGGTGAGTGAAAAGCACCTGCTACAGTTCTGAGTCTGAGCACTCTTCTTGCGCCAGCATCTTCCAGTCTTTCTTCTGCAAGTTTCAAACCTGCTTCAGAACCTGATATCACCACCTGGCTGGGGCAATTATAATTAGCTACAACTACAGTCTCCTCTGTGATACGGTCAATGATGTCTACTATCATATGATCTTCCATTCCTAGCACAGCCGCCATTCCAGATGGAGCTGCGTCGCAGGCCTTTTGCATTGCTTCGGCACGAAGCTTCACCAAGCGCAAGCCTTCGAAAAAAGGAAGCGAACGGACCGCTGCAAGAGCGGCAAACTCACCCAGTGAGTGACCTGCAACCACATCGGGTTTAAAGTCTCGCGAATCGCGTGTCAGGATTACCGTGTACAGGTAGATTGCAGGTTGAGTTATCAAGGTCTGCTTAAGTTCTTCAGCGCTACCTTCAAACATAACTTTGCAAATGTCGAAACCCATTTCGTCATTGGCTTGTTCAAAGAAATCTCTGGCTGAGTTGGACTTGTCCCATAGGTCTTTACCCATGCCTGGGAACTGCGAACCTTGTCCGGGAAATAAGTACGCTTTCATCGTATTGTATTTTAGCTTTCTCTCGTATTGACTAACTTAACTGGTATCGAATTGTTACCAGTAATTTGCTGTTATGATGCAGAGGGGCTAGCTTTGTGCTCGCAAGGAGCAGACTAAGGTATCACCAATTGGGCACAAAAAGATAAGGGCAGTTCACCTAATAAGGTAGCAGGCTCGAACCATCAAACAAGCCTACAATATAGATTGTTTTCGCACCAATTAATAATCAGGAGGTCATTAAGTGGGCAAAAGGGGACCTAATTTCGCTTTTTTGACGGGGATTGCTTCGTTGTTGCTAAATAACAATGTTAATTGCTGACAAATGGTTCAGTGATCATGCCATAAATTTACTTAATTCATTTTTTTGACAGGATCGTACAGAATCTGGAAAATGGTCTATTTAACTCGAAAGGAACACTTTAACGCCGCGCATAAACTGCATAATCCTGACTGGACGCTTGAAAAGAACAAGGAAGTTTTTGGCAAGTGTGCAAATCATAACTGGCATGGACATAACTACGAAATTTGGGTGACAGTGAAAGGGGAGCCAGATCCTGAAACGGGATTTGTGTTTAATGCTCACCATCTAAGCGCCTTACTGCAGAGAGAGATTATCTCAAAGGTCGACCACAAAAATCTAAACGTGGATGTGGACTTTATGCAGGGAATTCTACCAAGCACGGAGAATTTCATCAAGGAAATCTGGAAGCAGCTAGAACCAAATATTAAAGGATGTTCTCTGCATTGCATTAAATTGGCTGAAACGGACAAAATATATGCAGAGTATTACGGAGAGTGAAACATGCAATCGCATTCTTCTCGTTACGGCAACAGACAATGAGGTACAGCCATTTCTCGATTCTTACCAATGGATGCGAGACGAAAATACCCTTCTTTTTCATACACGTGTTGGATCACTGGATGTTCATCATCTCACCACTGGGCCAGGAATAATGCTCACCAGCTTTCGGCTAGCCACCTTGCTGGCACATCACTCTTTTGCCCTTTGCATCAATGCGGGTTTTGCTGGCAGCTACGATCGTCAGATTAAACTAGGTGAGGTAGTTCAGGTAATTCAAGAAGAAGTGGCGGATCTCGGTGCCGAAAACGATCAGCAGTTTATCCCCCTAAGAAAGATGTCTTTTTTTGACGAAAACTGGCGTCCGTTTAGTGATGGAAAGCTGAAGCATCCGAATCCGAAATTACTGGAGGGAATCAAGAACGTGAAGGGGGTGACCGTTAATAGGGTAACCGGTTCAGAAGGCACTATAAGTTTGAATAAGGAGCACTTTGAAGCGGAGGTCGAGAGCATGGAAGGGGCCGCTTTTTTTTACGCCACTCTTTTAAATAACATCGAATTTTATCAATTTCGTGCGATATCCAACCGAGTGCAGAAACGCAATCCAGCACTTTGGGATATGAATGCAGCCAGAAATGCCCTGTGTGCTTTTCTGGAACAATTCATCACGAATTTATGATTGATGCCTTCGAAGACTGTAATTTCCGTTCTTATTTTCATTCTCAGCTTTCTTGGATTTATCTTTTATCCCGATACCTGGGGGCCGCCGGAGCTTCCCTCGAACCCGCGTCCGGAAGAAGTGATTCCAGATCCCTCGGAGCTAATTTTAGAGGACAATATTAAAGTTGCCTCCTGGAACTTGCTGAATTTCGGAGCCTCCAAAAACAGTCTGGAAATTGCTTACATAGCCTCGACTATTGCTGACTTTGATGTTGTTGCCATACAAGAGGTGTCTACCTCCTCTCATGGCCCAAAGGCAGTTGGCCGACTGCTCGATCAGTTGAATCGAATGGGATCAAAGTGGGATGCCATTCACAGCAATGCTACCAGTGGTGAAGGGACTGAGCGATATGCCTTTTTTTGGAAGCCTTCCAAATTGCGCCGATCAGGAAGAGCCTGGCTGGTGAAGCCGCTGGAAGCGGAATTAGACAGAGAACCATTCATGTGCCGATTTGAGACTAAAGACGGAAATGAGTTTCTGCTTGCTAACTTTCATGCTATCCCAAGCGCCAAGAATCCAGAGCGTGAAATCCGAAAACTCAAACAGTTGAACGAGCTCTATAGCGAAGATCAATTGGTAATATTAGGCGACTTTAATGTCGAGGAATACCGAGAGGCATTTGAGCCTTTGAAACAAGAAGGCTTTCACGCTGTCTTGAAGGATCAAAAGACAAGCCTGAAACGAAAGTTAGATGGGAATGAATACCTTTCTAAGGCTCATGATAATATCTTCATTGAATCGGAATTTCTTTACAGCACCTCCTCAGGAGTTATCGATTTTGTGCCCGAGTTTGAAAGCCTTAAGGAAGCCGCAAGCGTTTCTGATCATTTGCCTGTCTGGACTTCTTTATCCTGGATATTGAAGGACTTACCTTAAAAACAAAAGGCCATTGAGCATACGCTCAATGGCCTTTTTTACTTTAACAGGATTGATTAATCCAGTATCACGATTCTTTCGACAAGTTCAGTCTCACCGATAGTCATTTTGACCAGGTATACTCCAGCTACCAGTTGGGAATTGCTGAATGGAAGTTGGTAATCCCGATTTGCCTGAGCCTCGCCTTCAAATACGGTCTCGAGCAGCCTTCCAGAAACATCGAAGACTTCAATGGTAACCTCTGAAGCTTCCTGAACAGAGTATGAAATGGTAGTCTGTTCTGCAAAAGGATTCGGGAATATCCCGAGGCTTCCCGTTTGCTCAGTCTTGAGACGTCCGGATCTGCGATCTTTCGGTACCCAGTACCAGCCTTCAGAGACCTGCGTACCGCAGCTCACTGTGACTTCATAGAATCCAGATGTCAATCCTCCTATGTCTTCAGCATTTGAAGTGAAACCTCCTGGGCCGGTCCATTCATAAGTGTATGGGCCGCCGCCGCATCCAACGACAGTAATGTCAATTGCTCCATTCTGAATGCTGGCACTCTCTCCAGTGATAGCAAAGGCATCGATGTCAAGAATATCACCGTTAGAACTAACAGAAGCATTTCCTCCTCCTGCTCCAGAATCATTTGTAAATATAAGCGCAGTAGTCACGCAACCATTTGCATCCGTAACGGTAACCACCCACTCTGCATTATCCGCATAAATGATAGTAAGCTCTTCATTGTAACCATCAACATCAGATGGACTCACAGACCAACGAACATAACCAGTACGGTCAAAATCGTAAGTATAAGGAGGGGTGCCGCCGCCAACATTGATTTGATGCGTGTTGTAATAGGCCGGCAAGATTGTTCCATTGCTGCCTTCCGTGGTGTTAGCTAATGAACCGATGCTGACCATTGTTCCACAGCAATTGTTGGTTGGATCGGTAGGGCAAACGTCCCTACAATCGGGCGTGCCGTCCTGGTCTGTATCTGTAGGATCATCTACCACGCCGCAACCGCAAATTCCACTTTCGATCTTGTTGGGATCATCCGGGCATTCATCAACGCAGTCTGCTGTGCCGTCGCCGTCTGAATCAATGATGGTATTGATACAACCTCCATTACCATCACACTCATCCAAGGTGCAAGGGTCGTTATCATTGCAATCGATCGCAATGAATTGGCAAACACCACTCACACAAGAATCATTGGTGCATGGATCATCATCATCGCAAACGATAGCAGTGTAGGTACAAACACCACCTACAAGCTCATCGATTGTGCACGGGTCATTGTCGTCACAGGCAATGAACTCACAAACTCCGTTTATACAGGTATCAATAGTTTGTGGATCACCGTCATCACAGACGATTGGCGTAAAGACACAATTGCCGCTGCCATCACAGCTGTCCATAGTGCAAGGGTCGCCGTCGTCACAGGTGATCGGAGTGAACACGCAATTTCCGGCGCTGTCACATTCATCAGTGGTACAAGGATCGTTGTCGTCACAAACAATTGGGGTAAAGACGCAGTTACCTGTTCCATCACATTCATCCATTGTGCAGGGGTCCCCGTCGTCACAGGTGATCGGAGTGAACACGCAATTTCCGGCGCTGTCACATTCAT
>JAHDEE010000003.1:52832-83681 GCA_020629005.1 Chitinophagales bacterium
CAGTGGTACAAGGATCATTATCATCACAGACGATCGGTGTGCTGGTACACTCGCCATTCACCAATAGATCGGTTGTGCATGGATCATTATCGTCGCAAGCTATTGGTGTAAAGACGCAATCACCGTTCACACAAGAGTCATTTGTATTCGGATCATTATCATCACAAACAATCGGCGTAAATACGCAGTTACCATTGCCATCACATGCATCTGCAGTGCATGGATCATTGTCATCACATACTATAGGAGTGAAAACACAACTACCTGATGCGTCGCATTCATCGGTAGTGCATGGGTCGTTATCATCACAAACAATCGGCGTAAATACGCAGTTACCATTGCCATCACATGCATCTGCAGTGCATGGATCATTGTCATCACATACTATAGGAGTGAAAACACAATTGCCAGATGCGTCGCATTCATCAGTAGTACATGGGTCATTATCATCGCAGACAATTGGCGTGAATACACAAGTACCAGTGCCGTCACACTCATCGGTTGTACATGGATCGTTGTCATTACATACGATAGGAGTGAAAACACAATTGCCTGATGCATCGCATTCATCGGTGGTGCAGGGATCACTGTCATCACAAACGATTGGAGTAAACACGCAGTTACCATTTGCATCGCACTCATCCATTGTACAAGGATCATTATCATCGCAGACGATTGGTGTGTACACACAGCCAGTTGGTCCACATTCGTCCGTTGTACAAGGGTCGTTATCGTCGCACACCAGCGGACTATAAACACATTCGCCTCCAATAAGCTCATCCGTAGTACATGGATCATTGTCATCACAAGCAATTGGAGTAAAGACACATTCTCCATTTACACAACTGTCGTTTGTATTTGGATCATTATCATCACAAACAATAGGAGTGAAGACACAATTACCAGCAGCATCACATTCATCCGTAGTACATGGATCATTGTCATCACAAACTATCGGAGTAAACACACAGGTTCCAGTACCATCACAAGCATCTGTTGTGCAAGGATCATTATCATCACAAACAATAGGCGTGAAGACACACGTGCCGCTTCCATCACAAGAGTCAGTCGTACAAGGATCGTTATCGTCGCAAACGATTGGAGTACTGATGCAGTTACCATCTACGATCTCGTCAGTTGTACATGGGTCGTTATCATCACAAGCCACAGGAGTAAATACACAAACGCCATTTTCACAAGTATCTGTTGTATTTGGATCACTATCATCACATATCACGCAAGGGGCTACTGTCACGGTAGCAATATCAGCATCATAAATAATGCTGTTGTCAGTGGTACAAGTTACTACCAAATGGAAAGTTTCTGTCGTGGCTTCGCAACTGTTATTTTCATAAACGATTTGCGCACTGGAACCAGTTGATCCATTTATCGTCGATGAGCCGTCCGTAGTCCAGGAGTAGCTCGCTGCAGAACTTGTTGCAGGATTTAGACTTACGCTGTAAGATCCAATTTGGCTACAAGTGGCATTTGCCGGAGGCGTATCCACTGCCGAGAATGTCGGACAGCACTCCGCAACTTCAACGACTTGTTCAGTGCATCCTATTTCGCAAACAACACCAGTCACACAAAGCTCGACAGTGTAGGTTCCAGGAGCAGTAGCTGACCAGGTTGGACTTGCATCTGTTGAGTTAAATACCACACTGTCGCTGGCATCTTTGATGGTCCAGGCATGCGTCGCGGTACTTCCAGAGCAAAGCGCTGGGGTAGTATCTGTAAATGTCAGATCCCCGGTACATGAGTTAGCTGGTACAGTAAACGATGCTTGCGGATCTGCCGGCAATACAGCAGGGAAGATGGCATGCGAGATATTCAACTCCCAGGAGCTCGCATCAGTATATTGAAACCATCCTCCTCCAGAAAATTCTTCCCATCCCGCAGGGTTTCCCTGGCCGTCGCTGTTTGTAACCAGTCCTATGTCGCCACCTGTCAAGGTATGAAATCCACTGACGCCGACAAATACAGGCCCATTCACCACCAATGGGGTAGCGAGTTGAATCTCGTCACAATCTGTTGGTACCGTTCCGCCTGCGGACAAATCTGTAAGGGAGGCCACACTGACAGTGGTGCTGCTTAATGACGCTCCCGGAGAACCAGAAGCTCCGTCCCAAATCTCAACCGTTAGATTGCCCGTTGGTACCTGATCTTTAATGAAACATAGTGTAACTGCAGTAATTACTGAGCCATAACAAATCCCATAATCCTGAACGTCAAATACGTCGGCTTTCGATTCATCCAAAAATCCGTTGGAACCAGATACATAGCCACCACCCTGAGCACCGATGATTGTTAAGTTATCCGTAGCAAAGTCGATATTAGAAAGCTGCAAACAACCATTTTGACAATCAGGATTTACAGTGACATCCATTGCCTGAGTTGCCGTATTACTTCCTGCAGCATTAGTTACGGTCAACGATACCGCCACAGTACCTGAAGTGCCACCCGTAAAGCAAATATCCGGAGTCTCAGCTGTCGAGCTTGTTGAACCCAACTGTATATCACCACTAGACACAGAAAATGACCAACTATAAGAAGTTGGGTTCCCGGAAGAAAGGTTTTGCGGGACAACACAACCTCCGGCACAAACTGTCACAGGATTAGTCAAAATGAAGGTAGCATTCGGAGGAGTAGGATTACAGCCACTCTGGAAAGTGGGGGTGTAATCCGCTATTGTTGGTGGAGAACTACAAGAGCTGCTTGCCCATTTACTTTGAGGAGCAGCTACCTGGTTCATAAGCGTTGCCTGATCCTCCGTAAACATGTACATGCAGGCATCATTCACGTAATCCATGTAGTTGAAGAAATAGTCTTGCGTACCGCAACTATTATTCGCCGATGAAGTACAATTGTTCACCGTCGGACATCCATAGTTTTCCGTATCCTGAGCCGGCGTGTCAGCAATGCCGTCGCCGGTGTTACAGCCGCCATAGAAGATGTGCTCCAAACCAAAGTAGTGCCCTAGCTCGTGCGTAGCTGTTCTACCTAGATCCAAGCCAGTATTCGTATTCAGGGGCGAACCTGAACTACAAGGAGTCATCGTTGGACCACCAAAGGAACCTCCATCGATTTCCGTTCCGTTTCCATTTGGATTGTTGCCCCCATACAGTGGCGCAATACCCAGATATCCGGGATTATAGTCAACAAAGATATTCAGGTATCCGCTCCAGGCCGGAGCATCAGCTTGTCCCGTCCAATTGTAATCACCTACAGTAATTGCATAACCTCCATAGGTGGTTTCTCCATTTGGCAAGTTCTGGTCGGCAAGGCAAAATTGCATGCAGGTTCCATTTGAAGCCAGCGCAGCCGGATCCCAAGTACCCGGACAAGCCAAAGCCAAGTCACAGAAATTACTGATATCGCTGTTGGAAGCTGCAAAATCATCGTTCAGCACAGCAACCTGAGCAAGTGCCGCGTCTACAAGGCATTGCACGTTTGAAGTATTATAATCATTGTTATAGTGCACTGCTATCGGTATAATAATCGGATTGGAGCAATTGACTCTGCCAGCAATTTCAGCAGCGTCCTTGATAGTGTTCCTCATCTCCAGATATTTCTCTGCAAACTTCTCATCTTGCATCAAATCCTCCATAAGTTCATCTGATCCGCAGCGAATCGGATTGCCCTCATCTTGTGCAAACACTGTTAAACTGCAACAGCATAATGCAAATATGAAAAGCGTAAATAATTGTTTCATGAATTGACGATTTACTTTCTGATTTATGATTAATGTTGTTCCCCTAATTGTTGACTTTCTTAGCAAGGTTTGAACGCTTTGGATCAAACGGCAAGTCAAGTTCCGGTCCTGATCTCACTATAGGCAAATAGTGACATTAAAGACAGCTATATATTATTTCTAAGCCCTTGGCCTATAATAGTTTGGTAGCTTGGTTGGTTGGCGTGTAGCAGCCTCCAAATCTAAGGATTTTGCCGGCCAATCATGCTTTATGCCTATGTGAAATGTGGGCTAGGAGAAAGCAGAAGACGTTTTCTTATAGCGAAGAAAACTCAGATTACCGCAACTGTCGTCCAGACTGCATTTTGCAAGGCAATTAGCCGCCATTCACAAGGCAGATGTATTTGCAATTACGGAAGGAAAAGTCAGGAAATTGCACAAAAGGGCTGTTTCTGCATTATTTCTGAAATGCTTTATTTGGAGCGAAGCCAATGGTCACGTGGCATCTGTCTCCCGGCTATCCGTTATTATGCAGGAGGCTGGCAGGGGCTTCGCTGCATCGCTACTGTGGTCTGCTCCAATACTCGCAGCCCCCATTAGCGAGCGCTCAGTCCCTGCCAGCCTCCTGCATAGCCACTCCTATCCGGGCTATTTTGCCAGCGCACACCTTCGCGTTAGACTGAGTAAAAACCCAATTTGCAGTCTTCAACTGTCGCTGAGCCAGAGTGAATAAAAACCTAATTAGGAGTCTTCAACGGTCGCTGAGCGTAGTCGAAGCGCCCGTTGAAGACGGACCACGAAGAACAATATTGTTATTGCACAAGGCCTTCATTACCAGCTCCGTAGTCCGCTAATAACGGACCTTTCGGCTCCGCTCAAGGGCTGTCATTGGCTACTGCATCAATATGAGCAAAGTCGTTTTTCAGAGAGGCGAACTAGTTTTTACTCACTCTGGCGTTAGAGAGCTTGGGACTATGATTATCCGTCCTCCAAACTTTGCTAAGGGACGGCGAATCAATAACCGTAAAAATTGAAGTTGAATTAGGGCAAACGAGACAGCACGTATTGTTCGATCGGATCGTCATCCTCAGCAGAAAGAAAAATGCTGACTTGCACCTTATCGCCATCGACGATTGAATAGATATAAGTGTGTGAGTCTTCACTGCTATGCCCTTCAAAGATCATCATCGAGTGTGAATCTCGCGATATTGTATAGGCATACTGACTGCTGCCATGAACACCGATGTTAGGCTGATCAAAAATCTGTTTGGTAGATTTCTCTCCGTTCGGAAACGTGACTACAATAAAATTGTCAAATCGCTCCCATACCTCGATCACTTGCTTTTCGGAAACCCACTTTCCAACAAGGCGGTCCTTCCAGGAACTTGCATGAGGTGTAGCTGGCATTTTCTCTTTTCCAGCTGCTGTTTTTAGTTTTTCGGAATCCATTTCGTGGCTTAGCCCACTAAGGGTTTCGACTTCTGTTGCAGTATCAAATGCAGTTGATTCCTCTAGTGCCTGGGCTTTAGGCGCATTGGCACCAGCTCCCGAAGCCAATGCCGGCGCCGGTGCTGCTGATCCTGTAATAGATTTTGGGTCGACTGCAGCGCTCGAAGCGCCGATAGCACCCGCTGGTCCTGCCGGCCCGGTTTGTGCTCTGGTGTCATGAGGTCCATCAGGCTGCGACTCTTTTATAGCAATTTCATCGCTTGTCTCTACTTCTGAAGTAACTGCTTCTTCCTGCCAAAGGGTCTTTCCTTCACCTGGGCTTCCACCATTACCTTCACTTGCTACATCTATATTGCTGCTATTTGCAGTTTTTGAGCTTGCTTGTTTAGCATTTTGCCTGGCGCTTTTCGTGGATCGTCGAACAGACTGATGGTTTTGGGCAGTTACTGTCCTCTTTTCCAGGGTTCTGTTTTTTTCTCCGGCCGCTTTGGATTCAGCCAATTGATGTTCTGTTTTGCCCTCACTTTCACTCACTTGTCCGGCTCCAAGCTGACCATCTGCAAGAGCATCCTCTACTTTGGATTTTTCCGAGTCAGAACTTGTGCCATTGCCTTTCACCAATGTTGACGCCCCGTTTGCGGTCTGCTGATCAAGGTTTCTGACTTCCTCAGTTTGCTGTGATAACACTTCTTCTGGCTGCAATTGTTGCCTGACAAACCAAAGAGCAGGAAGCAAAAGTATTGCCAGCCCTGCCGCAGCAAGCCACCTCAAATTTGATCTCGGAGAAGTTGCCTGACCTGGAACCACAGATTCAGCATCGAGTTCCTGCTCCAATCGATCCCATAGGCTCGCTTGAGGCATTCTATCCCTCGCATGCTGATTTTCGACAAATATCTTATCTATTTCCTCTTCCTTCATTGCTTGTATTCAAATCCACGTTGTTTCAGCAAAGTCTGCAATTTCCTTCGTGCTTTAATGAGCTGTGATTTAGAAGTATTTACGCTCACGTTTAGTCGTGTGGCAATTTCCTGATGCGAATATCCTTCAATAACATATAGGTTAAAGACGGTCTTGTAACCTTCCGGCAATTGATCCAATAAGCCAAGGATTTCATCGGCACTCATCTTATCTTCAATGCTGGCTGCCATCTCCCGGTCATGTTTATGCCCCTCAAGTTCGACGTTGAGTTTCAGATTTTTGTGCTTTCTTAACCACATAAGAGATTCATTGACCATTATCCGCCTAATCCAGCCCTCGAAGCTTCCATTTCCGGAATATTGAGGTATATTCTTGAATACCTTCATGAACCCCGTGAGCAAGATGTCTTCGATATCTGCTTCCGTTCTCACATACCTTCTACAAACCCCGTACATGAGGGGGGCGAATCGATTGTACAGTTCCTGCTGTGCCTGGCGTTTATCCTGTTTACAGGCCTCTATAAGCTGTTTTTCAGTCAAGTGAAAAAGCTGTTTTAATGGATTCCTAAGTTATGATGCAGATTTCGCTCCAATTGGTGCCTGCCTCGCAAAAAAGCTAAAAAAGAGGATCAGGCTATTTAAATATCTTCGATTCTCACCTCGTGTCTCGGCGCAAAGCCATCACACACTGGGTACCTTGTCTTCCGCATGCCGGACAATATTCTTGAAAATCTGCAAGCCTATGCCTTCAAGCGAGCTTTCAGGTTTTTCCCGAAGGGTCTGCCGCCAATTCGGATGATTGTAAATGCTTAGAAAGGCCTCCGGATTAGGCATCAGGCCCAGCACCTGTCTCGACTGATCAGTCAAGCCTGCGCAATCCATTGTAGAGCCATTCGGATTATTGGGATAGCCCTTGGGAGGTCTGCCATTATTGTCACAATAGCTTAGGCACATTTGATGCGTTGTGAGCATCTTCAACTCAATCTTCTTATCTCGAACAATCAGCTTTCCTTGCGAGTGTCTGATTGGGACTGGAATCACTTCAAGATTTTCAAGATAAGGAGAGCGTGATTTGCTGTTTACTCTTATGTAGATCCATTTGTTTTCAAACTTTGCAGAATCATTTTGCTGGAAGCTCACTTCCTGTTCAAAATCCCCTCCAATATTTGGCAACAATCCAACTTTAACCAAAACCTGAAAGCCGGTCCCAATTCCGAGGATGTGTTTTCCTTTTGAGATGAACAGCTTTAGTTGCTCCAGCAAGGTAGAGCCATCAGGCATACTTTGATTTCTAATGGTATTGGCAAGAATTTGAGCAGCAGAAAAATCATCCCCGAAGGTACTACCTCCAGGGATGCTCAGGATGTCAAATTGTTGAATGGATATTGACCCTGAAATGATATCATTTATTTCTGCAATTGTCGCTTTGGCGCCAGCAAGCTCGAATGCTGCAGCAGTCTCATTTGCGCAATTAAGAGAATAGCCTCTTAGCACCAGTGCTTTTACTTTTGTCGATTGGTCGCTCATTAATATCTTCCGCTTCGAATGATTGAAAAGAACACAAAAAAGGCCAGTAAGCCAGAAATAATCAGACCAAAAACGCTGATATAGGGCATGCCTCCCGAAGTGAGCGGACCAGCGTGATCTCCGGCAATCATTGCCAGTCCGGAGATAGTCAAGCAAAATCCGATCAGAAGTGAAAGTGCCAGCCGGTTAGTAAAGATACCAATATTGCGGACAATGGGCTCCCAGTCAGCTGGCGAAAGTTCCAGATGCAATTTGCCCTTCTTAATTTTAGTCAGGATGTCTTTAAGATCGACCGGTACTCTATCGAGAAAGGCAGTTATATTGACAAAACGGTTCAAAATTTCCTCCTGCAGGTTGGCAGAAGAGTATTGCTCCATGACGAGCTTTGTTCCAAATGGCTTAACAGCTTCAAAGGCGTTCATCTCCGGATAAACTGTTTTGCCAATACCCTCTAAGATGGCTAGTGCACGCAGTATGATAAAGATAGCTCCTGGCACTCTGATTTTGTATTGATAGATCAAATTCTGAAGGGTATTTGCCAGTTCAGCCATACTGCTATCCGCAACATCGAGTACCGAGTACTCCTGAATGATTTCATACAAATCCTGTTCTAGCGCATTGATATCGTCAATATCATCTTCAATTGCAAGCTTTTGCAAACTGATAGCCATGTTCCTGGCATTCTGTTGAGCCATTGCAATAAACACCCCGGCAAAAGCAAATTTATCCCGTTTCATCAGTTTGCCAACCATGCCGAAATCAATGAGGCAAATCACCCCATCTTCGCGTATTATAATGTTGCCCGGGTGTGGGTCAGCATGAAAAAAACCAAATTCAAAAATCTGAGTCAGGTAGATGTTCATACCAGCTTCTGCCAGCTTTTTAGGGCTCAGTCCCCATGCTTCTAGTTGCTCAACATCCGTGACTTTGCAGCCTTTCACAAATTCAAGCACCAGAACTTTTTCGGTAGAATACTGGCGAAAAGCTCTCGGCACATAGAAGTCGGTTCTTTCCTTATAGAAACTTCGAAACTGCTCAATATTTCTGGCCTCAGTGGTATAGTCAAGCTCCTTTTGCATGCTCTTTTCAAAAGCCAATACGACATCCATGGGGTTGCTGATCCCATTTTGCTCAAAAAACTTGGCTCCTCGCCGCACCACTTCTTTCATGATGGAAATGTCCGTTTCTACGACAAAACGAACCCTAGGCCTTTGGACTTTCACAACTACCTCGGTACCATCCTTTAGTCGCGCAAAATGGACTTGTCCGATTGAGGCTGAACCGATCGGCTGATTATTAAAGTAGGCGAAGATCTCTTCCAGCTTTTGGCCGGTTTCTTCCTCTATCGTTTGTCTCACAATTGCGATGTCAAAAGGAGGGACATCTGATTGAAGTTTTTCAAACTCCTTGAGCAGTTCCTGGGGTAGAATGTCTGGTCTGTTGCTAAGTACCTGGGCGCCTTTAACAAATGTAGGACCCAATTCCTCGAAGGCAAGGCGTATTCGTTCCCATCGAGTGTATTGTAAGGTTGGCTTATTGTCGCGAAGCCAGCTGGCCTGCTTCTTTTTGGAGACAAGATTAATGAGAGAAGTATTGGCGATCACGTCCTCAAATCCATACTTTCCGAGGATGGCAACAATTTCCTGGGCCCTCTTAAGATTGTTGAAGGTGTTGGTAAATAACATCCTGTGTTTTTTTTCCGCCCATTCTGATGTTTGTCAGGAAAATAGGAAATAATAGGCAATCATGCCATACTCGCAATAAAAATGCCAAGCTCCCCTAAAGAGGAGCTTGGCAACATACTAAGGTCTAAACTGGAAAAAATTAGCTTTTACTTCTTTACTACTCTTTTGGCCTTAGTGGTTTTGCTTGAGCTTGCAGAGCTGATTTTTTTCTCCAGCTTTTCAATTCTTTTAAGAATCTCCTGGTAATCACTCTTTCCAAAAAGATCCACCTTATCTGTTACTTTGGTTGAAGCTGACTTGATCTTGTCTTGAAGTGCTTCTCTTCTTTTCCCTGTAGTCTTGATGAAGCCATCTACTATCTTCTTGCCTTCGTCTTCAGACTGCTTGCCTCTTTCCATCAAATCTTCAACAGTAACATTCACTTTCTCACTAGCCAAAGCAACAAAACCAACTCCTGTGTGTACGAACTTTTTCAGTAATTCTTGCATGTTTCTAAATTTATCTCGTTGTTTAAATCAAATGTTCTTTTTTCAACCCCTCAGTATCAATTACAATGCAAATATACAGCAAGTCAAACTAATCACTCCTAAAATCGAATGTCTAATGTTCAATGAAATGGGCAATTTGTTGAACATATGTCGGTATATTGTTTGTTTTTTTGATTTATTTTCAATAACCGACAAACTTTAATTAAAATTTTGAGAAAATTCGCTGGAGTGAAAATTTATGGTTTTGTCCGGTTTTTTCCCTGAGATTGCTGAAATGTCAGTAGATCAGCACATTTCGTCAGTGACAAATTGACCGAAAAAAAGGACAAAGTAAAATGAAAAGGTGTATTCTAGATCCCGAGTTCGCGTCTCCAGGAAAGCAAAAGTGCTTCCAGACCTAACATGATAACCCGGTCACCAGATTCGTTGATCAGCAGCCTTCTTCGACGGTTCACCTTACCTAGATGGATGGCGGATTTGCCCATCAGCAGCTCGAATGCAGCTTTCTTATCAGGATGAATACTAACAACAAACCGAGAATGGGATTCGGAAAACAGAATTGCAGACAGACTGAGACTGCCAAAGGCTTCATGAGCCAATTCAATGTCAGCCCCTAATCCTGCGCCAAAGCAGCATTCTGACAAGGCTACGGCTAGACCACCATCAGAAATATCATGGCAAGAGGAAAGCAGTTCAAGCTCATTGGCCTGGCTGATTCTATCGTAGGTTTTCTTGGCGCTCTCTTTTCTTACTTTCGGTACATTTTTTCCAATCTTGTCAAATAGGTAATAGAATTCTGATCCTCCCAACTCATTATAGGTGGCTCCAACCTGATAGATCAAATCGTCTTCTGCCAGGAAATTACTCGTGACGGATAGCCGTATGTCCGGAAGGTGGGATGTTATGCTATAGAGTGCAGTTGGAGGAATTGATTTTTTGTCTTTTTTGCCTACGGCATTTGAGTGAATCGTTTGTTGCGTTACCTGCACAGGCAGATTGAAAAAGGTAGCCATATCATGTGTGGCTTCACAGATCTGGGTTAGCATTGCCATTTGTCTCTTGCTTTCCGGTGTCTGCGAGTTAATAGCTGCGGGATGCATGACGTGTAAGTTTGCATACACAGACCAGAATCCTCCTGGGTTTTGCTGCTCATCGGATGGTAACTTACCTCCTACGGCGATGATTTGTCGAATTGCCTCGTCAAAAGCACCAGCGGCCATTTCATAGGGGTCAAGATCTCCATATCTTGGCAGGATGCCATTTGACACAGCAATGCCCTCAAAGCTATTGAAATCAAGGCGAACTAGTGCTGCGTCCTGAGGGGCACTGTTCTCCGGGCCCATTATCGACTTCAACACCGTCTTGCCTTGCACTTCATGATCATATTGCCGGATGATTTCTTCTCTGGAGCAGGTATTGTAGCTGTTGAGCAGTGCCAGTAAGACCTTGTTGTAGTCGAGATATCTTGGAAGGGCAGGCTCTTCCAGTTTTGGTTTTTTCCATTCCGCTTCTATCTCTAGTTTGGGTATTTCGCTTCGTAGAAAGTCCAGGTCCAGGTGGCAAATGAGGCTAGTGCCGTAGCTCAGGTTTAGTTTCCCATCTAGAGTCACTTGGCCCAGAAGACTGCAAGAGACCTCTCGTTGTTGGGCCAATGAGGCAATCTCATCGTACTTTTCCCTGGCAACCTTGAGTAAGATGAGTCCGCGAGCTTTACGAGCCAAAATCTGCAATGGCGCTTTGCCTATAGCATCCGGGCCCATTTTGCTGAGGTCAATACTAGCGCCTTCCTGTT
Source organism: Chitinophagales bacterium (assembly GCA_020629005.1). GTDB lineage: Bacteria > Bacteroidota > Bacteroidia > Chitinophagales > UBA2359 > JAHDDV01. The sequence continues at coordinate 64,382 of JAHDEE010000003.1, forward strand.
CTTCAAGAATTCCGAGAACTGCCGCTGCAAATCCGGCCTTGTCGACATTGCAACATTCCTGAATCCATCCCCTGGCTGCAACATCCTGGACAAAATGCAAGGTTTCTTGCAGGGTTGTCACTGGAGCTACTGCTTGCAAGGCTTTGATTGTTCCAGTCTTTCCAACGCAAACTATGTGAGCTTCTCGCTTCGATGAGAATTGTCCCACACTGCTGTCTAATCGACGCTTATCCAGCAGAGTACCAGTGCCTTTGTAAACCAGGGATGCCTGACTGTAGCGATTGTCGAAAACCAGAGAACCGTTGACTGTAGGAGCGAGGGACTTGTTCGCGGCAGCTTCAGTCCCAGACTGCATTAAGGATAGCATTTTCATCGTTTTGGCTGAAGAGCACATAACACTACTATGAAGCAAGGGTATCCCCTTGCCTCTTGATGCACAAATGGCGTCGATGAGACTGTCAACACTTGTGTCCAATGCGATCCGAAACGGATTGCTTTTCTTTTGAATGTATGATTGAGCGACATTCCAAAAGAAAAGCCGCTGATCATCAATTTTGAATGCCGCCGCCTTGCCCTCCTCCAGACTGAGATACCAACTTGCACCGATGGCCCTCAGTTGCTCCGATACTGTTTTGCATGCGGCTTGTATATAGGTCTGATTTAGAGATTGAATTTTTCTACTTTCTTTATTCTTGCTATCTAAATACAGGATTTTGGCATCAAGCACCTTTTCATTTTGCGCTTCGGACCAGCAAGAGTCGAAGACTGCTATTTCGCACTCCGTTGGTACTGCAGGAAGTCCCAGGTCTATTCTTTCTGAGGCAAGCTGATCACGTTCATAATAGGTCTTGATTGTCTCCAACTCCTTTTTGCTGAGTTTGTACCTATGCTCTAATTCAAACTCATTGAGAGATTGACTATTTAGGTCTATACTTCTGATTTTCCACTCAGCTGATTGCGCTGCGGCAGGATTCTTTTGAAATTCGAGCTCGATACCTGACTTGTCGATTTTTCCATACAACAGGGATTGTTCACCTCCCTGCGAAGGCAGTCTTGATGCAAGCCCGCGTAGCTCATCTTCACTTAGGTCATTTTCGATGCAATACAAATCTGCACAGACGACTGAGCTAGAGTGATTGTGCCCTTGTTCTTTACTAAACAATTTCAATGCTGATCCCAAAAAGGCATCTCGATCCTGCCGATCTGCAGATTCTCGTTTAAGGCAGAGATAAGTCTTGAATCCTTTGGGAATCTGGAACTCATTGACTGTCAATTCATGTACGATGGGGTCCCACAAACTCCTGTCAGCCAAAGCTTCGAGTTCTGAATTGCTAAGTGTGGTTTCCAGGAAGAATATTCGACTGCTCTTAATTTTTCCCGTACTCAGGGATAGGAATTTCTCTGCTGCTCTGGCAACTGCTTCACCTGCGGTATCGGTAAGGCCCTTGCGTAATACGAGCTGGATGCTGTGCTGATTTATCATTCGATCGTGCTCTTTTCGGAGCACGAAGATAAGGCTTATTGACCAAACGCAGGGAAATTATCATTTGCCTCTGCTGTCGTCGCTATGTTGCGGTTGATTGTCTTGTAAGCATTTTCAACATCCGGATCGATCTCATTTATGATCGGGTAGAAACCTTCATAATTCCAGATTTGCTTTGCCAGATGAGCTTTAATGTAAGTTTTGAATTCCGTTTTAGCCTGAGTCATCAGGGCATGATCAATTTCCAGGTCTTTGCTCTTGAGATATTGTTCAAACTCGCGAAACACCTGGTCATCTCTATCAAAGTTCGCTCTGAAGTGTTCATAGTCATTTAAGGATTGGTAGCCTTCAAGGTTCTTTCCATAATGATCATAGGAGAATTGAGCAACATACTTGCGTGCCTGTACAAGGAAAGGTTCTGTATTGGTGGTATCCAGAGGGACAAAAATATCAGGGCTGATTCCACCGCCACCAAATACAATCCTGCCTCCTGCGGTTTTGTACTTTAGACTGTCAACTTTTTTGATGCTGTCGGCAACCATCAGCTCTCCATCTTTTAGACGCTGTAGAATTTCTTTGTTGTAGGCATTCTTGCCTTCTTCGTATGGCTTTTGGATGCAGCGACCCGAGGGTGTGTAATATCGGGCTACTGTTAGTCTCATGGCACTGCCGTCGTGAAGGTCATACTGTTCTTGGACGAGACCTTTACCAAAGCTGCGTCTCCCTACGATCGTACCACGATCCCAATCCTGGATGGCACCGGCCAGGATTTCGCTTGCAGAAGCGGAGCCGTGATCCAACATCACTACGAGTTCTCCGGATTCAAAAAGTCCGCGCCTTTTGGACATGTACTCCTTGCGCTTGTAGTTTCTTCCTTCTGTATATACCAGTAACTTTCTCCCTTCGAGAAAATCATCAGCAATAGCCGTAGCAGCAGTCAAGAATCCTCCTGGATTTTGTCGTAAGTCCAGGATGAGTTTCTGCATGCCTTGCTTGTTGAGTTTTGTCATCGCCTGCGAAAACTCGCGATAAGTAGTTGCGCTAAATCGGTTGATTTTTATATAACCCACCTCATTGTCCATCATGTAAGAGGCATCTACACTGTAAAGCGGTATTTTGTCTCTGGTGATCGTGTAATCAATCAGACTGTTCATGCCGCTTCTGGCGATGCCAACCTTGACATTAGTGCCTTTTTTGCCCCTAAGTTTGCCGATTACATCTTTATTCTTGATCCCGATGCCAGCTACCAAAGTGTCTTCGATCATGACAATCTTATCACCGGATTGAATTCCCAGAGACTCAGAAGGACCACCAGCGATAGGCGTGACAACGTTGATAGTGTCGCTTACAATTGAAAATTCAACACCAATGCCTTCAAAATTGCCTTCGAGCGATTCGTTTACTCCCTGCAACTCCTCATAATCAATGTAATAAGAGTGCGGGTCCAGGTTTTTGAGTGTTTCTTCGACAACTGTCTTAGCGATATCCCTAGTGTCGACCGTATCCACATATCGGGCATCAATGAAGCTATAAACCTCTTCTACGAGCGGTAATGCTTGCTTTTGCGCACTTACAGTGGGTTTGCCATAAATTCCCTTATAGAGCTGTAGGCCCATTTGAATCCCAATTATCAAAACCAGGGCAAAAGCCAACGGACTATAGACCACACTTGATCGCTTAGTCGGCTGCTGGCCATTGTTCTCATTATATCCTTCGCTCATCTCGCAAAATTAATGCAATATCTCTCGAACTACAATCTAGTAAGGCTAAATACTGTTAACTTCTTAGTCTGTAATCTGTTTTCTAGTCTTCCGCGCCTTTGCATTGTCATGGTCACTGCAAAATATCGATGGTTAGCTGTGGCTATGAAAGCTAATTCGCTAATGATCAAATGCCTTCGCTAGTGAACAGCTAAAAGAAGAGAACGTAGATAATACACGTGGCGTATCCAGATGTGCGCTAAAGTGATTCTGTTTTAATGCAAAGCCCTGAAGCGTGCGATTTAAAGTCGAGAACTGGACAATTATCAAGGGAGAACAGGAACATTCTGTTCAGCTTTTGCACACATACAGCAATAATCGTGTAGGTATATTCCTCAATGACACCATGTTGTACAGGCAGGATATTGGCCCAAATGGAAGTGGCCAATTTCAGCTATTGGTAGATGGGGAGCCGTATAGGATTTCGGTAGCTATGATTGATGGACGGTACCGATATGAGCTCGAAATTCTTGATGATCAAAGCAAATCGGCCAAGGTACGACGCAAAAAGGAGCTGCAGACGGGTATATTATTCATTGCTACCTTGTTCTTTGCGCTTGCCATAGCTGTGATCCCGACCATGCTAAAGCAGTACAAAATTTACAAGCGCAAGATGGAGCTGGCCAGATACGGTGAGACCGCTCCAGGGACTGTAATTGCGGTATTGTCTCCGGATTCTGAGTCGGAGGGCAAGGCAATCATCAAATATCGGTTTGCTGACAGAGGTGATCAGGTTGAAGGAGAAATTGCCAGTGCACATTATTTTGATGGTATGGCAATATCATCTGTTGGAATGCCGATTAGTGTGGGCGACGAATTTGGCGTCAGATATCTGCTCGAAAAGACGGAGATCAGTGATATGCATTTTGACTTTCCCACACCTGCTCAAATGCTTAAGTATCGGAATCTTGCTGCTAAGAAATGTTGGGATGGCATCCCCTTGGAATTGATGAATCCCAGATACAAGGTCTATTGCGGTTGTCTCAGCTTCTATGCCTACCAACAATACGGTATTGAGGGGCTGGCGGAACTGGTGCATCAACAAACTGATAGGGACTTATACGGACGCTACAATACTGAAACCTACCTTAGATTTATGAAGAAAGCAGATATGAGGGAAGCAGAGGAGCAATGCATGGAGATGGCTGCCGAAGGAAATAAATAATTTGCCCTAACTTGTGATCCCATGCATCTGTTATGATCCTGAAGCGTATAGTTATTTTCCTTTTCCTTTCTTTGACTTGTCATTACTGCTGGTCGCAGGATAGTCTCAAGCGAGTTAGCATAGCTGATAAATTGAGTGCTGCTGACAGCCTGAAAAAGGCCAAATTGCCGGCCTTTCCAGCTCGGTATTATGTTGGGTTTTCTGCTGGGGTAAACTTGTGCCGGATTAATTTTGATGTGCGTATTCCGCAAGAAACCCTGATCCGTCAATATTATGGAATCAGCTTTGAAAACCGTACTTCCGACCGAATGGGAGTATGGGCGGGATTTGCTTATGCTGGAAAAGGCTGGAGCGAAGTTTGGCCAAATGGCGAGCGCTACAAGAAACAAACGGACTACTTTGAGCTCATCTTTCTAACCAGCATCTCCCTTTCCAAGCGAGCATTTAGACCAAGCATTGATCTAGGGCCCTATTTGGGTTGGTTGAACAGTGAAGAGTTTTCGGGGCAAGACTATCTTGGACTAGCTCCCTATCATTTTATAAAACTGGAAAACAAGCTTGATTTCGGTCTTGCAGGCGGAATAACTTTTCACTATGACACTTCCTGGGGTGGAGCCAGTGCGCAAGCGAGATTAATACACGGTCTTAGCAGTGTTTTTGTAGCAGATATCGATCGAGTGTTTGGATTTTCTCAAAATCAAGTAATTCGACTTGGTGCAAGCATCATGTATCGTTTAAAGTAGTGAGGCTGACTTGGCTCCGCGGAGAAATGTCTCAATGCACAACTTCAAGCAAGGAAGATGAGTTGGTTCTGAGAAATTAAATGATCCTACCTCTCATCGGTTTTACGATTGGATGTATAGTCTGCAAACCGATGAGCATGCGTGCTGCAATTTTGATCTGCCTGGTGGAGGGAGAGTCGGTGCAAAATAGCCCCGATGGACATGGAAATGCAGGTGGCAGGCAGGAGACTGAGCGCCCGCCCGGCATGGCTCCAAAAAGAGACATGCAGGGCGGTGCAGCGAAGCTCCTGGATGCTACCTGCATTGGAATAGACAGCGGGACTGCCGCATGCCGGAGTGATTATCGTTTCGCTCCTAAAATTGTGATTCTGCAATTTTCTCGCCCCTAAAATCCATTCAGTCGAGGCGATCAGACTGATTTAGGGTTTTCCAATAGAGGTCCCAGATAACGATGCCGGCGCTAACGGCGACATTGAGGGAATGCTTGGTGCCGAATTGGGGCAGTTCGATGCAGAAATCGCTGATGTTGACCACGTCCTGGGATACGCCATCTACTTCGTGCCCGAATACAATGGCCAGTTTTTGTTGTGTTGGAAAATTGAATTTGTTGAGTGCGATACTTTCGTCTGTCTGTTCGATTGTGGCGATCTTATAAGACTGTTTTTTCAGTGCTTGTACAACTTCGAGCGTGCTCTCTTTTCTTTCCCAATCCACTGATTGTGTGGCACCTAGTGCCGATTTGCGGACTTCCTTGTGATCTGGAGGCGCGCAGATTCCGCAGAGATAAATTTTCTCAATCAGAAAAGCATCGCTGGTACGAAATATGCCTCCAACATTGAGTCCGGATCGTACATTATCCAGTACAATTACAATGGGAGTTTTCTGTTTGCGCTTAAACTCATCAACAGAGATTCGGGCTAATTCACTATTTGGGGTCTTTCGCATATTTCTGCTTGAAAAGTAAGATTCAATTGTAACAGCCTGTTTTTGCGCTTATCGGTATAGGCTTTGTAGAGTTTTAGCGGCTACGACGTGTAGAACTTGGCTCAAAGAAAGCTAATCTGGACAAAAGAATGGTTCACAAAGTGTGGAAGATAGATTTGCTGCAAAATTTCTGCAGTTTCGCGGGCTTAATGATAGAAATGTGTGTTGGGGTAAAAAAATGTCTGCCAAGTGAAAATTTCTTATATCATGTTTCAGGCCAGAATTGCTGCATGATAATAGGTTGGTTATAAATGCAAGCGTGAGGGCCAATTACGCCAATCCCTCCGTTTTCTGAAAATATTCTTGGTTTTTCAGCAAAATTTTCTCCGTCAGAATCGTGACAATTGACTTTTTTTCCCGTTGTTACAGTACGGAGTTGAGATTTCTGCTCAATTTGCTCCCCCCCACCAGCAAGTGACTTAAAACAATCCGCCGAAGGTCGAGCGGCAGGTTGTGGATTATAGGTCTGCATCTAATAATTATCGGATGCGGTTGAAATGGTGAGTATGAAAATTAGAAAATTGCCGCTTCGGTGGTTACCCCTGGTTGTTGTGTTGGTATTTGCATCTTGTCAGAAGGATGAGTCGCCGGATGACCTCTACATGGATGATCTTTTGGCTGAAATATTAGAAAATAAATCGCAAGGCCAGGGCCTGGATTTTTTCCGAATGCCAACAGACCTATCCTCTATCCCACAAGATCCTGCTAACCCATTAACAGAGAGCAAAATTAATTTAGGACGAAAGCTGTTTCATGAAACGGCCCTCGGTACTGATCCGGAGAATGTGATCAGCATTTATACTTATTCGTGTGCTAGTTGTCATCATGCCGATGCTGGTTTTCAGGCTGGCTTGCCGCAGGGATTAGGTGAAGGTGGTATTGGTTTTGGCCATAGGGGCGAGGCTAGGGTGCATAATCCCGATTGCTCAGAGGAGGAGTTGGATGTGCAGCCACTACGTAGTCCTTCTGCACTGAATGCTGCTTTTCAAAAGAACATGCTGTGGAATGGTCAGTTTGGTGCTACGGGTGAAAATGCAGGTACTGATGCCTATTGGACACCGGGAACGCCTAAGGAGACCAATTCATTAGGTTATGAGGGCGTCGAAACGCAGGCAATTGCTGGCCTGAAAGTACACCGAATGGAGGTCAATCAGGATTTTGCCAATGACAATCCGGAATATCAACCGCTGTTTGATCAGGCTTTTCCTGAGTTTGCTGGCGAGGAGCGGGTGAGCAATGAAACTGCAGGTCTAGCTATCGCAGCCTATGAGCGGACCTTGATGGCGGATCAGAGCCCATGGCAAAAGTGGTTGAATGGAGAGTCGACGGCAATGAGTCGGGAACAGAAGCGAGGTGCGGTGTTGTTCTTTGGTAAGGCAGGCTGTGTAAGTTGCCATACTGGTCCTGCCCTAAACTCCATGGAGTTTCATGCATTGGGACTTAACAATTTGAACGAGGTGCCAGGCGTAGTTCGTGTGGATCCGGGAGATAGTGCGCACCTTGGCAGGGGTGGTTTTACTGGAATAGCAGCGGATAACTACAAGTTCAAGGTTCCTCAGCTGTACAATCTGCAAGACTCGCCCTTTTATGGGCATGGAAGTTCTATCAATTCGATCCGTGACATGGTGGAGTACAAAAATAAGGGCCAGAAAGAAAATCTTTTTGTTCCAACCAGTCAATTGGCCGATGAATTTGAGCCGTTATATTTGACTGTTGACGAGGTAGATGCTGTAACCGAGTTCATTGCCAGTGCCTTATATGATCCAAATTTAGGTAGATATGTTCCAGAAAGCCTGCCTAGTGGGAATTGTTTCCCAAACAATGATGCTGAATCCAGGGCGGATTTGGGATGTGAATAAATAAAACAACAAGACACAAAAAAAGGGAGCCGATCAAATCGGCTCCCTTTTTTTGTAAGATCTTGTTTCATTAGATTTCAACCAGATCGCTTTTGTAGTCTTGCACAACTCTTTCGAGCTCGTCCACATCGAATCCTTTTGCCTTGGCTTTTGCTACCAACAGTCTGTAGATATCGTCTCTCATGCTAGGCGTTCTACTCAATATCCACAGGAATTTTCTGGTTGGGCTACCGACCAGCGCATATTGGTATTCACCGTCTAGATCGAGAATCCAGTAGTCGGTCGTAAATAGGCCGAAGAAACGCACTTTGAGCTTGCCAGGTTCGTTGGCATTAGGTAACCAGGCCAGTGCCTGTGTTTGCTTCAATTCTCCTGAAGGATCAAGTACACGGCCTTCGTTGATCACTTCCATATTGCCGTCTTCCCTTAGGGAGTAAGTTGCAGTCGTATTTACCAGATCTTGCTCGAATGTGGAGGGGATTCTGGCAATTTCGTACCATTTTCCCGCATATTTTTCGAGTTCTACTTTGCTGACGGTTCTGAGAACATTACTGCGATCTCTATAGAACCTATATGCTGCAAATCCAGCCAGGCCGGCTAATAAGCCAAAAGCCACTTTTTTCGTGTTTCTTAATTGCATGTGATTTTAGTTTGGGGTTCATGCCTTTAACGACAAGACCGTGATTATCGTTTAACGACAAGCAATTTTTCCTTTGCTTGAGTTTAAGTTAATACATATATGCTAATTGGGTGCCAAAATTAGTTATTTCCGTGTTTTAGCAGGATGGTCTTTTGTCTTTCTGCCTGACTAAGTTGGACACTTTCCTTGAATGAGTCGGAATCGAAGCGGAATTCATTTACTTGTTTTGGGGAAACTTCGGTTAACAAACTGCTTGTAATTCCCAGCGAAGACAAAGAATCTACCTGTGGAATTTCCAGATAGACGTAGGTTAGATCGAAAAGTACTTCTTTACCGATGAATTGCGGCTGATGTGGTATTGAATCGAGGGAATATCGCACTTTGTCGGCAAGATATGTCTCCAGGAAGTAGTCAGTGGAATCAGCTTCTCTTCTTGTGCCTAGCCTGGTCTTTTGACCCGAATGTTTGTTCAGTGCATGCTCCAGATCATCGGTAAAAATCTTCATCGTGATTTCCAATGCAGCCGTTTCCTTGTTGTGATGCACTTTTGTAAGTGAAAAGTAGAAGGAATGAAGCGAGATCAAGAGAGTTGTGATAAGCAGCGAAGTCTTCATGTGGCAAATTTAAGCATTCGGCCAGAGCTATGCTGGTTTAGGATTGGCTGGGAGGCAATAATCGGCATTTTACATCGAGGACTGTGTGTCGCGGGTCCTAAAAATCGTGTTATTCTGGCATATCTGTATCTTTGCAGTTGCTTCACCCAAAGGAAGACAATATGTATAGATTTTTTGGAACCTGGCTCACCGCAGTTGTGATGCTCGCTTGTGTAGATTTGGCAGTATGTGCACAGTCGAATCTGAATGATAGTAAGTTTCGACAATTAGGCACTGAGCTACCTACGCCGAATGTATATCGAACAGCCTCTGGTGCTCCGGGTCACGAGTATTGGCAGCAAAAGGCAGATTATGTGATTGAGGTAGAGCTTGATGATGAAAATCAAAAGATTACCGGTTCGGAAAAAGTAACCTATTATAATCAATCACCTGATCCGCTGAGGTACATTTGGCTTCAGCTGGATCAGAATGTGCGGTCCATAGACTCGGATAAGCATAAAACCAAAGAAACAAAGATTAAGCAGCCGCTGAAATATCGGGATTTCAAGGAGTTGAGTTTCGATTTTGACGGAGGTTTTAATCTGCTGGAAGTGAAAACCGAATCAGGAGAAGATCTGGATTATACCGTTCAACGGACTATGATGCGGATAGATTTACCTGAGGTATTAAAACCCGGTGAAAGTTTTAGTTTCCAAACAAAGTGGTGGTACAATTTGAACGATCGTACCAAGATTGGTGGCAGGTCAGGGTACGAATACTTCGAGGAAGATGAAAACTATCTGTACACCATTGCTCAGTTTTATCCACGCCTCTGCGTCTATAGTGAGGCTGATGGATGGCAGCATAAGCAATTTCTCGGCAGAGGTGAGTTTGCCCTGACATTTGGTGACTATGACGTGAAGATTACGGCTCCATCCGATCATGTGGTGGCTGCTACGGGAGAATTGCAAAATGCATCGAAGGTGCTAAGCAGCAAGCAAATAAAGCGATTGAAAAAGGCTTCAAAATCTGATAAACCGATGTTTATTATCGATCGGGAAGAGGCGGAGTCGGCGGAAAAGCAAAAGCTGAGCAGCAAGAAGACCTGGCACTTCAAAGCCGAGAATGTACGCGATTTTGCTTTTGCTAGTTCGCGGAAATTTGTCTGGGATGCAATGGGGGTTGAACAGGGAGACAAGACAATAATGGCAATGTCCTTCTATCCTAAAGAAGGCATGCCTCTGTGGGACAAATATTCTACAAAGGTGATCGCTCAGACACTCAAGACTTACAGCCATCACACTTTCGATTATCCGTACCCGGTGGCGATATCGGTTCATGCGCAAAAAATTGGAATGGAGTATCCGATGATCTGCTTCAATTTTGGAAGACCGGAAAAGGACGGGAGCTACAGCATGTACGTAAAGTACCGCATGATAGGAGTGATCATACACGAGATTGGGCATAACTATTTTCCAATGATCGTCAATACGGACGAAAGACAGTGGGCATGGATGGATGAGGGTATGAATACCTTTCTGCAGTATCTGACAGAGCAACAATGGGAGCGAGGATTCCCTTCGCGAAGAGGTCCCGCTTATAAAATTGCTGATTACATGGGAGGAGATAAGGATAATATGATGCCCATGATGACTGATCCGGAGTCGATCCCGCAGCTGGGGAATAATGCTTATGGAAAGCCTGCGACCGCACTGAATATCTTGCGGGAGACTGTGATGGGGCGTGAAGCTTTTGACTTTGCCTTTCGTGAGTTTGCGCAGAGGTGGAAATTCAAACATCCTACTCCTGCCGATTTTTTCAGAACAATGGAAGATGCCTCAGGAATAGATTTGGATTGGTTCTGGAGAGGTTGGTTTTACACAACAGACCACGTAGATATTTCTGTCGATTATCTCAAGTGGTATAAAATTGATCCGGAGGATTATGTGGCTCAGCCCAAGAAGCCGGGTACTGCTACGAAGAGGAAAAAGTCCAGTAGTTATGGAGGAGATTACATAACTGATCTTCGAAACAAAAGCGCCATAAAGGAGACGGTTGTTGAAAGAGATCCGACAACGGCAGACTTTTACAATGGAAACATGGACTATGAGCTTATAAGTGTTGATGCTAATGAAATGAAATTGTTTAGCAGTAAGTTGACAGAAGAGGAAAAGGCTAAGCTCGATCCAAATCTGAATTATTATGAGATCGGATTTAGCAATATTGGTGGGCTTGTGATGCCCTTGATTTTGGAGTTTGAGTTTATGGATGGCAGCAAAGTTTTGGAGCATATTCCTGCGGAGATCTGGACCTTGAACGATAAGAAAATCTCCAAGGTTTTTGTTTTCGAAAAACAACTCAAGAAGGTATTACTGGACCCTTTCCGAGAGACTGCGGACACAGACATGAGCAATAACTCCAGCGACGAAGAGCTTACCGAGAGCCGTTTTCAATTGTACAAAAAGGCTACTTCCTGGGATCGCCGGGGACCTAATCCTATGCAGAAAGCAAAGCAAGATGCAAAATGAGTTTGGTAAGGAGCTGAGAAATGGACTGCTTTCTTTTGCTTGCACCATTGGTGAGAGAAAAATCGAAGAGCAATCTTCAGGCAGTGCAATCGGAGAGATTTCGACTCAGGGTTTGAATTTGGAAAGCCGTTGGGATCAGTTGGAAGACGGTGTTTGGAAGTGGACTTTGTGTTCTAAAGGTCAGATAGCAATTGACTGGAGCAAGCTTGCCTATAAGTTTGATATACAATCCGTCAAAATCAAGAAGGTCCTTTGTAATGGGTTTCAGTCCTGGACCGAGACCAGACCTTTTTATCGGGATGAAAAGATGCGTGCCCTGAGGACTGTAGCCGAACCACTGATGAGGTCTTTTGGCGACTATGGGTTTCAGGATTATAGTTCGCGAAACGGGGCGACTCATTCGTGGACTTACAGTGTTCTGTATCCTAAAAAGGGGAGGGACCCTATTCTCATCGCCTCTATTGATGAATCACTGGCCTATACGACTATTTCCCACCGAATAAAGAAGAAAGAAACCGTTGTAGAATTGCGGAGAGATGTGCAGGGATTGAGAACCTTGAGTGGGGACCTGTTATTCTCGATACTTATCGTAAGTGCCCCGGAGGCCAGGCTGTACGAACTGCTGGCGGAGCATAGCCGTAACAAAGCTTCCCTCCAAAAGCCGATCACTGGTTGGACCAGCTGGTACAACTATTACACCGAGATAAGCCCTGCTTTACTAAAGCATAATGTAGATGCCTTGCATGAGCTCAAAGCACCGATTGATGTTTTTCAAATCGATGATGGTTGGCAACAAAAAATTGGTGATTGGGAGTTAAACGAGGCCTTTGATGGACAGATGCAAAATCTTGTACAGCATATCAAGAGTGCGGGGTTTAGTCCTGGTCTATGGTTGGCTCCATTTGTAGCGGAAAAAGCCTCCAGGCTTTTTCGCAATAAGAAGCAAATGCTGCTTCGTGATGCTTCTGGCAAGCCAGTTAAGGCAGGCTTCAGTACAATGTGGAGCGGGAATTTTTACGCTTTGGATATTTACAACCAGGAATTGCGAAATTATTTGCAGGCGGTGTTTGCCAGGGTAATTAATGTCTGGGGTTTTGATTTTGTGAAGCTAGATTTTCTATATGCTGCGGCTCTTGTTCCGGGGAAAGGCAGATCCAGAGGCCAAATCATGTTTGAGGCTATGAGCTTTTTGCGTACACTGTGCAAGGATATTAAGATACTGGCATGTGGGGTTCCTCTCGGCCCTGCTTTTGGATTGGTTGATTATTGCCGAATTGGCGCCGATATTCATCTCTCATGGGAACATAAATTGTTGAAGTTTTTGCGCAATCGGGAACGCGTTTCCACATTACTGTCTTTGCAAAACAGCATTAGCCGACATGGGCTAAACAAATGGGCTTGGGGCAATGATCCTGATGTTTTCATCCTTAGAGATGACAATCATCAATTGACAGAGCAGGAGCAGCATACCATCTTTGTTGTGAATCAAGTCTTTGGTCAATTAGTCTTTTGTTCCGATGATGTTTCACAGTATAATCGTCGAAGCAAGCGCAAGTATTTATCTATGTTTCCTTTCAGGGAAAAGCAGATTGACCAGGTACGGGAAGACAGGGGATTGTACAAAATCAATTTTAGGATCGGGAAGCATTCTTATTTGCTCTGTTGCAATCTCTCGGAGCGAGAGCGAAAGTGCAAGCTGGCCCTGGGAAACGACGAGATCGCCATCGGACTATCTTCAGGTAGACTTCGAATTGATGAACGATCTTTGAAACTTCGTGCTCACGAGAGTCAGCTGTATAAGATTGTCGATCTGCGAGATTCCGCAACTGAGATGGTTGCAAATGACCTACACTTGTTCGCTGGAGCAGCTTCGCAGAAGATAGTGATCTCTGAGGGGACAATAGACATCGAATTTTTGCCTGATTTGGTTAATGAAACAGGGCTGGTCTGGCTTTTGATTGAAGAGGAGCAGCTTAGCAAGGCAGATTTACTTAAGTACACACAGGAAGGAAAACTTGGGTCGAGAATACTGATAAAAATGCGAATTGGGGAATAATGTTGCTATCAGCAGCGTTATTCTAGACGCTTTAGTGCCTTTCCGGCTGAAAATCGTCTAAAGCCTGCTTTCTTCCAAAGCTTAATTTTGTCAATTATTTGATTATGCGAGAGATCAAGATAGAGCACAGCTTTCGACTTTTTGAAGATTATTCTTCTTTCGACGCTGAGCTAACTACACTCTTTGAAGCTGCCAAAACTGCCACGAAATCTGCCTATGCACCCTATAGCGGTTTTCGAGTGGGGGCGGCGGTGCTGCTGGAAACAGGAGAGATTGTGATTGGAAACAATCAAGAGAATGCAGCCTACCCCTCGGGATTATGCGCAGAAAGAGTAGCCCTTTTTTATACTTCTGCCCGCTATCCAGATGCCGTGATCAAAGCACTGGCGATCACGATCGACTACTCATCGGTAGAAACGGATGATATTATTCCGCCTTGCGGTGGTTGCCGACAGGTCATAGCCGAAAGTGAGGCCAAGCAAACCGGAAGCATCCGCATCTTTTTATTAGGTCGAGATCAACGGGTTTGCCAGATCGACTCTATAGAGCAGCTGCTCCCGCTAGCTTTCTCAAGAGAAGTGCTCTCTACGGTAAAAAGCTAGTATGCATTCTTTTTGATTCACATTTCGGTGCAAGGATTCAATAAAAAGGTATTGTGCCAACGTTAGTATATTTGTACAACCGACACACACAATGAGCAAAATCAAATTTGGGCTGGCACTGCTGCTGCTATTGGGATTTATGACCTCCTGCGCCCATCTTTTTGAAGTCCGTATGGATGCGGCTACTGCCTATCAAAGCAAACAATACATCGCTGCGACCGAGTTACTCATTCCTGAGTACGAGCTTTCAGAAAGCCTTGTAGAACGGGCCGCAAAGGCCCGTCAGATTGCGCTTTGCTATAAAATGGCGAATCGCACCACGCAGGCCGAGAAGTGGTATGAAAAAGCGGTTGAATTTGATAGTGATGCGCCAACCTTTTTCAATTATGCTTTGATGTTGAAAGCCAATGGCAAATATGAGAAAGCCATGAAGGTTTTTGAAGAATATGCCCGAGTGTATCCTATAGACAGGTCACGAGCGACCAAACAGCTCAAAGCCTGTAAAAGTGCATTGGAGTGGCAGGAGGAACCGGAGCCGTACAGAATAGACAATCCCATTGGCTTGAATTCAGCTGCTTCTGACTTTGCACCAGTGCTCTACGACGAGGCAACCTTGATCTTTACATCTGCTCGATCCTCTGCAAAGGGGGAGGAGACCTATGGTTGGACTGGCGAGAAGCACTCCGACATCTTTGTGGCCGAGGCCATTAGCGCCAGTAGCTACGGAGAAGGGCGCCCACTTAGTGATTCGATTAATACAGTATACAATGAAGGAACTGTTACTTTCGATCAGGATTTCAAAGTAATGTACTTTACACACTGTGGAGGAGCTAATTCTATCGATGATTATTGCAAAATCTATAAAACTGAACGGGCACCCAATGGAGAGTGGGTAGAGCCAGAACGAGTATATCTCTTTGCTACGGATACAATAAATGTTGGACATCCTTATCTGCGTCCGGATGGAAAAGAACTCTACTTTTCTGCAGATCATCCGGAAGGATACGGTGGCAAAGATCTCTACAGTGCTAAACTTACAAGAGAAGGCTGGACCTCTCCGAAAAACCTTGGACCCGAAATCAATACGGAATTGAGTGAAGGATTTCCTTTCATTCATGCCGATGGCAGGCTATATTTTTCTTCCGACGGGCACGCCGGCATGGGAGGCCTCGACATTTTTGTGGCAGAGCGTAAGGGCAAGAACTGGACAAAGGTGGAAAACCTGAAGTATCCGGTAAATTCACCTGCGGATGATTTTGGAATTCATTTTCAACCCAAGATCAAGCCGGAATTGATAGACTCCGTGGAGGCCATCGGATATTTTGCTTCTTCGCGCCCAGGAGGTCAAGGTAACGATGACATCTACAAATTTACCAGGTACATCCCGCAGGAGCCAATCGACACTACACCCGTGGAGGTGCCAGTGCCCCTCGCTACAGGACCTGTGTACATACTTCAGGGGGCGGTAAGTGAAAACCTATACGCCGATTCTTCTAATCCGAACTCAGCGATTACAGGCAAGGAAGCCATGAAGCAAGTTTTGGTTGAGATCAACGGTCTCAGTTTATCCAGTGAGATTGATGAAAGGATGAGAACCGACAAATCGGGACGTTTTGAATTGCAACTTGAGGAAGCTACTGACTATAGAGTTGCTGCCAGCAATACCGGATACTTTAGAGAGTCAATAAATGTGAGTACAAAAAACAAATCCGGGGCTGTCGGTGATACGATTTATATCCCAGCGGATTTATTGCTGAACAAGATTTTCGAGCGCGTCGAAATCACTCTGGACAATATCTATTTTGATCTCGATAAATGGGATATCCGACCGGATGCCGAACCAACTTTGCAGCAACTAGCGAATCTACTTTTGGAGAACCCAAATATTACCATCGAATTGGGTTCACATACGGATGCCAGGGGAAAGGACAAATACAATCAGGAACTTTCTCAAAAGAGGGCGCAATCAACTGTTGATTATCTTGTAAAGAGAGGCTTGGATCGTCGTCGCCTCGTCGCCACTGGCTTTGGTGAGTCTCAACTGGTCAATGATTGCGTTGATGGAGTGTCCTGTACTGAAGAACAACATCAGGAGAATCGTAGAACCACGTTTAGTGTGTTGTCTGAAGATTTTTCACCTGATGGTCGCTTCTAAATTATCTTATCTCAATCCAGGTTATATCTCACCTGAGGATCTCAAAGGGTGCAAAAAGTAAAGCCTGCAACACGGGGACGTGTGCAGGCTTTTTATAAAGTCAGATGTTTGATGCGTGGTTTAAGCTACCATACCTTCAAAGTCTCTGATCTTCGTGACTACATCTTCTGGCAGGGATAGCTGTTGCTTGTTTTTAATATCATATAGACGAATCTCAGTAGTAGCCTTTGCAATTACTTCGATGTCATCTGCCTCTTCTCGAGTGATCACATACTCCAGGTCAAAGCTCTCACCATTAACTTTGGAGCATCGGGTGTAAATAAAAGGCTTGTCCTTATAGCCAAGCGGTTGGCGATACTCAATCTGTGCCTTGCTCAATAAGGCGCCAAACAGGCTCGGGTCAAGCTCACAAGCTTGATCCAGATAATCTAGCCTGCACTCCTCAAGATAATTCAAGTAAACCGCATCATTGATATGGTCAAACTCGTTTATATCTCTCCATCTTAGGTTTAGTTTCTTCTTTAATTTGAAGTCTTTCATTGTATCTAAATTTTCACGGGTTGGATTCTTAACACTCATAAATTACTCAGTTTGCACTTTTTCGATTAAAAAAATAATTGACTCGTGTTTCCTTTACGACTAGGACAAATATATAGCATGATGGCAGGAACACTAAGTACAATTTTCCGGGATTGTTGAAGCAGTGTTGGAAGGAATCCTCGCCAATAGCTTCGGTTGAATAGGCAAATAGCTATGATTCAAGGCTTTAAGTATATGGCGAAACTAGTTGAGTCGAATAATTGCTGAAGATACTATGTAGATAGTACGAATTTTCAAGGTCTTAGCCTTAAAAGCTCTATGTATAGAAATTCGGAAAGTATTAAGCAACTGCTTAATGAATTGCGGCATTTGAAGGCCCGATGTAGGTGTGCTGAAAGACGCAATTACACTTTTTGATTGTCAAAATGTTCTGGCCAAGACATTTGAGCTGACAAACTGTGACCCTAGGCCCAATCGAACTGTCTTCGCAACAAGATTTCTCTGGATATGTCTTCTGTACTATGATTTTCTTGTACCTCGAAGCAGGTTTTGGCCTTTACGTAGCTAGGTTCGCGATCTTTCAACATACGCATGACAATCTCATTTATTTGATTTTGCGTCTTTCCTGCTAGCAAGGGTCGACTTTCTCGCTCCGGAAGCAGTCGATTTACCAAAAGCTCATTCGACACCTTTAAATAGACCGTGTGGCCAAGTTGGTTAAGTTTATCCATGTTATTGGCGTGGCAGGGCATACCGCCACCGGTAGCAATGATGGCCTCAGGGAAATGCAGTAGCTTATCAATAACTTTTGATTCTTCCTCCCGAAAATATGCTTCTCCTTCCTCTGCGAATATCTCAGGGATCGTTCTTCCCTCCATAGCCTCCAGATAAAGGTCGGTATCAATAAATGGCAGAGATGACATGCGAGAAAGAGCCTTGCCGACGCTGGTCTTCCCAGCACCCATAAATCCTATGAGAATAATTTTCATGTGTCAGCTGCTAAGCTTTGAGCGAAATTCGTGGGTCCAATAATCCATACAGTATGTCGACAAAAATGTTGACCAGTATGAAAAGGGAGGCCGTAAACAGAACCGAGCCCATCACCACAGGAAAGTTGAAGGATTCCAGCGCCTTAATGGTCTCATAACCAAGGCCCTTGTAATTGAAGATGTACTCGATGAAATAGGAACCCGCCAGAATTGACGCAAACCAACCAGAAATCGCTGTGATCACAGGATTGAGAGCATTACGTAGCACGTGCTTGAACAAAGTGACGTAGTAGGAGAGTCCCTTTGCCTTAGCCGTTCTCACATAGTCCTGCGAAAGCACATCCAGCACGGAGCTTCTGGTCAACTGTACAAAGATGGAGATAGGCCTAATGCCCAAGGCGATGGCCGGAAGTATCAAGTTCTTTAAAACCAGTACTTCATCGCCATAATCGTTGAGCTCGTAAAGGTTTCCGGTATAATTCAAACCGGTATAGTCTGCCAAAAGGTCACCAAAGATCAGGGCCAGCACAATGCCGGAAAAATAGGAAGGCTGCGAAATTCCAAGTATCGATGTCACCAGAATGGAGTTATCCAGAAAGGAGAATTGCCTGATAGCCGCAATTACGCCCAGGAAGATACCGACAATGCTGGCAAAAGTGATGGCAATAATGCCAAGTAAAATGGTTTTTGGCAATGCCGTGATCAGTATATCACTCACCTTGCGTCTATCTTGATAGGAGAAGCCCAAATAAGGCGTTTTCATCACCAGGTAATTGCCAGAGCCAACAGAGAAAAGTTTGCTGTATCCATACTTCTCCGCCGCTTCGGGCGAATCTTTATAGAACGACAGAGGACTCAGGTCATTTAGATAGTACAGGAATCTGGTAACAGGTGGCTTATCCAATCCAAGATCCTTACGTACCGCCTCAACAGAGGCTACATCCGCCCGCTGGCCCATCGTGAGCCTGGCTGGGTCCACAGGAATTACATTGAAGAGAAAAAATACAAGCACCACCACACCCAACAGGGCTGCGAATCCGGAAACCAATTTCTTAACAATGAATTGTATCATGCTTTTCTCTTGTCTGTAGCTGCCTTATTATGCCATCAATGTAGCAGTTTTTTGGCTATTTGCGGCCTTGTTCAGTAGCCTAGTGCTGCGTAAACAAAGTTCGTGACACCTTTTAGGAGCTTATCTTTTTG
>JAHDEE010000111.1 GCA_020629005.1 Chitinophagales bacterium
TACCAAGTACCAAGTACCAAGTACCAAGTACCAAGTACCAAGTACCAAGTACCAATAACTAGTAACCAATAACTAGAAACTAGTCCCCCCCCAAAGCAAAAGCTAACTACCCCTGGCTTTAAGCTACGCTACCCCTTTTTCCAGGCTATCGATTATCGGTAGGCCTTCGGCCCGCGGCTGTAGGTTTATCGTATCGGTGAGGTATCTACCTTGCTTTGAAGTGAGCATGCCGTAGCTATACCTGAATGTGCAAAAATTAAATTTACGGCCCAAAAGACTTGGAGCGGGAAGGCATCGCTATCCCCTCACCCCAAATCCGTAGTCCGTAGTCATTAGTCCACAACCCGTAATCTCAAATCTCAAAAAATGAAAACCATCGCCCATATGGATTTAGACAGCTTCTTCGTTTCATGCGAAAGGCGAGAAAATCCGGAATTGAATAATATCCCACTGATCATCGGAGGTAGCTCAAGGAGAGGAGTTGTGGCTTCCTGCTCCTATGAAGCCCGATACTTTGGGGTGCGCTCTGCCATGCCAATGCGCTATGCCCTACAGCTATGCCCGGATGCAAAAGTGATTAAAGGCGATATGGAACTCTACTCCAACTGCTCACATGATGTGACAGAAATTCTGGCCGAAGAAGCACCACTAATGGAAAAGGCCAGCATAGATGAATTCTACATAGACACTACAGGACTTGATCGGTATTTCGGTTGCTATAAATGGACCTCTGAGTTGGCAAGCAGAGTCATGAAAGAAACCGGATTGCCGATCAGTTTTGGACTATCGGTAAACAAAACGGTAGCAAAAATAGCAACGGGAGAAGGCAAACCCGTGGGCAAACTGGAAGTAAGACCAGAAAAAGTGCGACCCTTTCTCGATCCACTTTCAATCCGGAAAATACCAATGCTGGGAAAAGCCAGCTATCAAACACTCGCAAGACTGGGCGTCAGACGAATCAAAACGCTGGCAGAAATGCCCGCCGAAATGATGCAACGGCTGATGGGAAAAAACGGGCTCTCCCTCTGGAAAAAAGCAAATGCACTCGATGATAGTCCAATCGTACCCTACTCAGAACGCAAATCTATCTCCACCGAGCGTACCTTCCAAAAAGATAGCATCGACACCAAAAAACTGAAAGCCATACTTACCGCAATGGCAGAGAAAGTGGCCTACCAACTCAGAAGCGAAAGCAGACTCTGCTGTGTTGTAACCGTAAAAATTCGCTACTCCAACTTTGACACCCAAACTCAACAATGCCGAATCCCTTACACCTCCTGCGATCATGTGATTATCGAAAAAGCGCACGAACTATTCGACAAACTCTACAAACGCAGGATGCTAATCCGGCTTATCGGCATCAGACTAAGTGGCTTTGTAAGAGGCGTACATCAAATCGACCTCTTTGATGACACGCCAAAGATGATCGCCCTGTACCAGGCACTGGATCAAATCAAAGGCAGGTACGGAGCCATGTCGGTAAGAAGAGCTGTAGGGATATAGGGTTGGGATTTGGGATTTACACAAGTTTAGAGATGCTATTGAATTGTCACTCATACTATAGCCTGCGATATGGCACCATACCTGTTGCCTCTCTCGTACAACAGGCAGCCGTCGCAGGTATGCAGGCAATTGCACTCACCGATATCAACTGCAGCACAGGAGTATTTGATTTCATACAGGAATGTAGAAAGCATCAGATCAAACCCGTTATCGGAATGGAGTTCCGACGGGATCAAGTACTGCTCTATATTGCATTAGCCAAAAGCAACGAAGGATTCAGAGAGATGAATCAATGGATCAGCCAGCACAACATCCACAAAACCATACTGCCGGATAGCCCGCCACCAATGGAACATTGCTTCATTATCTATCCACTCCGTAAAGCACCAAAACAACTCAAAGAACATGAATATGTAGGCATCAGAATCAATGAAATCAACAAACTTTACAGGCATCCACTACAAGAGCAAAGACACAAATTACTCATACTGCATCCGGTCACCTTCAGCAATGCAGACGAATACCGCCTGCACAAACTACTACGCGGAGTAGCCAACAATGCCCTGCTGTCAAAACTCACCAACAAAGACTACTGTCAAAACAATGAATACATTCTTCATATTGACCAACTACTAGCACACTATAGCCAATATCCGGACATGGCTGTCAATACCAACCAAATCCTGGATAGCTGCAACTTTGACTTTGACTTCAAGAAACCAAAGAATAAGCAGACTTATACCAATAGCAAATACAGCGACAAACTACTACTGGAAAACCTAGCCATGGAGGGACTAGCAAAACGCTATGGAAAGCACAACAAGGTGGCAACAAAACGGGTGCTCAGGGAATTGGAAATCATCGATCAGATGAACTTCAGCGCCTACTTCCTCATCACCTGGGACATCATTCGTTACAGCATGAGCAGGGGATTCTACCATGTAGGCAGAGGCAGTGGCGCCAACAGTATCGTTAGCTATGTGCTGCAAATCACAGACATCTGCCCCATCGAGCTTAATCTCTATTTCGAACGTTTCCTAAACCCCAGCAGAACCAGTCCACCGGATTTTGACATCGACTGGAGTTGGACGGATCGCGATGAAATCCTAAACTATATCTTCAACCGATTCGACACACAACATACCGCCTTCTGTGGAACCATTGCCAGTTTCAAACATCGCTCTACCATGAGGGAGCTGGGAAAAGTACTGGGCCTGCCCAAGGAAGAACTCGACGAGCTATCGACCAATGCTCCAGAGCAACATCCGGATAACCATATCGTGCACACCATCCACAAATACGGCAAAATGCTGATCAAGTATCCCAATCAGCGAAGCATGCATGCTTGTGGGGTCTACATTTCGGAGAAGCCGCTCTACTACTATACCGCACTGGACATGCCCCCCAAAGGATTCCGCACTGCTCAGTTCGACATGTACATAGGCGAAGAAATTGGATTTGAAAAACTGGATGTGCTAAGTCAACGTGGCATCGGACATATCAACGATTGCATTAAGCTCATCAAAGCAAACCAAAACATCGAGGTAGACATACACGACCTGGATGAAGTAAAAGACAATCCAAAATGCAACCGACTGCTGGGCGAAGGAAAAACACTTGGCTGCTTTTATATCGAAAGTCCAGCTATGCGCGGACTGCTCCGCAGGCTTAAATGCAACTCCTACAAAGTACTGGTAGCCGCCTCCTCCGTAATTCGACCAGGAGTAGCCAAATCCGGAATGATGCGGGAATACATCTCCCGACACAACAACCCCGAGGAGATCAAATACTTCCATCCGGTCTTTGAAGAACAACTCGGAGAAACCTATGGCATCATGGTTTATCAGGAAGATGTCATCAAGATTGCGCACCACTTTGCCGGACTGGACCTGGCTGATGCCGATGTACTGCGAAGAGCTATGTCCGGCAAAACAAGATCGCGAAAGGAGTTTAATGCTGTGCGGGATCGCTTTTTTGAAAACTGCAAAAAAATCGGATACCCCGATGAACTTAGCAAGGAAGTCTATCGACAGATTGAATCTTTTGCCGGCTACTCTTTTTGTAAAGCACACTCGGCCTCTTACTCCGTTGAGAGCTACCAAAGCCTATACCTAAAAGCCTATTATCCCCTGGAGTTTATGGTAGCTGTGATCAACAACTTTGGCGGATTCTATCGTACTGAAGTATATTTCCACGAACTCAAAATGGCAGGAGGAATCATCCATCAGCCCTGTATCAACAAGAGTCACTACATGACCAGCATTGAGGGGCAGGATGTTCATGTTGGTTTTATCCACATAGAAAAACTAGACAAAAAAACAGCCACCCTCATTCCCGATGAAAGATCAGAAAAAGGTCCCTACAAAGATCTGGAAGACTTCGTTCGCAGAATCCCAATCGGCATAGAGACCGTCAAGTTGCTCATCTACGTCGGCGCCTTTGCGTTCACAGAAAAAAGCAAAGGCGAGTTGGCCTTGGAGGCACATATGCTCCTAGGCAAAGAAGTAAAGCAGGAACCTCAACTCTTCTACAGTTCACCCAAAAAATTTGAGTTACCAGAACTAAGCAGAGATGTATTTGAGGATGTGTTTGACGAACTGGAGCTACTGGGCTTCTTCATCAGCAGAAGTCCTTTCGAACTGCTAAAGACCAAATTCAGAGGAGAGGTTATGGCCAGCGAACTCACCAAATTTGATGGTAAAAGTGTGAGAATGCTTGGCTATCTGATTTGCAGAAAACAGGTACCCACTGTAAAAGGCCTGATGAACTTTGGCACCTGGATCGACTTCAAAGGCAATCTCTTTGATAGCACACACTTCCCACTCTGCTTGAAGCAATACCCTTTTAAAGGCTCAGGCTGCTATCTGTTAAAAGGAAAGGTTTCCGTAGATTTTGATTTCCCCAGTCTGGAAATTGAGAAGATGGCCAAACTGCCTATGATACCAGACCCGAGATATTCCGACGAACAAGTCAAAAGAATCATGAACATGCCTACATCACATGACAACAATCCAGGCATTCCACAAAGAGCTCCTTATCCCAAAAAAGGCAGTGTGAAATTCTAGCACAAAAGCGCATTCCGCCTGAATACAGATTCGACCACCAAACCTCAACAAGCCCGGAAGGGCCTCATAAACCAGGCCCCGGATCATCCACTTTGGACTCCAGTCCAGACACAGACTCACCACCACCCTTCAATAGCTCATCTATTCGACGCTCCCAATCAAAACAAGTGTCAATCAAGGTTTTTAGAATTTTCACAAACACCTCAAAACTCAACACCGGCATCTCTATGTCGTGGATACTCGCATAGCGAAGCTCTTCCCCGCGCTTCTTGATACACCAAAAACCAATTTTGTGCTTAGCATTCTCACGCAGCAATTCAAACTGGAATCTCGAAGCAAGTCCCTCCCCTACCTCACTGATTTCGCGCGAATAGACAAAAAACTCCAAATTACTCGTGCTCCTACGTACATGTATATTTCGGAAAGTATCGACTCCTGTTGGATAATTGAGCTGAATGTGTTTGCCAGACAAGACCTGAAAATGCAAATCAAGCTCTCGGGCATATGTCGAAATCAGATAACGAAAGTAGGTACCACGCTTGCGTATACATTTCACACCAGCCTTAACGATATTGCGTAGATCAATATCCTCAATCATATCGTCGATCTGATCGCGAGTGATCCATAAACGCTGGCGTATATCCCGCTCAGTATACTCCTTTAGAATCACATCAACCTCCAACAAGAAAGTAGGCACAGAAACGCCTTGCTTCAAATAAAAACCCAACATCAAAGGGTGCGGCTTGCCCAATACACCTGCCTCCTCATAAGCCTCCTTGGTAGCAGCAACCACAGGCTTCAACGGTTTGGACACAGTACCCTTAGGGATCACCCACTTGGTATCTTTGTAGTTTCGTACCAAAAGAATTTTGATACTATCTCCAGCCCTCAAAAAAGGAATGATTGCAGACTTGGTCCACCTAGGCTCTTTCATCAAGTCAAAGATAAAACAAACGGCCATTAATAGATTCTAAATTTTCGGCAATCACAGCAGAGCCTCCATAGAAATCCACCAGGCCAAAAGGCCCAGCAATAGTCAAAACCGCGCTTCCCGCACAAGCATCGGGCAGCATGGAACCGAAATTGCGGGTCTACATGATACCAACAAAGCACATTACAATGTATCGACGCATTTCCCAAATATCAGGACTGATTGTATTCCTTTTTCTATGCAGCACCAACAGCCTTTGGGCACAAACCATAGACGGCCCAACAAGCCTCTGTACTGGTGATTGCGCCAATTATGTTGTCGATGGCGGGCAAGGTGGTCCATATCAGTGGACAAGCACTGGTTTGCCAGGATTTCAATTTGGCGAATCTGTGATCATATGCTGGCCGGAAACGGGAACGCAAGACCTGCAACTCCTGGACCAGTCAGCTGATCCAGCAAACACGCCAGTCGACATCAACATAGAAGTGCAGACCCCACCAAATCCCATTTTGACATTGCCGCCATTCCCCAGCTGCCCAGTAGATTCATTAATCGACGGAACGACCAACGAAATTCCTACCCTCAGCTGCCATAAAGTTTGCGATTTTTCTACAGCAAACTACAATCTGACAAACAATCCAGGCAGCAATTACGATTGGGAAGTTATCGGCGCACTCGACTATACCGTAAACGGTTCAGAACTATCCGTCGATTGGGGCGATGTAGGAAATGGATTCATAAAAGTAATCGAAACCAATGCCATCGGCTGTGTTGACTCGACCAATCTTTGCATTGAGATTGACCCTGGACCGGTGGCTTCCTTTACAAGCGTTCCAGCAGCAGTTGCTGGAAGCATTAGTATTTGCAGGGGACAGTCAGTATTCTTTACCAACACCAGCGAAGGCATTGCCGGCTCCTCTTGGAATTTTGGAGACGGACAAAGTACCACTGCATTTTCAGCCGAACATAGCTTCACAAGTCCAGGAACCTACGAAGTTGTGCTTGCGGTTGAAAATGGCTGCAACTGCACTGCCACAGCAAGTGTTGAAGTAATAGTAGAAGATGACCTGGCCCCGGAAATCAGATGCACAGGCACAACTTGTCCGGGAGAACAAAACACCTACTATGCCGACGCCGTCTGCGACAGCTTCGATTGGCAGATCAGCTCCAACGGAACAGTTATTGACGGGGGACAGGCCTCAGATGACTATATCACAGTAGAATGGAATTCAGGTTCATCGGGATCCATAGAGCTATCGGTGCAAAACTGTGTTCCGGTGTTTTGCGACCGGCCCGCGACGGTGATTATACCTATCCTGTCCAATAATGCAGCTATCGAAGGGCCCACTGAAGTATGCTCCGATGGTATCGACTTCTACAGTCTACCCAAATATGACGGAACTGAATTCACCTGGTCTATCATTGGAAATGGAATTATCCAAAGCGGCCAGGGCAGCAACGAAATAAAGGTAATGTGGGATCCTGCTCCCTGGATGCCGGACAGCAGTCGCATCGTGGTCGAATATTATAGCTGCTTCCAGGAGTGTGGCGGTAGCGACACCATAGAGGTCGATCTGCTGCCCAAATACTTCATCTTTGGCGATTACGATGTCTGCGAAAACAATGTCGGCAATTACTACAATTTTGAGATTCCAGGAGGCTGGGAAAATGTGGAAAGTGATTGGTCGGTTACAAGTCCGGACGGCAGTACCGAAACCAATGTTGAGGTAGCTAACAGCTTCTTAGGCTATCAGTTTGATAGTGGTCCAGGTAGCTACACGCTCACAGCGACTGCAACAAATTCTGCAAACTACTGCATAGAAGAATACTCTCTAACACTGGATGTCAGCGATTCCCCTCCACCTGTACTGGGCATAAGTGGTCAGTTAGAAATTTGCCCCGGAAACACCTATATCTACTATGCGGATACTGACGAACCAAGCTACGATGTAGAATGGCAAATCTCTAATGATGGAGCAACTGAAGTGATGATTGGCAATCCTGTTTCGGTAACCTGGCAAGGAGGAGAACCGTATCAGATAGAGGCCTTCCTTCGCGACCCCTATCCACCAAATTGCACTTCAACTGGCATTGCCGAAAGCATCACAGTCCTGGCAGGATTAACGCTTACCGGAGACGAAGTAGCCTGTGCAGAGACCAGCAGTTTCTACTCAGCTACTTACATCGAAGGAGAGCAATACGTATGGCAAATTAGTCCTGCAGGAGCAGGAACCATTATTAGCGCTGACCAGGGAGAACAGGTGGAGATTGTCTGGCACGAAGCTGCAGATGCCACTGTGCTCGTTTATGTTTGCGGCCAGAATGCCGATATCAATGTCACAGTCAACGCGCTTCCAGTCCCTGTAATCACAGGCCCAGAATTAATCTGCGTAGGCACTACGGCATCACTAACTGGCAGCCCCGGCTTCGCTAGCTATTCCTGGACAGACATCAACGAAATTGAAATATCCAACACAAATACAGCCGAAGTACCGATCGGTCAATACAAACTCACCGTGGTAGATGATAATGGTTGCAGCGCACATGCACTACATACCGTCAATCCATTCCCAGCACCAGATATCTGGATCTCCACTCCCTTCGAAACAGGAATCTGCACCAATGACCCACCCATCGTGATTTATGGCATGGACACAGATGATGGACTCACATACCAGTGGTTCGAAGATGGGCTTGCTCTTCCGGGTGATGTTGGGCCAGAACTAGTAGCCGGCAACTTTGCCACCTACACTTTAGAAGCGACAAACTCCTACGGTTGCAGCACACTATCCAACCCAATTACCATTTTCGAATATTGTGGCACCTGCCCTCAGTGTCAGGGAGGATTCTGCACCGCCCCCACCGCCGGCTGTGTACCAGCTGGTGACATTTCAATGGACATACTGAGCACCAACGAGTGCAACTTTTTCAATATGAACAGCTCCTCGACAAATGCTGTTGCTGGCAGTCTAAACTGGAACTTTGGAGACTTTGACAATCCTCAAAACACCTCCACTTTAACCAACACGAACCACACTTATCCCAATCCTGGATATTATACGGTTTATCTTGTGGGAGAGGTACCCAGCGACAATCTGCCCAACGAAAACTGCCTGATGATTGATGTAGAAGTAATAAGCGTTCCATTGGCAGCAAAATTCACCTACGTACCTGCCTGCGCAGGCGCCGAGGTGGAATTCTATGACCTAACCAGCTTTCTTTCAGGCACTAGCATCGACAACTGGAGCTGGAACTTCGATGATCCATCTAGTCCTGATAACACCTCCACAGCCATCAATCCGACCCATATATTTTCTGATCCAGGAATTTTTGATGTCAGACTGATTGTTACATCCAATACGGGCTGCCAGTCCTTCTACGATGTGGAAGTAATTGTGCCCGATCCTCCTGCGGGAACAATCAATCCACAGGAAGCATGTGCTAGCTCAGCAACAGAATTTAGTTTCGACAGCCCGGAAAACATAATTAGCTACCAGTGGGACTTTGACGATCCGGCAAGTGGTGCAGCAAATACCGCTTCCACCGCAATTGCATACCATAGCTATGAAACAGCAGGTTTCTACGATGTCAATCTCACGATTACCACGTCTTTAGGCTGCACCAATACGATCACCCAAAGCATCGAAATTAAAGCAAACAACAACGGCTTAGGCAACATTAGCCTCTCTCAAGCCTCCCCAATTTGTGAGGGAGAACAGGTCAATTTAGAAGCTCCGGCTGGCTCCTCTTATTTATGGTCTACCGGGCAAACAGACCAAATCATTACCGTAACCAGCAGCGGCAACTACTCGGTTACCGTCACCGACACTGATGGTTGTGATTTTGAAACTGTGCCTGAGTTAATACAAGTACTGCCCCCTCCTTTCGCCCGAATCACAGCAGGAGAACTAGATGATATAGGCATGGAAGTCGCAAGCCATTACGACATGCTCGAAATTTGTGAAGGCACACAATTTAACCTAAGGGTGCCCTGGAATAGCAATTACTCCTTCCTTTGGCTGGAAGACGGCAGCACCTCTACGAGTATCTTCTTTACCACCTGGAACGGAAATGTACTGAGTGCCGGCAACTACGAATTCCACCTTACTATCACCGACAATAGCACAGGCTGCACTTACGACACGCCTGGCTTTCCAGTCATTGTACATGAAAACCCGGACACGCCATTTGTGCTCCATAGCAGTCCTGGCGGCAATTCCTGCGAAGCAGAGCTAAATACATTTACGGTAGATAACCCACAGGCCGGCATCACCTATTACTGGAACAATGGCGAACAAGGAACCAGTATTGATGTCACAGAGGCTGGTGCCTACTATGTAGTGGCAGTCAATAGCTTCGGTTGCCAGCAGCAAAGCAATGTCCTGTATGTCGAGTCTTTACCAAACCTTAATGTGGTTCCTAGCGGCTGCTTTGCCAGCTGTGCGCCTGACACCATATGCATGCCGGCCATGAGCAATATAGCTAGTTTGCAATGGTATTTTAATGGTGCTCCTTTGCCAGATCCTGCTGGAACCACAGCAGATCTAATCGCAGAAGACTCTGGCTCCTACCAGCTTGAGCTGACCAATTTCTCCGGTTGCACAGTGCTATCGGATCCCATAGACCTGGAGCTAAGTCCAGCTAGCGGCACTGTAAACGGCATCGTGTTTTACGATGCAAACGAAAACGGAATTCAGGATCCAGGCGAATTACCGGCAGAAAACATTTATCTCACTGCCACACCAGACAGCATAACAAGTAGCAATACAACAACCGATGCCAGCGGAAACTATCAATTTCCAAATCTTCCTGAGCCGGACTATTTACTAGTCATGGACACTACTACGATTGCAGATGGCTGGGCGGCAGTACAGGACTCGATGACCATTTCCTTCCTAACTTGCGATGAGGAATTGGATTTACTCTGGCCACTGATACCCAGATGCAATAACTACGAAGAGGACATCACAGTGCAGGCATGTACCGGCACTATGGCAGAGTTTGATGGCACGATGCTATCTCCTGGCACCACTACACCCTTCACTTACGTGGCAAGTACAGGCTGCGATTCCACCTTACAAGTCTTCGTTCAAGAAGTTACAGCAATCACCAATCAATTGGATTTCGAGGCTTGCGCCGGCACAAGCATAGATGTAGATGGGAACGAAATAGCAGCCGGAAGCTCTACCGACCTCACCTTTGTCAGTGCAGCTGGTTGCGATAGCATCGTGACCGTAGTGGTTGCTGAGGTGCTCATGTCCGCTGCACCAGCAAGCAGCATTTCTAGCTGTGCCGATTCGTCAACAGGCAGTATTGAAGCTGGAATCGTAAGCGGTGGCACCGGCACTATTCGCTACTCACTGGATGCGGCCAACTACCAGGAAAGCAATCTATTCGAAAATCTCAGCGCAGGCACTTACACGATTTACGTACAGGATTCCATCGGCTGTGTTGTGGATACAGAGGTGATGATAGAAGAAAAAGAAGCCCTCACGATCCTGGCAGAAGACTACTTCCTCGACTGCCAACAGGATGTTGTACAGCTCATTCCATCCATCAATCTTCCGCTGACCGATCTGACTTTCACCTGGCCAGATGGCAGCACCGACGCTGGCTATATAGCAAGCGAAGAAGGCAGCTACACGCTTTCTGTATCCGATGACTGCGGCACGGTAAGCCAAACATTTCTGGTCACTGACCTAAGAGATAAAGATGCCGAGCCCTTCAGAGTTGCCAACGCCTTCAGTCCGAATGGAGATGGAATGAATGACCAATTCTTTCCAATCCCATACGATCCCACAAAGATCATGGACCTTGAATTCCACATCTTCGATCGCTGGGGCAAACTGCTATTCGAAACCTCAAATGTCTCTGAAGGATGGGATGGAATCTTCTCCGGTGAAGCCTTGCCGATGGGCGTTTATGTATGGTATTACAATGCCACTGTATCCGGCTGCGAAGGAGAGGAATCTGTATTCTCAAAAGGCAACGTGACACTGATCAGGTAATTATTAAAATTTGGAGCGAAGCAGGCACGGTCGCGGAAATGGACTCCCCGCTATCCACTGCAATTCAGGTAGCATGCAGTCGCTTCGTGTATCCACGGGCAGCGTCTCCTCCCAAGGTCGGAGCCACTGCCCGCGGCACACTCAGTCGCCTGCCTGCCACCTTCATTTCCGTTTCTATCGGGGCTATATCGAACCAATCACACACGTCGCAACAATCGAATGTAACGACATCCGCCCTTAGTCCTACTGGGCACATATTCATGCAATAAAAGACTGCCACTACACACTTGAGGCAGTAACATTTCCTGCTGATCCACCTTCACAATTCTAGTGGCCGAGCTAATTGAACAAATCACCACGAGCAAACAAAGATGCAAAATAGCCGCGGGTGCAGCGGTATGGGGTGCCTGCATGCGCCAGTGACTGCCACTACATGGTGGCTCGGAGCCTGCCGGAGAGACACCAGGGAGTGAGCAGGAACAAGCAGGCAGGTACACCATAATAGCGGAACACGCGTAGCCCGCTTCCACGAGCTTAAACGCTTCGCTCCAAAAAAAAGCATCGATAATCTGCATTGGAACTTCTAACTGACAACATTAAAGTTCAGCAGGGAAACACAAAAGATTATATCAAACAGATGGCCTGACTCCGGAATGCCAAAGATAGAGCGCCAGCACTACAGCCAAAAGGGCAGCGAATAGCAAAAATATACTTTGGCTATTGCTCGAATTTTGGATTGCTTGCGAGACCGGAAAGGCATTGTGCATGCAGATGAAGCCCGCCCAATAGAAAGGAGATGCATTGCGCAGATCGGCAGTCTCCAGATAGCGAAGCTTGGCTGCATGTAAAGCTTCGGCACTGTTGATGCCCTTACTATAGGATTCATAAAAGTGCCCAAAAAGCGAGGAAGATGCCCGATCATTTACCTTCCATAAACTGGAGAGCAAATGTTTGCTCCCTCCATAACTGAAGCCGCGAGCCAGAGACATGGCGCCCTCCCCTTTTCGCAAGGCCCCCAGACCGGTTTCGCAGGCGCTAAGCACGACCAGATCAGCCTTGAAATTCATTGCATATAACTCAGGAAGATACAAACTGGAGTCGATAAACTCAATACGCGGAAAACCGGAAGCCGACTCTATATCCGCATGGGTAGCCAGATGAAGCACATCGAAGTTGGCGGCTTGTTGGCGGAAAGCGCCAACGTTTGCCTGCTCCGAAATCAGCAAGTTACTACTGGGATAGTGTTGCTTTATTAGTCGCAGCTCTTCGCGTGTGTAAGGTAGCGGAGGAAGATGCTGCTGCTCAAAAAGAGGAGCCAAGGCTAGTAGTGCAGGGCGTGAATCGCCGGGCTCACCATCAGTCAGCAAAAGCGAAGCGGAAGAGGCGTAGCTGATTTGCTGCTGCTTGAGCAAGAAAGCCGAACTGCCATCCAGGGAGTTTTGTGTGCTATCCACTACCAGGGCGTCAAAAGGCACGAAGCAAAGGGTCTTATCGGGAATCACAAATACTTGTTCGACACCTTCGGCTACAAAAGGACGATACAAATTTTGATAAAGAGCAAAAGCCTTCGCAATGTAGGGCTTCGGGTTTTTCTGCATGCTTTTCCCTCCCTGACGAAACTCTTGCAGGAGTTCCTGAATTTGGTCTTGCAAGTCCCTACCACTTGCAATGAGATGGCAGCTAGCTTCATCGGGCCGAATGCTAATCAGATAGCTGTTTTGATCGCCAAGAAAATAGGAGAGTATCTGTCCATTTGGGGCAAGTTTCGAAAGACGGGATTGTGCTTCGTCTAATTTCAAACTTTGTGCCTTGGCAGGAATCTGCCACTTTGGATTAGCTAAATAGACGCTATCAACAAACTGCCGGTACAGCTCTTCCTGTAGTGCTAGCTTAGCGGGATTTTCTGGCAGCAGTACGTCAGCCTGCTCTTCATGCATTCCCGAACTTTGAACATTCATTCTGGCTTTCGCGATACCTGCTTTTAGTTGCTGCGCTCTCTGCAACAAGTGTTCATCGGCTATAAAAATGCGCATCGCAATATTTTGTTGAATAGCCTGAGCTAATACTGCTGCCCTGTTTTGCTCCATTAGTGCGAAGGCTTCGTCGACGTGGGCGCTATGGTTGGTCTTCTTGTACAACAGATAGTTTACGTGTATCGCTGCTTCTACATCTGCGTGCTTGTACTCGCTCATATACAGTTTCGCATCCTCCGAATCATAGGAGCCTTCCAATTTATTCTTAACTGCAAAAGACAGCTGGTAGCAATGAGCGGCATCCTGAAGGAGATTCAGGTCCTGTTCTTCTTTATAGAGCTTCTGAAGGAGAAAGGCCTTGGTGGCAGTGCTTGTCATAGCCCAGGACTCCATCGGTATATCCTCCAAGCCGGGATTGTCGGAAATGTCCGTACTATCAAAGTTTGGAAACACCTGGATGATTGCCAATTGACAATTGTGCAGCGCCTGCTCCAGGTCTCCCTTGTCCAAATAAAATCCGACCAGCTCATGATATAGCTTGGCGAGTTCCCGATCTTTTCCTTGCTTGAAATGCTTGCTTGCGATAGACAAAGAGGTCTGGTAGTGTTGCTCTGCGACTTCCCAGTTTTGTTCTTGCCTGGCAATGGAAGCAAGTCCCCGGTAGGCCTCCAAAAGACTTCCGGATTTTTCTTTGCTGCTGAAATAACGAATGGCTTGCTGCAGTCGACTGAGGGCTAATTGTTTTTTGCCCGCAACCGAATACAGCAAGCCTGCGCCACTGATATTCAACCTTGCAGAATCTTTGGAAGTCCGACAAAAGGGAATCCCCATTTCATAGGCTTCCAGGGCCTTTGAGGGCTTATTCTGGTACTGGTAGTAGTTTAACAAGGAAGCATAAATCGATGCGGAGTATCTTCTTGTCGTATCTGCTTTGAGTGCAGCCGACAGATAGTAGTACTGCTTTTGATAGTTAAGTTGCCGCTCGCAAACCTGGGCCGCATTCTTGTAGCTGAAGGCCGCGAAATTGCCTTTAAAATCCTGCTTACTAAAGATCGCCCTGCTCTTGTCGTAAGACTGAAGGGCAAGTTCATATTGCCTCTGCTTGCTCCTGGCTGAGCCGACATAGGTATGTACATAACCGATGTGAATACTCGTATCTGCAATGATAAATGGCAGCTGCGGAAGCGTACGCTTTGCAAAGGCGAAGAGACTATCCAATTGCTTCATGCGATACCAGCAGTTTGCCAGCTCTTTGATGCAGTGATCGGCCTGACTCCAATCTTCGTTCTCTAATATTACCGGAAGGGCTTTTTGCAGCAAAGGCAAAGCGTTCTCAAAATCTTTTTCCGCTGTCAGTTCTAAAGCCTTTGCAAAATCCGTGGACTGTGCTCGTAGCGTGGTAATGTTTGCCGTCAAACAAAAGATCGTGATGCTGGCGAGGAAAAGACAAATATCCGCCTTGCAATGACTGTAAGCATACCGAAGGAGCGCATTTCCGTGCATAGACGAAAATAGCAATTCTCCTTCGATATATAACATCGCATTTGCTAATACTTATCTTAGGGGTAGAGAATCAATAAAGTCCATTTTGACTTGCTGGAAAAGATTTATCCATCGCTATTTTTCTCCACCAGCCAACAAGGATGCTGTCGAAAAATGCCTCGTCTAAATCAGGCAGTTATTGATTCTCAATCTCTTAAGCTACAGCTTGAGAAGTTTTCCGCTTTGCATGCCGCCTTCTTGTTGTATTACATAGGTGTATACCCCAGCTGCTAAACCTTCTAGTTGCATGGCGACTTTCGTTTCCTGCATTTTCAATTCCTGAGTCGAGACTAATCGACCGTAGACATCATAGAGCATAATTTCTCCTTTGTCAGCTGGTTCGGAAAACTGGAAAACAACCAGATTCATTGCAGGATTCGGAAAGAGTAGTGCTGTCCCAAGGCCAACAGGGCCATTGGAAGTACTTTGTGGGCAAGCATCGAAGTGCACAATGGAGGAGCAGCCATCCTGATCGGTAACGGTAACGGAAACGCTGCTGCTAAAGGGCAGATTGACCGTTAAAGTAGAGTTGGTGGAGTTGTCCGACCAAAGGTATTGGTAGTTTGGTTTACCACCAGAAGGTAGTGCCTGCAATGTGCAGGTTCCTCCATTATTCGTTGCCTCCTGATCCACCCAAAGTGGAATCGGAATGTCGAGATTTAGTAGTTTGGAGTATGCACATCCTTGATTGTCCACGGCAGAAATCTGATAACTACCCGCTCTGATATCTTCCAAAATGAGCGTATCTCCACCAATGTCTGCACAGTTGAACCAGACGGCACTTGGGTCAATTTGCCCGGCAGCATTAGTCAGCCAGGCCTTGATCGTTGCTGTCTTATCTGTGCCAGAGCAATCATAGCTTACCTGTGTATTGATCGTCTTCTGACCACAGGCAATCAAAGGCAAATTGTAGGTTAGTCCGGACTCGCAGTCCTGACTGTAGGAGAAGTAGTAACCTGGCACATGTAGGCGTTGATTAGACAAAGCGTTATAGGGATTCCAAACACCCGATATCTGGGGGTCTCCAACTGTGCTTGAAGAAAGTCCCGCTAGTGGATACCATCGACCAAATTGCAATCCTCCACCTATGGGTCCTGGATTCAGATTGACCGGATTATTGTTTACCGGATTCAGGAGCGTTAGACCTGTAGCGTTAGTACTTCCCACAATCAAATCGTGTTCAATGGTATCAGTGGGTAGTGTGCCACATTCGGTGCAGCCGATATCATCACCACATACAGATACAGTAGCCAGGTTAGTTGCAATTGCCTCATTACAATCAAAGGTAATGATGGCCTGATTTAGTAGTTTCTGACATTGATGCGTCAGGGGCATGGTTTCTACCGTGTAGACGAGATATCCCTCCGTATCTTCAATTGGAAAATCAATTCCGGCCTGAGGTTCTGCTAATCCACGTAAATTTAGCGAGTTAAATTCCCAGGTCTGCAATCTGGTATTTGGATCGAAATCTATGGACTGAACCTGGAATTTAGACGATTGCAGGTTGATGGTACCTGGCTCCAGATCCTCGTCAATAAAATCCTGAACAATCACACGATTTGCAGGACCAGCCCCGATGTTTTGGAAATCCACTCTGCACTCGAGTGTGTATATTCCGTCATAGCAAAGCTCTTCGGTCCCGGCAGCATCCTCCATATATTTAAAATTCGGATCATGCGAATTAACAACTGTTCTTGAGAGTCCAGTAGATGTCGGGCTGCCACCAGTACAGGTATTGCTGTCTTCTGTAATAGAAGCAGATAAGGGAAAGTCCTTGCCAACGAAACCAGGTCCACTGGTTGTGTTAAATCGAACAAAAATGTTTCGCTGCTCCACTACACCCGTAGGATAAGACCAATTGATCACGAGATTTCCATCCATCGTGCTTGCGTTGATCGTTTCGCCATGAAATGCCTGCAACTTTGGTGTTCCGTAAAAGTCGTCATCATAAGTGAGGGTGATCCTACCTCCACTTTGTGGAGTGATACATTCATTGCTGTAAGTAATCACGCATATCAGAGAATCGCCTGGTCTAGGATCGAAATCTGTTTGCAAGGCAATTGCTGTTCCGAACATTCTAGGAGTTCTGTTGTTGCGTTGACTTGTTTTATTGCTAAAACTTATGGGAGAACCGGTAGGCGGCAGCTTGATATGATCCGGGGCATCATCATCATCATCGTAAACACGAAGCAACCGAAC
This sequence comes from Chitinophagales bacterium, assembly GCA_020629005.1. Classification (GTDB taxonomy): domain Bacteria; phylum Bacteroidota; class Bacteroidia; order Chitinophagales; family UBA2359; genus JAHDDV01. The sequence goes on from JAHDEE010000111.1 coordinate 17,222, forward strand.
AGAAGGCTCATAGTCGACTGAAACGTCCTTGTAAGTATGAAGTGGGTTTGCCTCTCGACTGAAGTTGCCATCTCCAAACTCCCAAAAGTATCTGTAAAAAGGCTGTCGATTGGGGTCTTTGGGATACTTTGCTTTCAGCGCAGGCTTGTTGGCAATATCAAACGTGAAGGAGTTTGTATGGAGTCCTGCAGAGTAGGGAAGTCGTGATGGCACGACTGTCTGTGAATGCAATTGAAGCTCTGGCAAAAGCCATAAGCATGCAAGCATCAATAAAAATCTGACATAGAGATTCATAGTGGTGGTTTTAAAATTTGCGATATTATTATGAAAACGGGTAGCCAGAAGACGACCCGCATATTTCCTTCTAAAGCTAAGTATGTACTAGAGCTAGAGCGCTTCTAAGAACTTAATATCTGTCTGAGCTGGAGGTCGATGTTAGGTACTCGAAGTTACGGAAATCACATTACTTTCAAACGACACATGAGCTCGTGTAGAAATCTTCTTAGACTGAATCTACAGTTGATATCTGCACTCGCGCTTTTGAGAGAAACGCTCAACGAAAAATGTAATACAGTATTCGTACTCAGATACAAGCCTACCAGCTATTGTTACCCCCCTGTGCTGCGTAAACGAAGTAGGCGACACCTTTTAAGGAGCTTATCTTTTTGTCAGCTGAGGCGCGAGGATGGAGCATAGCCGTAGCTACGCGACAGACGAGCAACGATAGATGACAGAAATAGAAGCCCTTAAAGGTGTTGCCTACTTCGTTTGCGTAGCACCTGTGCTGCAAAGAATTTGCTCGAACCATGAACGCACAAGCAAACTGCAAGAGGAATTGCAAAAATTGCGCATTGCCAATCAATTTATCTCCGGCACCATTTGAGCAGACAGGCATTTTTTGCTACTTTCATCACAATGAATGGAAGGCAGACTCAACACGCAGATCATAAATACATAGAGGCACTATTACAAAATAACAGAACCCTGATCGAAGAAATCTATCAACAGTCTGCGAAAACAGTTCTTAACTATGTACTCAAAAACAATGGTGATCAGCAGGATGCTCGAGATCTCTTACAGGATGCATTGATGGCCATCTACGAGCAGGCCAAACGCGAAACATTTTCACTCAACTGCCCTTTTGATGCCTACCTCTATTATGTATGCCGCAACATGTGGCTGAATCGATTGAAGAAAAGGAAACGAAAAGGGGTAACAGAAATGTCCATTTTGCCATCTGAAGACAATAGTGATGTGCTGACGCTGGCGGAAGAAACCACAAAGGAAAACCGCAAGCAGATTTTATTCCGGGCAATGTTCGAAAAACTGGGGGAAAGCTGTAGAAATATTCTCAGCCGAAACTGGAAGGGTAAAAACCTTAAAGAGATAGCTACCGAATTAAGCATCAGCTATGGTTATGCCAGAAAAAAGAAGGCCGAATGCGTACTTAGACTCACCAAACTGGTTCAAGAGCATCCGGAGTATAAGGGGCTGATCAAGGCCTAAACACAAGAAGACAAGCAAAGACCATGGACGATCAGGCTTTACAAATTGACAAGTATCTCAAAGGAGAACTGAAAGATCTTGAGCTCAAGGAATTCGAACAACGACTTCAGGAAGATGTAGCCTTTGCACAAACGGTAAAGCTATACCAGGAGATTGACAAAGGATTGGGCCTTCACTTCACCGACCATGAGCAAGACTCTTCGCTCAGAGAGTCAATCAAGAACGTCGGCAATAAATATTTCGAGGATCAACTTCCCAGCATAGGGCAAGAGTCGATCTCTACAGGTCCAGATCAACACAAGCCGAACCTGCAACAAGGCAATATTAACAACAAAGCCAGGACCGGCAGGACCAGGCGCTTGATGCTTCTTTCTGCCATTGCAGCCAGTATCGTTTTCGCATTCATGCTTCTTCGTCCCTGGGCCGGTACCACCGATCCACAGCAGCTCTATTCACAATACTACAGCACTCCTGATTGGGACAGTGGGCTTCGCGGAACAGCAGATGAGAAGCTTACTGCACTAGAAAGGGCTTCGCTACAATTTAATCAGCGAAAGTTTCAAGACTCAGAAGAAAATCTCCAACAGTATCTGACTACTGATAGCGATGATCCAGAAGCCAGCTTCTTTCTTGCCGTCTCCAAAATCGAGCAAGGAGAAATCGCAGAGGCCATTCCAATGCTCAAAAATCTGAGCGAAGGCGAATCCAGCTTCCGACAGATTGCCCGCTGGTATCTTGCCCTGTCCTATCTCAAAACAAATCAGCCCGAACTGGCAGTTGAAGCCCTTCGAAAAGTTGTGAACACAGACCGCAACAGAGCTACAAAGGCAGCTAAGATCTTAGAGCAGCTTGACCGCTAATACCAGTTAAAATTTTTGGAGCGAAACCAACACGGCCGTCGAAACGGGCTCCCGGCTATCCGCTATAATGAAGGCAGCATGCAGTCGCTTCGTGTATCCGCTGTCGCTGTCTCCTCCTAAGGTCGGAGCCACCGCCAGCGGC
>JAHDEE010000004.1 GCA_020629005.1 Chitinophagales bacterium
CTCAAACAATTTGAGCGACTGAAAGGAGGAAAGACAATCAATGGCAAAACAGCAGTTCGACTGCAGGTCAACCCATACAAGCTGTATCTAAAGACGATCTCCCCTGATGAAGGAATCGAAGTGCTTTGGAGGGAAGGAGTCTACGATGGAAAGGCATTCGTCAACCCCAATGGATTCCCCTATATGAATGTAAAGCTGGACCCCGTAGGCTCTACAATGCTCGATGGCCAGCACAACCCGGTGATGAACAGTGGATTTACGATCTTTAAAGACATCCTCAAAGACGCGGAAAAGAGGGCTGATGCGCAGAGCGGTTTCGATCAGGTTTTCAGCATAAGCGGCTCAACTACTTTCCATGGTCGCAATTGCTATATCATGGAAGTTGCTGACCCAACATTTGAGTATACCACGGCCAGTGTGAGGTCGGGCGAAAACCTCTATCAGATGGCATTGAGATTGAAAGTATGTCCATACCTGATAATGGAAGCCAATTCAGGAATCAGCGACTATTACGATATTAGTGCAGGTCAGAGCCTGAAGGTACCCACCAGTTACGCTAGCTACACTAAAATATTGATTGACCAGGATTCCATGTTGCCTGTTCTTCTGGAATTGGCTGACGAAAGAGGAACCTTCGAGAAGTATGAATTCCTCAAGCTACAGGTCAATCCGAGCTTTCCAGCAAATGAGTTTACAGAGGACTGTTCGCGGTACGGATTTTGATCCTGCCAAAACAAACAAGTCAATTATAGACACAAATAAAGGAATTGAGTAATTTTACCGAAAATTTCAAAATCAAAGGGTAAAACAACGAGCGAAAAATCTAAAAGCATGATTAGTACATTAAATGGTACCACAGCAAGTGAGAAGATAGAACAGGTTCCTTCTGTGCTGCAAAGACATAAGGAGTTCTTCAACACAGGAATCACAAAGGATGTCGGGTTTAGAATAGATCAGTTGAAGCGATTAAAAGAAGTAATTCTTGAGAACGAAACCGAGATTTATGATGCCCTGAAAAAGGATCTCAACAAATCGCCCTTTACTACTTTTATGACGGAGATTGCAATGGTTTTGGGGGAGATTGACCTCTTTATCAGTAAGCTCAAAAAGTGGTCTAAGCCGAAAAAGGTTAGGACTGGCATGGTAAATTTCAAAGCTACCAGCAAGGTCTATTACGACCCTTATGGGACTGTGTTGGTGATAGCACCTTGGAATTATCCTTTCCAGCTTACGATGAGTCCTTTGGCAGGTGCTATGGCTGCCGGAAACTGCGTGGTGGTGAAGCCTTCGGAGATTGCTCCTGCTACTTCGGCAGTAATGACGAAGATAATTCAAGAGAATTTTGTGGAAGACTACATTTCAGTCTTCGAAGGTGGTGTCCCGGTTTCTCAGGCATTACTCAATGAAAGATTTGATTACATCTTTTATACTGGTAGCACTCAAGTTGGAAAGATCGTTTATCAAGCAGCGGCCAAACACCTGACTCCTGTAACATTGGAACTCGGAGGTAAAAGTCCCTGCATTGTCGATAATGACATTCAGCTCAACTTCACTGCTAAACGCATCATCTGGGGAAAATTGCTGAATGCTGGTCAGACCTGCGTCGCTCCCGATTATCTGCTGGTAAACAGCAAGATTAAAGATCAACTGCTGGAAAAAATGACAGAAGTGATCGAAGAATTCTACGGAAAAGATGCCGCAACCTCCGATGAGTACTGCCGAATCATCAGCGAGAAGCACTTTATGAGGTTATCAGGCATGATCGATGATGCTGAGGTATATTATGGAGGAGAGCGCAACATGGAGGATCTGTATATCGGTCCTACCATTCTCGATAATGTGAAAGCTAGTGATACTGTAATGCAGGAAGAGATCTTCGGTCCAATCTTGCCAGTGCTAAGCTATGACAGCATTGAAGAAGCAATTGACTTTGTCAACGAAAGGGAAAAGCCGCTTGCCCTGTATGTGTTCTCAAAGAACAAGAAACTAGCCAAGAAGGTGCTACATGAAACCAGTTCAGGAGGAGCATGTATCAATGATACGATTATGCATTTGGCGTCGGAAGATCTGCCTTTTGGCGGTGTAGGCGCCAGCGGAATCGGCGCTTATCACGGTAAGCATAGCTTTCTAACTTTCTCTCATCAGAAGGCAGTGCTAAACAAATCTAGTGTGATTGATGTCCCTTTGAGATATGTTCCTTACAAAGTGAGCCTGAGCGCATTCAAGCAGATGGCGAAGTTTATTCGCTAGTACAAACAGGGCTTCAGCTTGACCTGGGAAGCAACAAATACTAAAAAGGGGACAGCTTTGAGCTGTCCCCTTTTCTTTTTTGTCTTTCCAATAAACGCTGCGAATCCAGTATTATACAGCAATCTTATTCGCAGTAATTGTGCTGCTCTTACTCATAGGTCTTGATTCCCTTCTCCAGCCAACGCCCCCAATTTTCATCAAATGGATGGACTTCTAGCGTAGTTTCTCCTGTTGCTTTCACGACCGGTTGCTCTTGGTTGACCCATTCGAACATACCACCATATAGATTGTAGACTTCGGCATAACCCATCATACGAAGCTGCCCTCCTATTATGCCAGACCTACCTCCAACCGAACAATAAATCAATATCTTAGCATCGGTCGGGTACTGTTGCACAAGATCAAAGGCAAAATCCTCAAAACCTACCTGCACAGCTCCAGCGATGTGACTGACATTGAATTCAGATTCCGGCCTGGTATCCAAAATGAGATTGAATTCGTCTGTGCTCGCAGCATATTCCTGAACACTTATCGTTCGGGAGTTATTATCGTACATGGTATTGAGAAACAAGGCATACTCAGGGTTGTTGACCGGCTGTTCATATTGGGCGAAGACCCCAGAGAAGGCAAATGTCAGCAGCAAGCAGAAAACTGTTAGGATTTTCTTCATCTCATTCAAGGTTTATTATTTCTAATTGCAGGGATCGGTGGTCTTTTCAAAGTAATAGACAAAGGAGCTCATCCGATCGCGCTCTTGAATTTTCATGCCGGAATCGTCGAGGTGAATCAGGTCGTAATCGGTCGTACCGTAGGCTCCTTCGTTCATCTCAAGGAGAATTCGATCATCTGGCATTTCCCAGAGCTTGTAGGTATTGTGATTGCTCATCACCCCTTCAAAGTTGTAGGAATATTGCAAATCATCAAAGCACATTAGACTGGTATTGCTGGTTGTACTTAGGTTTTCTGCTTTACCGACCTGGACTAATCTCCAATTTGCCAAGATCTTTGTTCGCGCAGAATCGAGCGTAGGAACTACGTGTACCAATACTTGAGAAATGGTATCCGTTTCCTCATTTTCGTCAACATCAGGCTGATCATCATCTCCGCAGGAAAAACTCAATGCAATCAGCATAAATGTGGCAAACAAGACCATCGAGCGAAGAAGTAACATTGTCTTTGACATTATTTTACGTGATTTAAGGGCAAATTATTCCATCTTTAGCAATTGTGCAAGAGTAGTAAGGCTATCCTGAGTCCTTATGAAATCTCAAGATGTACCTGACCTAATTGATCAAAGTTTGCCAGCACTTTATCTCCCCTGGATAAGGCAGCCATTGGTCCCAGTGCTCCTGACAGTACTACATCACCTGCTTGCAAGGGAGTTCCAAGCTTTTGCAACTTTCTGGCCAACCACAAAATAGCACTCAGCGGACTGCCCATACAATCAAATCCTGTTCCCTGAGAGACAAGCTCTCCGTTTATTTCGAGACTCATTTTGCAGTTTACCAAATCCAATTGCGACAGCGGCATCGGCTTATTTCCCAATACAAAGTGACTTGCAGAGGCATTGTCAGCGATGGTATCTGCAATTTTAATGTCCCAATTATTGATTCTGCTTCCTACAATCTCGAGAGATGCAAGAGCAAAATCGACCGATTTTAGCACATCGGCTGTACCGATATATTCTTTGTCCAATCCTGCGCCCAGCACAAAGGCGATTTCTCCTTCTACCTTCGGCTGCATAAGCTGATCTATCGAAAGAATGTCGCCGTTTGGGACTTCCATATCGCTAAGTAGCATGCCAAAATCAGGTTGATCGACACCCAGCTGCTTCTGAACAGAGCGAGCAGTCAGGCCCACTTTCCAGCCAATTTTTCTTGCTCCGCCAGCTATTCGTTTATCTGTGTTGATCTTTTGAATGCGATAGGCGCTTTCCTGATCCAGTGGATCAATCAAATCACGAACAGGTGCACAGCAAACACCCGAATCAGAAGCGGTCCAGAGGCGGCTGGCCGCCTCCAAAAGCAGAGAATCCTTTTCCATTTGAAATTATTTTGCCCTTCACAGGGTTTAAAAAGTGCCCTGCAAATTACAAAGACTATCTAAATTGCCGTCTATGAAAATAGAAATGTATGCTATTGGAACAATTCGTAATGAATGTACTGAGCTTGTTGATGATCAATGGAAGGGAAAGGTCTCTAGCATCGAACTAAACGAAGACATAGCCGAAGATTCTCTTGAGGGGATAACGGCATTTTCCCATGTTTCTGTGCTTTTTTACATGCATAAAGTACCGGATGAAAAGGCTGTAGCCAGGTGCAGACATCCCAGAAACAACAAGAACCTGCCTAAAGTGGGGACTTTTGCACAGAGAAATAAAAGCCGACCAAACAAAATCGGCCTAAGCGTGGCCAAAGTGCTATCCCGAGAGGCTAATCGTCTGACAGTATTGGAATTAGATGCCATTGACGGTACGCCTGTGCTTGATATAAAGCCAGTGATGAAGGCGTTCTTGCCCAGAGAAGAGATCATAGAACCGGATTGGGTGGAAGAGATCACTGGCAAATATTGGGATTAGCTGGCCTCAACAGTGCAAAAAGGGCTACCTTTGTGTCAAAATTCAGTACTTGGAAGAACTTGTGAAGGGACAATTGAGTGTGGCAGAAATTGACTGCAAAGTAGCGCTACCCGTAATGGAACATTTCTATACCATACAAGGTGAAGGAATGTACCAAGGCACAGCAGCGTACTTTATTCGTCTGGCAGGCTGTGATGTTGGTTGTGTTTGGTGCGATGTCAAAGAGTCATGGGACAGCGCAAAGCATCCTGTGATCAACATAGATCAATTAGTCAGGTTTGCCGTGGAAAGCAAGACAAAAATTGTCGTGATCACGGGTGGTGAACCTTTGATGTATGATCTTTCTACCCTGACTGCTAAGTTGCAGGCAAAGGGACTAAGAACACATATAGAAACCTCAGGCGCTCACCCACTTAGCGGTAGCTGGGATTGGTTTTGCCTTTCTCCAAAGAAGTTCAAAGCTCCATTATCGGAGAATACAAATATTGCCTCGGAGCTCAAAGTCATTGTCTTCAACAAAAGCGACTTTGCCTGGGCTGAGCTTTATGAGCAAGAAGTTCCTGAAACCTGTCAGCTGTATTTACAGCCTGAGTGGGGCAAGAAAGATCAGATGATTCCCTTGATCGTCGAATATGTTAAACAGAATCCGCGTTGGAAAATCTGCCTGCAGTCACACAAATACATGGATATTCCTTAGGCTGCAAGGTACAGAGCTTAAGCTTTGACTAATAAGCTACAGGCCCTACGCTCCACGATTGTCCTTGGAACTACAATCAAAAACACGGAAGCTACTTTATGACCTTGAATTCAGTTCTTCGGTTCTGAGCGCGCCCTTCTTCTGTATCGTTGCTGGCGACCGGCTGCTGATCGCCCAATCCTTTATGGCTGATGCGATCCTGAGTAATTCCCTTGCCGATGAGATAGTTGGCTACTGCCTTTGCCCTGTTGCCAGATAAAACCAGATTAGAATCAGCTGATCCCACGTTATCCGTATGCCCGGAAATCTCTATCCTGATAGCAGGATTTTCTGTCATCAAATCAATCAATTTTTGCAACTCGGGTTCGGAGATCGATTTTAGTTCGTATGCGCCTGTCTCAAAGAAGATATTCTTGAGAACGACCGTTTCTCCTACTTTAATAGGCTGCAACCGAACCTCCAACTTGTAGGGTTCTCCCTTTTGCATCTCCTTCAAGGGATAACTTTCGGAATAGAATAGGTAACCATCGCGGCTTACATTGTACAGATAATCCTTGCCTGCTGCCAGAGTTACAAGAAATTTGCCATCGAAGATATCAGATACTACCTTATTTATTGTTTCGCCGGATTCGAGGTCAATAATCTCAATCACGGCCTGAACTGCTTGCTCGCTCTCTGCATCTATAACCCTGCCTTTGACGTAGGTAACGTTTGCCGGACGAATCTCAGGCGGCAATTCAAAGTAAAAGATGTCTAATCCGTTTTCTTCGGTTTCACTCGTAAAGTAAGCACGTTCTCCATTTGCACTGACCGTGAATCCACTCTGATTGAATTTATTGTTGATCGGATAGCCAAGATTTTTCGGTTCTGACCACTGTCCGTTCTCGTCTAGTTGCGACATATAAATGTCCGTATCGCCCATGCCAACATGACCATCTGAAGAAAAGTACAGCGTTTTGCCGTCGGGATGAATGAAAGGACATTGTTCGTCGCCAGCAGTGTTGATCTTGTCAGTAAGTAGCTCGGGTGCCGACCAGCCTCTTTCCAGCCGGTGCACTCTGTAGATATCTCGACCACCTATACCGCCAGAAGCGTTGCTGCTGTAATATAGCGTACGACCATCAGCCGAAATGGAAGGTTGTGATTCCCAGGCCGTGGTATTGATAGGTTCGTCAATATTTCGGGGGAGCACCCATACGCCGTCCAGTTTATAGGAGTAGTACAGATCAAAGCTTCCGATGGTATTCCATCGATCTTTAGCTGCAAAGAAGCGCTTTTGACCATCAGGAGTGATGGCTATGCTGCCTTCCTGATGAGGCGTATTGATATCCTTTCCGATGTCTTCTGCCATTTGCCATTCCCCATTTTCGTCTTTCTCGCTGATATAAAAGTCCTCATTTGGTGCAATGACACTGTCAAAGCGCCGAGTGAATACCAGGGTTTGCTCGTCCGCCGTGAGGCTGGGCAGGTATTCATCAAAACTGCTGTTGATGGCTGGACCAAGGTCAATGGGATCAAAGGGTACAGGGTTGGCCATTGCTTTCACAATGAAACGACAGTTGGCCAACTGGCGCTCAACATAAGCACGAGGATTTTCGGTGATTGCAGGATCAGCCAGGGCGGCTTCATAATGTTGAGTAGCCGTTTCCAGATCCTCTGTAAACTGCGCAAGATCGCCCAGCTTAATGAGCGCCTTGTATTGAAACCTGGGCTCGATTTCCAGGATTCGTTCGTAGGCTTCTCGCACTTTATCGTAGTTCTCGGTCTGTTCATAAAGCTTGGCCAATTGCAAATAGGCCTGCGTATATTTTGGCTCCATCTTCACCGCCTTGAGTAGCATTTCTTCAGCTTCATCATACTCTTTGAACAACATTTTGTCGAAGCTGTCGAGGTAGAGTTTCTTTGCTTTTGAAGATACCTGAGCCGAGGAAGTAAGGTTCAGTAGCAGAAACAAGAAAAGAAAAAGCAATCGTAACATACAAGATAAAGTCTGATCGAAAATTATGGATTCTGCGCACACGAGACATTGTACCCCTCTCTTCATCCGCACTAGCAACGCGTGGCCCGAAGCTTATCGTCTCCAAGTTGTAGATTTTATGGCAGCATTCGCAAAATTGGGACTCGATTTATGCCAAAAGGTAAAGTTGCCGCAGACCCGGCTAAGGGATTGAAGCGGTATGAGCCGCCGGCCAGTGCGTGTGAGGCATGCGCTATGGGGGCTCGGAGCCTGCGGAGAGACCACATAGCGCATAAGCCGAACCACGCTGGACAAGGTGAATAATAGCGGAAAGCCCGACCCCTGCCCGGCCTAATGGCTGCTGCGGAAAGAGGCGAAGCCGATTGAAGTAGCAGCCATTAGGCCGGGCAGGGGGTAGCCCCAAAAAAACATTACCTTAGCAAAAAAAAGAAGATGTCATTGGAAAAACCGACCAGATTTAATGAGAAGCATTTCGAGTTGTTGCAGTCGATATTGGAGCGAAACAATAAGGCTGGCTATGATTTTTGGGAGTACAGGAAATCGGTAGAGGCTTTGGAATCGATGGATATGGATGAGCAGATGCGTTTTAAATCGGCTTATGCTACTGGTTCTACGATGGGGGCTACCAAAGAGGGTTTGCTGAAGAGTGTGGATCATTATACGACTGTGCTCAAAAATGAGGAGCACAAATTTACGAGTAGTTTGCAGGCGTCGATTCAGGAAAAAGTGGTGGCGAGGGAAGATGAGATTCGGCAGATTAATGCGGATTTGCAAAAGAAGAAGGAGCTGGTGGAGCAACTAAGTGCTGAAATTGAGCAATTGAGTGTGCGGAAGCAGAAGGTGTTAGAGGAGGTAAAAGGAAGCAGTGAGAAGATTGAAACGACCAAGTTGCAGTTTCAGGAAACACTGCGGTATATGGTTACGGAGATGCTTTCGTTTAAAGAAAAAATGGAGAAATATCTGGGCTAGTTGCCGCTTGTTCCTCCACCCTAGCTTGCTGATATGCGATTGAATGTTTGGCTTTTGCTCTTGTGTTTACTGGCTGGCACCTATCCCTTTCAATCAGGTTTTGCGCAGGACAGCTTCCTGCCTTTTTCCAGTTATTACGCTGATGCGGCTGAGGAACTGGAGATACGAACTGGAGCATTTGCCGATGTGCATTTGAGTCAAAAGCCGCTTTCAAGGGCTGATCTTCACAAGCTAATCCTTCGGGATTCGACTAGCCGGATTGCTCATCGCGAACAATGGCAAAGGCACAGTCTGGAATTTTGGGCCAATTCTGAGCAATTTAGCAGTAAGCGAACGGTACTTGGACACTTTTACAAACAGCCTGCAGATTGCCTGGTTATTGATAAAGATGGGCTTGTTGTGCGGCTGAATCCGGTCATCAACTTCTCATTTGGCAAAGAACTGGATGCCGATTTGGTTTTGCATAATGGCAAGGGAATTGACTTGAGGGGAAGCTTGGGAAAACGACTTAGCTTCCACACTTTTCTTACTGATAATCAGACCATTTACCCAAAGTACCTCTCTGATAAGTTGAGGGCTGATACTGCGGTTCCCTATGAGGGTCGATACACTTCCTATCTCTCCAGTACGCTGGGTGATAAGTCGGTCATTGATTATTTCAGTGGTGGTGGATATGTTCGTGTTCAGGCCTTACCACAGATGAGTATAAGCTTTGGGCATGGCAGGCAGTTTCTTGGCGATGGATTGCGATCGCTGATGCTTTCGGATTATTCTAATGCCCGGCTTTTTCTACAGTTTCGGACTAAGGTCTGGAAGCTGCAATACCAAAATTTGTTTACAGAACTGATCGAGCAATTTGATGGGCCAAATGATCAGTTATTGAAACGGAAATACATGGCCACTCATCATCTGAGCATCCATGCGCGGCCCTGGTTGAATATTGGCCTTTTCGAATCGGTTGTGTTTTCCAGAGAAAATGGATTTGATCTCAATTACCTTAATCCACTGATTCTTTACCGTTTTATTGAGCATCAATTGGGCAGTCCGGACAATGTGCTTGTGGGCTTGAATGCCAAGGCGCTTTTGCTTAGGCACTTTGCCCTCTATGGTCAGTTGGTTTTTGACGAATTTTCCTTTTTCAAGCTGAAGGATGAGCCAGATTGGTGGGCAAACAAGTTTGGGATTCAGTTGGGTATTCGTGGCGACGACTTATTGTTAGAGGGCCTGCATTTGCAATTGGAATGGAATCGATTGCGCCCGTATACCTACACTCATGACGATCCGAAGATTAACTATACGCATTATAATCAGCCGCTGGCACACCCGCTCGGAGCCAATCTACGTGAGTTGATGCTCAAGTCCAATTACCACATCGGGCCAAAGCTCAGCTTGCAGGCTCGTGCTGCATTGATGTGGCAGGGTCTGGATGCAGATAGCAGCAACTATGGCGCTAATATCTTTCTGTCGAACAGTAGCAGGGAATCGGAATATGGCGTAGAGATGCTACAGGGCACAGAAAGCCTGACAAGGTATGCTGATTTGGCTATCAGCTACCAGTTCAAACATAATTGTTTCGTGGATTTCAATGCTACTTTGCGCAGTCAGGAATACCTTGGGGTAAGAGCAGAAACAGTGATTATTGGGGCTGGGATCAGAGTGAATTCAATCCGTCGCCGAATCATTCTTTAGGAGCTGCTCTGTGAAGGCGGCATATTATCTCTGATTTGCTCCAGGAAAAGTCTCACTTTTTTGAGCGATCGCACCATATCAAACTTATCATCGCTTAGTTTTTTACGATTTTTCAGTTGCTTCTTGGCGCCATCCAGTGTGTATCCTTTTTCCTTAACCAGATGATAAATGACTTCAAGTATTTCTATATCTTTCTTAGTAAACAGTCGGTTGCCCTTCCTGTTTTTCTTTGGCTTAATGGCATCAAACTCCTTTTCCCAGAAGCGAATCAGCGACCTCGAGACGTCGAATCTGTCGGCCACCTCCCCTATTGAGAAATAGATTTTGGTTACTTCGTGCTCCTTATATGGCAAGGGTAATAAGTTTTAGTTACTACTAAAGTAAAACATTTCCCCTAAAATTCACGCCTTTCTTAAACATAAATCGCTAATATCCTGCAAGATAGAGCCGTTATCTCATCAAAACTTGTAAAGATCGCATAACAAGGGCCTCGATCAGCTGTATATGCCATTCTCATGTGCAAAGGCTACCACCTTCTCGTCGGCGAATATGTCGCTGGGATTCAGAGGCTTGGTTAGGCTAATTCCTTGCAGGGTAGTACAACGACTAAGGGCAACATACACCTGACCTGCCGCAAAAGCCCCTCTACCGAGGTCTATAACGATATTTTCGAAAGTCTTGCCCTGACTCTTGTGAATCGTTACCGCCCAGGCCAATCTAATGGGATACTGCTCAAAGGAACCGACCACTTCGGACTCGATTTCCTGTTTCTTTTGATTGAAGCTATACTTCCGCATTTCCCACACATCCCTTTGAACATCATACCGTTGCACCTTGTCCGCCTCCACAATCTCTACCATGATATAATCAGTGCCCAGCTCGCAGATTCGCGCAAGTGTTCCATTGACCCATCGACCATCCATATCATTGCGCACAAACATGACCTGAGCATCGACTTTCAGTGTCAAAATTTCGTCGGTCGGCAGCTGCATTTTTCCTACTTCCCCCTCTTTGATTCCCTTATAACTGAAAAGCTTTGAGGGCAACCGGTTCAAGCGATTCTCATTGATTTTCCTGGCCATGTAATTTGTAGCAGTTAGGATAATCGTATTCTCCGTCCAGGTGATTCCATAGGGACCCCGATAAGCTTTGTTGAGCGCATTTATGATCTTGCTGCCGGCATTTCCTACACGAACCTGATTCAGCAAATGCACAAAATCCTGATTCAATTGACGGAATACCCGGCTAAGTTCATAGCACTGCAAGGGGGCTCCCTGCAAGGCATAGGCGCTAAAAAAGAAGGGCGAATAATACTGCATATCCAGCAGCTGCTGCTCCACTTCGGAAGAAATTACCGGTGGCAACTGAAACAGATCTCCAATCATGATCATTTGAATACCGCCAAAGGCCTTGTCTCTCCTCGGTCCATTCTTCTTGAGAAACAGATTTATATTGTCCAGCATATCTGCTCTCACCATCGAAATTTCATCGATTACGATGGCATCCAGATTTTTGTAGATACTATCATCCTTCCGTTTCTTGATTTCTCCTGCCTTCATAGGTCTTGGAGGAAATCCAAAAAATGAATGAATTGTTTGCCCTCCCACATTTAGGGCAGCAATACCGGTTGGAGCCAATACAACAATTCGCTTGCTGGTCATTTTTCTAAAGTAGGTGAGCAGGGTAGATTTCCCTGTTCCGGCTTTACCTGTAAGAAAGACATGGTCTTTGCCATATTCCATCATATCAAAAGCCTGTTCAAATTCCGGGGTAAAATTCATGAGAAACTAAAAACATAAAAAATCGCCAATTCTCCTAAGAAAATTGGCGAATGATTAACATTGACTTTAATAGAAATCTTCCCTGATCTAGAAGATAGGTTGCTGCGGTTTGTTGCCCAATACCTTGTCAATCTTGGCCATCATATCATCATTCAGCAGTTCGGCAGCTTCAAGGGCTTGTAGATTTTCCTGCAACTGAGATAATTTCGAAGCACCTAAAATCACCGTGCTCACATTTGGGTTCTTCAGACACCAGGCCAAGGCCATTGTAGTCATACTCATTCCGTTGCGCTTGGCCTGCCTTCCCAGCTTTTTCACAATTTCAATTTTCTCCTCGACGTAGATTCGGTCCTTCAACCACTCATAACCCTTCACAGCCAGGCGACTATCTTTTGGAATGCCTTTATTGTACTTCCCTGTCAGCAAACCAGAGTACAGAGGAGACCAAATAGTGGTACCCATGCCAAAATTCTTATACAATTGATTGTAATCAACCTCAAATACTTTGCGATGAAACATATTATACTGCGGTTGCTCCATCAATGGCCCAATCAGGTTGTACGCCCTTGCCACAGAATGAGCTTCAGTAATCTCCTGGGCACTCCACTCTGAGGTACCCCAATAGAAAATCTTGCCCTGCTGTATAAGCGTATTCATCGTCCGTACCGTCTCCTCAATGGGCGTGGTTTTGTCCGGACGATGGCAGAAAAACAGATCCAGATACTCTACTTGCAATCTATCCAAAGCCTCATGACAAGCCTCCATGATGTGCTTTCTACTCAGTCCCTTTTGTGTTGGCCATTGACCACCCCGACCAAAGTAAACCTTGCTGGATACAATATAAGAACTCCGGTCCCAGGCAAGCTCTTTGAGCACTTCACCCATAATTCGCTCCGACTCGCCATGTGCATACACCTCAGCATTGTCAAAGAAATTGATCCCATTCTCATAGGCCGTAGCCATCAATTCGGTAGCCTTTGGTATGTCTACCTGCTTTCCAAAAGTAACCCAGGATCCCAGCGATAAAGCACTTACCATCAAACCCGATCGACCTAGATTTCTATACTGCATTTCCATTTGTCAATTCATATTTTGGTTAAAGATTTGCTAAGTTAAGATTTTCTGGATCGCAGACTCTGAGCCTGAAGACGACAGCATACCGGAGAAACATTTACTCATCAAAAAGAGCTATCTTTGCCCGAGATGAACGCCACAAAAGTCAAAATAATCGAGTGTCCGAGAGATGCCATGCAGGGTCTGGATGACTTCATCAAAACTGAGGACAAGATCCGTTACATCAATGCCTTACTGCAAGTAGGTTTTGACACCATCGATTTTGGCAGCTTCGTATCGCCCAAGTACATCCCGCAAATGAAGGATACACCAAAGGTGCTGGCTGAGCTGGAGGTGGAAAATTCTGACAGTGAATTACTCGCAATTGTGGCCAACCTTCGAGGAGCCAAGGACGCGATTTTCTATGACAGAATTCAATATATTGGCTATCCATTCTCTATTTCCGAGACCTTTCAGAAGCGAAATGCCAACGCAAGCCTTGAGAAATCTCTGGAAACTGTAGCCGATATAAAAGACCTCTGCGATCTGGACAACAAACACCTTGTGGTCTACCTCTCGATGGCTTTTGGCAATCCCTATGGCGATTTTTGGGATCCGGCACTGGTGGAGCACTGGGTAGATCGGCTCTACAGCATGGGCATCCAAACCATATCGCTTTCCGACACTATTGGAGTGGCCAATCCGAAGGTAATTTCAGAAATTTACCATATCATATCGGTGGATTTTCCTGACTTGGAGCTAGGGGCACACTTCCATTCTCATCCGCATAATTGGGAAGAAAAAATCGCTGCCGCCTTCGAAGCCGGTTGTCGAAGATTTGATGGAGCAATAAAGGGTTACGGAGGCTGCCCCTTTGCAAAAGATGATTTGCTAGGCAATATTGCCACGGAAAATCTCATCATGTATTTGGCCGGACAAGGGCTAGAGCTGAACATCGATATGGAAGCCTTTGCAACTGCCATGAAAATCGCCTCCGAAGTCTTTCCACAGAAGACTACGGCATAAAATTCGTCATTCACCGCAGTCCAATATTTTATTTTTTAGGAGCGAAACGCCTTCCCTACGTGGAAACGGACTCCCCGTGCTACGCTTGTATAAGCAGCACCGCTGCCTGTTCATGGTCAGCCCAGCGGGTCTCTCCGTAAACTCCGAGCCCCCCTGGGCCGCCATTCACCACGGCAGCGGCACTACTTATACCACTTCGCCCGCGGCTATTTTGCCACTATCCCCCTCGCGAAACCAGAAAAACAGCGCAGTCCTGGTTTTTCTTTTTGGCAAGGAAATTACATTTATAAGTGGCGGATATGCTCAATCAAGCAAGATTTCGTTCAAGCACAACAATAGCCTCAAATGAGTCAAAATTTGGTCATTCCTGCGCAAAAAAACCTGTCTAATAATTAGACTTGGTAAAGGCACTTAACGCCATGAACAAAGCAAATAATTCTAGACTGATCCCTTCTTATGCATAGCACAATCACTCATTAAATAAATCCTTAGGCTTCTTTACGCATAACCACTACTTATATTCGATTGTCATCACTGGAACACATAGACATTACTCTCAATCATTACAAAAGCGCAAAACCCCACAAGCCATTCAAATACAGCTATTTCATGCATAGATGCAAGAATTCAATTTAAGTCTGACCTAATAGTTCACATTAATAGCCCCCTCAATGTTATTTTCTTTTTCATGCGGATTTAGTTTTCAAGTGGCGCTAAAATGTGAGTCCACAGACGGTATACGAATCTCAAAAATGTCCCTCTCGAATTCTAATAAATAGCCTGTAAGTCTTAACTTTGTGTTGTTCGATTCGAGCATTTCGATTTGGTATCCCCGCCATTTCTTTTTGAAAATTGAAATTCGTGTCGTTACCCCTGTATCGTGCGGAAAAACATTTCTTTGCTCATCTAAGCGACTCACCATGAAAGTAAGAATTGCACTGCTGTTTCTACTGCTATGCACTTCCCTGAATGCGCAGATAACACCTCCGTTTTTTGATGCATTTGAAGGAGTTCAGCCGGAATGGTCCCACTATGCAATTCTCGGTGAAGACAAATGGGAACTTGGCAGTTCCACCTGCCCAGATGCGCTTGATCCTTCTTCAGGCACAAATGCCTGGAGCTCAAATCTCGACGGCTCTTACGGAACCCAATCTATTTACTGCCTGGAAAGTCCTGTCTTTGATTTTAGTGCTGACGATGTTCCGAGGTCTCTGACCTTCACACAGCAAAGGGATTTCTCAATTAACCCGGAAAACAAAGATGGTGGCCAGGTAGAATATTCCACTGATGGAGGAGAGAACTGGCAAGTGTTAAATCCCATAAAGAAACGAAACTGGTATGCCGGAATCTTTGACAACGGTGAGCTGCTGGTGACTGGTTTTACCGGCTCAGAAAACGAATACACTATATCATCAGCAGGGCTGGATGAGCTGATCGGTGAGCCGATGGTTTCTTTCCGATTTTGCCTCTATAGTACAGGAGAAAACACCGTATCGAACTGCGGCTGGATGATCGATGATTTTGAGATCAGAGATCAGCAATTCAACGTATCGGGGCAGACAGGAACAACTCAGATTGCCTCCAAATTTGTGCCCGAGGTACAGATAACTGTGCCTTTCGAATGTGAGCAAGATCTCGATTACTCTACAGAATATTCTTTGACCTATTACTTTTCTGAAGACAGCATTCTTGATGAAGACGACCTGTTGATTGATCAAGTCCAGGCAAACGCTGCTGAGGGAGTAACACCGCAGCCGTACACAGTGAATCTACAAAACCTGCCCGAACTCTACGTAGGAGAGTACTACATTTTGCAAGAGGTAGAATCGCAGGGAATAGTGCCGGAAACCAATTCATTAGATAATGTGTCGCATTCGCTGATAAGGATTGATAGCACCTATAGCGCAGGCTACTTTGACGATTTTGACTCTGGACAAGAAATGTGGGCAACTGGTCTCAACGAACCGGAGACCGATATCGTTTGGCATTTTGGTACTGGTTTCAGACATCATGTAGACGGGGCTCACTCCGGACAAAATGCCTGGAGCACCAGCCATCATTTCCCCACTTCTGCGGTTCAGAATCACTATGTGGAAACCCCATACCTTGATCTTGACAATTCAGAAGAGTTGTTTTTGTCTTTCTGGTATAAATCCCATTTTGAGAGTAGAGACTTTCTATACTACTCCACTGATAATGCGATCGATTTTGAACCCTGGCAATCTTTACCAGCCTCAGAAAATGACGATTGGCAACACCTAAACATCGGTTTGGAAGATTTGGAATCATGTCGCTTTGCAAAAATTCGTTTCTACTACGAAAACAATAGCGACGACTATGATGGATTGATCATTGATGATGTTTATGTTGGCCCTGCTAAGCCAGACTTATCGATCGAAGATCGAAACTTGCTAAGGTTTGGAAAATCCACTGACACGGATTTTAGCTTGAATTTTAAATTAGCCAATAGCGGAAAAGTCGAAGCCACAGAAGTCCATGTGCAATTCTACTGGTCTACTGATGCTGAATGGGATGTGTTTGACACCCTGTTAGGACAGCACGAATGCGATCTCGATGCGGAGTCCTTGAGCGAGGAGGTCTTCGAATTTGAGAAGCCAAATCAGCAAGAAGGGCAATATTATATCTTGTACCAAATAGATGAGCAAGGGGAGGTTGACGAAATGAGAGAAAGCAACAATTCTGGTAGCTTTCTCTTCCAACAGATGGAAGCGGAATCACCGCCATATGCAAATGGCTTTGAAAGCAATCAGGAGGAATGGTACCACGAAAGCAGCCTCGGAGAAGACCCCTGGACGATTGATCTTCCCTTAAGCAATTTCTACGACGGAGCATTTGAGGGGGAACGCGCCTATATAACTGGACAAGAACTCACCTGCAATGAAGGTTCGAGAACCCATCTATACACCCCTGTTTTTGATCTCAGCGAAATCGATAATCCGATCATGGAATTCGACCTCTTACTCGAGTTTGATGATGTTTACGAAACGCATGCAGAATCTGCCGCAAACTTTTCCTACTCCACCGATGGAGGGGCAAGCTGGAACTTATTAGAAACAAATCTCAGCTCCCAAAAGCAATGGCTTAGCAACTGGCAATACGATGGAGTGAGTGGCGAAGATCAACGAATCGGCAGCCAGCGCTCTGACCTGCTTTTTGATCTTCATGAGCCCGTATTACCAGATGTCACGGTTTACCAGGGTAGAGATAACGCCAGAACCACTCACTATATACTAGACCTGGCGGAATTTGCAGATCAGACGACCATTCGTTTTAGGTTGAATTTCGCAACACCCATAGTGAGTTATGATATCGAAACTGAAAACCTCAAAATCGCCGGCTGTATGCTGGATAATTTCCAAATTAGAGAGGCGTATTCAGATCTTTATGTTGACTATGAAAAGTCCCTTCAACTGGGCACAAACACCTCATTGATCAGACTTGAAATGAAGGTCAAGAATCAAGGCAATTTCGAAACGGACAACTTTGATATAGACTTTTACCTGTCTACAGACACAATCCTGGATCTTGGAGATGTTTTGATCGATACCAAAGAAATGGCCGGAATCCTACCTGATCGCTATGGCTACCTGAATACCAGCCTTTTTGTCGGAAATGATCTGGATGATCATAATTATTTACTCTATGTGCTCGACTCTGGCGAGACGATAGTGGAAAGTCAGGAGATGAACAATATTGGGAACTGGCCACTAGACGTAAGTGTCTTGAATAGCTATCCCTATATCAACGATTTTAATGCTGATGTAATCGATGGTTGGAAGCCGTACACCAGCGACTTTGAAGAAGAAATGGGATTGCAGCATAGATTCCGTCACCAGACAGCTCCAGGTGAAGATGTTTCCACTTCCCTGCGTAGATCACTGGAATGGTTTACAGATCAGATAGACACTTATTGTGCTGACCAGACTTCAAGACCCATCTGGTACCTGGAATCTCCAAGCTTTGACCTGAGCGAACAAGATCAAGTATTTGTGAACTTCAACCTATACAGTGTTTCTGCATCGGAGGCAACAGAGGGCTACAGTGATGGTTCCAATCTTGAATACTCCGTTGATGGAGGACTTTCCTGGAAAGTCCTGGGTTACGCAAATGATGGGACCGGCACCAATTGGTACGACAGCAACAACATGGACTTTTTCAGCGGTGAACATGGTTGGACAGGCGTGCGTGACTTTTACGAGCCAGTCAACTACAATGCTAGCCCTATTCTGGCAAATGAGGAGAATGTAATGTTCCGCTGCAAGTTTAGCAGCAATTTTACTCCTGATGACGATTGCAATACTCGGCAGGGAATGCGATTGGATAATTTTGTTCTTCAAACCGACGGACCCACGTTTGTGGATTACGTGGCGGCAAGTGACTGCCCCACAATCGATTTGACCGACCTCTCAGGCCCTAATTTTAGCATTAATTTTCAAATCACAAATACCGGATCTCAAGTATCCGGAGAAGCCATCACGAAATTCTATTGGTCCAAAGACGAAGTACTGGATGAAACCGATTTCCATGCTTCAGATTTCCGCCAGCTCAATATCGGCCCACAACAATCAATCAATTTCTATCACTTGCTACCAACCCCTGACAGTTCTTGTGATTCGCTGCTTTATTTGCTTTACGAAGTAGATGCGGCACTGCCAGGAAGACCAAATGGAGTGGCTATTGAGCCTGATGAAGAAAACAATTTTGGTTGCTTCAAAGTGTTACTAAATAGCCAAGCGGCAAGCGCATCAGCGGATATCGACGTCGCTAATATTCCTAATCTTTGCTACGGTGAACCTGCCACCCTGAGCGTAGATCAGGGCTATGTTTACGAGTGGAGCACAGGGGAGGAAAGTGCTGAGATATTAGTCTTTGCCCCTGGTACTTACTGGCTGAAAATGTACAACGAATTCGGTTGCTATCTAGGTACCGACACTGTTAACGTAGAATATGAATTCCTGCCTGACTTCGAACTAAATGAGGGACTACCCATCGGCATATGCGAAGGTGAAGAGATAACGCTTGATGCAAGCATCGAAGATCCAACATCCTATGTTTGGTCCAATGGAGATGAAACCCCTACGACCGTAATCGATGAAGAAGGCCCTTATTCTGTTGCCGTGACCAATTTATTTGGTTGCACAACTACCAGAGAGTTTTATGTGACTGTTGACAATCCTGCACAACTAGGCGTGCAAGTGCAGGGAGATTTACCTATGTGTGAAGGTGATAGCATCCGACTAATTTCAAACCAGATGCTTGGCAATGTTTGGTCCACAGGCGAGATTGCCAATGAGATTGTAGTAACAAGCGGTGGTGACTACCAACTGCAACATGAGAACTTTTGTGGGCAAACTTTCACAGGGGTCAATCTTAGCAGCTTTGCCGTTCCCGACACAAGCATTACGATAATCGGAAGTGTGAACTTTTGCGAGGGTGATTTCGTAACCTTACAGGCCATGCCTGATTACGAGTATTTCTGGAGCAATGGCGAAGATTCTCAAAGTGTGACTATTGATGAAACCACAGTTGTAGACCTAACAATCACCAGCGAAAACGGATGCAGCTTGACAAGCAGTCCTATCGTGGTGCAAAGACAACCTTTGCCAAATGCATTTATAGAGGCGACGGCTGGAACGAAACTTTGCGAAAATGGGGAGCTATTCTTAAGCGGTCCGGTCAATACAACAAATGTCTGGTCTACGGGTGACGAGGGCCCCGGCCTGGTGGTTACTGAGCCGGGAGATTATAGTTTGATTGCCTATACAGAGTTCTCCTGTAGCGACACCTCTGAAGTTGTGAGTATCCAGGAAGTTCCCTCTCCCGCAATTCCACAGATCGCTGTTTCTGACAATGTATTGAGCACAGATGCAGATGCTATGAGTTATCAGTGGTACTACAATGGTCTTCCAATATTCGAAGCAGAAGGACAATCCCTCTCTGTCAGTCTTACAGGGGAATACTCATTGATTGTGAGCAATGAGGACGAGTGTACCACTTCTTCGGAGGTAGTGCCATATGGTTTTGATACTGCTATAGAGGACCAGACTGAAGCCAGCATTTTCTTATATCCAAATCCAACGATCAATCAAAGTGTGCTCGAAATTTCAGACCTTGGTGGGAAAGTCTCCAGTATCCAAATACTCGACTTAGCTGGTCGCGAGCTGGCCATACTACCTGGTGCGCAAAAGCTGATATTGGACGCCGAAAAGTTAAAATTAGTCAAGGGGGCATACATTTTGAAGATAAGCAGCAAAGAAAAGTCCATCTTTGCTAAATGGATCGTCAGCCCATAATCCAACTCACCTGTCGGACGCTTTTCGTCCTTATCTTCTTGCTGACTGAACTGTGTTCCCAACAAGTATTTGCACAACGATATATTTTTGATGAGTTTGGACAGGAGGACGGACTGCCCAGCAAGGACGTGTATGAACTCTATAGCGATTCTAAAGGGGTCTTGTGGATTGCCACTGCTGGCGGGCTTTGCAGTTATGACGGAGTCGATCTGAATGTGTACACTGTTAAAGATGGCATTCCCGAATATGAGGTGACACATATTGAGGAGGACAAACGAGGAAATGTATGGTTTCGAAGTTCTAATCATGTGTTCTACTTTGATGGGCTAAAAATGCGCAGCTCCAAAAGGCTTGAGCCCTACCAAAGAGCCAGCAGTGTATTCCGCGATCAGCCTGAGCAAATGTGGCTACAAACTGAGGAGGAGGTGGTTTCCATCAGCAAGGATTTTGAACTGGAGTTGAAGAAGGGAGATTGGTCGATTGATAATCAAATCTATGCCACCTACTATCAGGACCAGTTCCTTCAGTATTTGGCTACTGTATTCGGGCTTATTAGGTGCCGAGACGGAGACTGCGTAAATCTCACTACCGCGCAAGATAAAACAACCCAAGTCTATGATATTGAATCCTTCAAAGGAGCATTTTGGCTGCAAACTGATGAAGGAATGCAAAAGTTTGACGGGCTTGGCTATAGTCAGGAAGGGGTTCCTGATATATTACGCAAAAACATTACTAACCGAATTCTAAAAGATCCCAGGGGTTATCTGTGGTTTGGTACCATTAAAGGCTTGTTCCGATATGATGGGGAGACCTTTGAACACTATACTGAAGATGATGGCCTCCCGAACAACAGAGTCCGAAGCCTGTTTCTGGATCAAAGGGGACTGCTGTGGATTACAAACCGCGAAAGTGTAAGCATTTTCGATGGTGAGCAGTTCACCATCATGAACGTTCTCGAAAATGAGCAGAACAATCGGCGCATGAGATATAGGAGCGCCATCTGTGAAGATATAGATGGCAATATTTGGCTCAATCAGCCGAACGGACTAAAGCACTACAACCGCTGGAACATACGAGTCTATGACGAAGCCAGTGGATTCCCCTCTAAGGCTGCTTACGGTCTTTCAAGGGACAGCCTGCAGAACCTTTGGTATATCAATGAAGACTTTTACTTGCGCAAATTGACCAAAGATGCAGTCATTGAGCCTGAGCTTTTCGAGGCTAGGGACAAAGCGGTTCTATCCTATGTTTTTCACAATGACAGTTTGTACTTGACTACTGAAGAAACTGCATACATAGTTGGCGAGTCTGAGGCAAAACCTCTATTGCCAGACTCAGCATCGGCTGATGAACAGCTTAGAGGATTCAGTGAGTCAAAAGAGGGAGGCCTTTGGATGTTTTCCAGCCAGGCGCTCTATATGTATCAAGACAGCTCCTGGCTGAGAATCCAAGGACCTGACAATCCCTATGCGGAGCAAAATTATCCAAATGAATTGATCATTCTGCGAAAATGGAAGGATGAAGTGCCTCTCGCCGTATGCCATCAGGGGCTATATTCCTATGAAGACGGAGACTGGAAGAAGATTTTCAATTCTCCACCCGGAGATATGATCTATGATGTGGTGGTTGAGGATTACGATGTGCTTTGGCTGCTGAGTGTTGATAAAGGATTACAGAAATTAACTGGAAATCAAACAATTTCCTTTACAACCGAAGACGGACTTAGTAGCAATTTGCCACTGAGACTTGGGATGCAAGATAGCATTCTATGGATCACCTATCAGCACGGTATTGACAGGATTAATGTGCGCCAATTTGCGCGTACACAGATCCCAATGGTAGAAAATCTCGGCCAAAATGAAGGTTTCGAATCCATTAGCTGCAAGCGTGCTTTGCAGGTGTTTGAAGGCGATGTTTGGATCAGTACTGAAGAAGCAATCTATAGGTACGACAGCAGTAATGGCACACAGCAACAAGGCGCCGTAAATGTTAGCATCAGTGATTTACAATTGTTTCGGGAGGATGTTGATTGGGTGGCTTACGACCCTGGTATGGAACAGGGCGCAGTGCTGCCGAAAAAATTGGTACTTGAGGAGGAGGAAAATTTCTTGTCCTTTCACTTTAAGGCTTTGACATTTCGAAAAGAGCAAATCTATTTTCAGTACCAATTGAAGGGCTATGATGAGCAGTGGAGTGATCCGGTGGTTAGTAATGTCGCGCACTACCCGAATCTTCCTGCAGGCACTTATGAGTTTCTGGTTAAAGGCAGTTCAAGGCCTGATGCTTTTGGGCAAAACGGGGCTTCATTTTCCTTTGAAATATCTGCCCCTTTCTACAAAAGAACCTGGTTTATAGCCTCCTTGCTGAGCTTAGGAATTCTTAGCCAACTGCTAACAACGCTCTACATTTTTCATCTGCGCAAACGGCTGAACAGGCAAAATCTGCCTCAAAAGGGATAATTTTGTGCCCCGCACCAATTAAAGCATTGCTTTCGAAGTGCTCCGCAAATGCATGACAATCACGCCTTTTACTCACTAAATCGCTGACCTTATTCGTATTAGTGACTATCTTAAGCCTTCTTTCTTGGATAGCAGCCAATTGCTGGGTATTTTTGTCCAAGACGTGAATTGCGCTGCAGTTCACTGCTGAACTAAACTCCCTCTCAGAACACTATGTGCGCAAGGAAACGAAAGCAGAAAAAGACCAATATATTTCAGCAGATAAGCAGTCACCAAAAGTTTCCTCAATTTCTGGGATTCGTGTTCATACTGGTGGCGGTACTTCTGCTGGTCGCCTTCTTATCTTACATTAATACCTGGGAGATTGATCACAGCAGATTTAGAGATGCGAGTTTTCTCGTATT
The DNA here is from genome assembly GCA_020629005.1 of Chitinophagales bacterium. GTDB lineage: Bacteria > Bacteroidota > Bacteroidia > Chitinophagales > UBA2359 > JAHDDV01. The sequence continues at coordinate 23,199 of JAHDEE010000004.1, forward strand.
ATTCGATTCTTCGGTTGCTGCTGCAAACAGCCTTGGTCGACTTGGGGCTTATCTATCCCACTTGTTCTTCTATCGTTTGTTCGGGGTCTCCTCGTTCATTCTTGTGTTTCTGCTGTTAATGACCGGCTTCAAGTTTTTACTGCCAAAAGCCAAAGTGGATCTAGGACGTCTGGTTCGCAACTCAATATGGCTCTTATTGCTCGGTTCCACTGTGCTGGCCTTCGTTTTCCGCACGCAGATGTTTCCTTACGGGGGAGGCTTTGGAACTACCGTCGCTAAATGGCTCTACTCATTTATGGGATTCACAGGTACCGCAATTCTTCTACTTTTCTTTGTGCTGTTGACCTGTTTCTTCCTCTTCGATCTTAGCATCAATTTCTCAGCGCCAAAATGGAAAAGTAGCAGTCGCCGCAAACAGCAACTTTCATTTAAGAGATACACAGAAGGATTCAAAGGCCTGGGCAGTAGCATCAGCAGCTTTTTCGCCGGTGTTGGGAGCACTACACAAAAGAAACCCAAAAAAGAAACCGTAAAAACGGGTAGAACCCCCGTGACTCCCAATACTAGTGCTGGATTACGACAAGGTGGTCGCTCGATTAGTCTCAGTCCGGAAGTGGATGAGCCTAAGCCAAAAATTGACCCGCGAACGGAGTCACAGTTGATGCTTGACATAAACGTCGGTCCTGTGCAACAAGAACAGGAAGAAGATCCGATCGCAAAGGCGGACCAGCCACTGCATCTCAGTGACGAGGACTACGATCCTACAAGAGAACTTGCAGGTTTTACTTTCCCGAAGCTGGACATGTTGGAGATGTATGGGCAGGATTTGTATGATCCGGAAATGATGGAGATCAATGAGGCTGAGTTGAAGTCTAACAAGAACATGATCGTAGAAACGCTGGGTAACTACAAGATCGAGATTTCCAAGATCATGGCCACAGTGGGGCCAACGATTACCCTGTATGAAATTGTCCCAGCTCCAGGTATCAGGATTAGTAAAATCAAAAATCTGGAAGATGATATTGCGCTTAGCCTTGCTGCACTTGGAATACGGATCATAGCTCCGATTCCTGGCAAAGGTACTGTTGGTATAGAAGTCCCAAATAAGAAGAAAGAGATTGTTTCTCTTCGCTCTGTGCTCACAGCTCCTGCATTCAAGAACAGCAAAATGCAGTTGCCCATCGGCCTGGGCTATTCGATTAGTAATGGAATCTATGTTGCCGACCTGGCAAAAATGCCCCATCTACTGATGGCGGGCGCAACTGGGCAAGGTAAATCCGTTGGACTCAATGCAATTATCGTCTCCCTACTCTACAAAAAACATCCCGCAGAGCTAAAATTTGTGTTGATCGACCCAAAAATGGTTGAGCTAAGCATTTACAGCAAGATTAAAAATCACTATCTGGCTCAGCTGCCGGGAGAAGAGGATGCTATTGTCACAGATACCTCCAAGGTGGTAACAACCCTAAATGCGCTTTGTGTTGAAATGGATAGCCGCTACAAGCTTTTGAAAGAGGCTCAGGTGAGAGATATAAAGGATTACAATCGCAAATTTGTGAAACGTGTCCTGAATCCTAAGAAAGGACATCGCTTTTTGCCCTACATGGTGATGGTAATCGACGAGTACGCCGACCTTGTGATGACAGCCGGGAAAGAGATTGAGCTACCTGTCGCCAGACTTGCTCAGAAAGCCAGAGCTATTGGCATTCACTTGATTATTGCAACTCAAAGACCTACTGTAAATATCATAACCGGTACCATTAAGGCAAATTTCCCTGCCCGAATTGCATTCAAAGTAAGCTCAAAGATAGATTCGAAGACGATACTCGATATGGTTGGTGCTGACCAACTCATTGGTAGGGGGGACATGCTGATTTCTTTGGGCGGAAACATTACCCGACTGCAGTGTGCATTTATAGACACTCCTGAGGTGGACAGAATCACCAATTTTATCGGCGATCAGCAAGGTTTTGACGGAGCCTTTATGCTACCTGAATATCTGGATGAGATCAGTGCCAGCAGCAGCGGAGGAGGAGCAGGAACAGTAGAATGGGACACGCTGTTCGAAGAAGCGGCACGATTAGTGGTAGTGAACCAGCAGGGTTCTACTTCCATGATTCAACGTAGGCTTAAACTTGGCTACAATCGAGCAGGTAGAATTATGGACCAATTGGAAATAGCAGGAGTAGTGGGTCCAAACCTCGGTAGCAAGGTACGCGATGTACTGATGCCCGACGAGTTCGAACTCGAAAAGCATCTCAATCAACTATTTGGCCGATAGTCCTTAAACTACCACTCTTGTCAAGGGTCAAAGCCGTATCTTTATGCTCATTCTGTGAGCAAAATTTACGCACAAAAAGAAATTGATGAAATCATTAAATTGGTTGGTTCTGAGCATCCTGTTGCTGATGATGGGATCAAATATAAGCAATGCCCAAACTCCCCAGGCAAGACAATTTTTAAACGAAGTAAGTAAGCGTTACGATTCGTTTACAACAATGGCTGCGAGCTTTACACTTACCATCTCCAATGAAGACGCAGGATTGCAGGAAAACAAAAAAGGAGAGGTAAAGATTTCCGGTGAAAAGTACGTAGTGGAAATGGATGATCTCATGAGGGTGTGCGATGGAGCATCAATCTGGACATTCTTCAAAGAAGATGACGAAGTACAAATCAACGAATTTGACCCCGAGGAACAAGAGCTTAGCCCTGCCGAGCTATTTACAATCTATGAGAAAGACTACGATGCCAAGATCATCGATGAGCAAGAACTGAATGGTTCGAGTTATTATATCATCGATCTTCACCCACTGGAGCCGGAAGAACATCCATATCATAGTGTCAGGGTGACTATCAACAAAGACTCACAACTGATTCAGGAAGCAAGAATTAAGGCCAAGAATGGGACAGATTTTATCTACAGTATTTCTGAGTTTCATTATAACCAAATCATGGATGGCGCTACGTTTAGTTTTGATCCTGACGATCACGGAGACATTGATATCATAGACCTGCGTTAAAAAGGCAAACGAAATTAGAAGCGGAGCAAATGCTCCGCTTTTTTTTTGCCCTGAATTGCCAACATTAGGGCCAATTTATCAGTACCTTTGCGGAGATTTTCACGAAAAAAATCTCTTATGAGTTATGACATAATTGTGGTGGGATCTGGCCCTGGCGGATATGTAGCTGCGATTCGTGCTTCGCAATTGGGCCAAAAAGTGGCTATTGTGGAAAAGGAGTCGCTTGGAGGTATATGCCTCAATTGGGGCTGTATTCCGACAAAAGCTTTGCTGAAGAGCGCACAGGTGTTTGAATACATGCAACATGCCGAAGATTACGGAATTACCGTGAAAGGGGCTAAGGCGGATTTCTCCAAAATGGTGACAAGAAGCCGAGATGTGGCTGCTGGCATGAGTAAGGGTGTAACCTTCTTGATGAAAAAGAACAAGATCGACGTAATCAAAGGATTTGGTCGCTTGACTGCTTCTAACAAAGTTTCCGTTACTGATGAGAAAGGTAAGGAGACCGTTCTTGAGGCTAGAAGCATTATTCTTGCTACAGGTGGTAAATCTAAAGAATTGCCCTTTTTGCCACAGGATGGCAAGAAGATAATTGGCTACCGGGAGGCCATGTCGCTGCCAAAGCAACCCAAAAGCATGGTGATTGTCGGCGCAGGATATATTGGTGTTGAGTTTGCCTATTTCTATAATGCTATTGGGACCGAGGTGACCTTGGTTGAGTACTTTCCTGACATTGTTCCTGGAGCTGATACTGATGTTTCAAAAGAGCTCGCAAGAGCCTTTAAGAAGCAGGGAATCAAAGTGAAGACCAATGCATCGGTAACGAAGGTGGAGACCAAAGGTAAGCTTTGTAAGGTTCACATCGACGAAAAGAGCGGATCTGGCATTATTGAGGCAGAAGTGGTGCTATCAGCTGTAGGTGTTAGTACAAATGTGGAAGGAATCGGACTTGAAGAGGTAGGTGTGAAAGTTGAAAAAGGAGTAGTGCAGGTTGATGATTTCTATCAAACCTCCGTTCCGGGTGTTTATGCCATTGGTGACATTGTGCATGGTCCTGCACTAGCCCATGTGGCGTCTGCAGAAGGGATCATATGCGTGGAAAAGATAGCGGGTCATCACCCTGAGCCTCTCGATTATGATAACCTTCCCAGCTGCGGATATTGCTCTCCCGAACTTGCTTCAGTAGGGTATACGGAGAAACAGGCAAAAGAAGCAGGTTACGAAATCAAGGTCGGGAAGTTTCCCTTCAGTGCTTCGGGAAAAGCGAAAGCAGCTGGAAACAGCACTGGGTTTGTCAAAGTAATTTTTGATGCCAAATATGGAGAGTTTCTTGGTGCTCACATGATTGGTTCTAATGTTACCGAGATGATTGCGGAGGTTGTAGCAGCTAGAAAGTTGGAAACTACAGGTCGGGAAATCATCCAAACGGTGCACCCCCACCCTACTATGTCGGAGGCCATCATGGAAGCTGCAGCAGCGGCCTATGGCGAAGTGATACATCTTTGAGTTGGTAGTTGCTAGTTTTGAGTTATGAGTTATGAGTTTCTGGTTTTGGGATGTGAAATAATGGGTTTGTTGGAAGTCCCAGAAGCAATACCACAAAGAAAAGCCCCTGGCGACTGCTCGTCAGGGGCTTCTTTTATTGATGCCATAAAGTATTTACGGCCTTAGCATATAGTATTGTCTTTCGTATTCGAGGAGGGCAAGGCGACCGTATCGATCGACATAGACAAGCAATGGGTCTCCCCCCTTCTTAAATACAAACTGATAGATTTGCTGAATACCGGGCTTATCAATAGAACCAGATTTGGCTGTTTTTACTTTTTTGACCTGCCGGATGTGTTGATTGGTGATCAGTGTATCATTACTGAAAGAGAAGGAAACTGAATCTTTTGCAGAAAGGAAGTTGGGCTGGGCTGGATCTTCTCCTGCATTGAAGAAGGCATAGGGTCTAATGTCTTCGTTAAAGAGGTCTTCCGCCTTTTTGATTTTCTTGAAGTCAGCACCGGTAAATGCTGCTGCTTCCGCCCTCAATTGCTTGGAGTTTTTGGATGCCAGGAAAAAAGTATGCTCCCCAAAGTTTTTTGAGTTGAAGTAAAGCAGGCTCAGATAATTATCTTCATCAAGTACTGCTTTCATTTTGGCTGTCTGTCCTCGTGGGTTCATGAGCTCCATGACATATCCCACTTTCGATTTAGTTGTAGAGAGGATGGTGAAATAGTTCAATTCTTCGATACCCCAAAAATTGACCTCATAAGAATTCAGTCGTATCACCATGTCCCCGGGATCAATCTCCATGGGGCCGGAGTATCCTCTTTCATATTTTTCGGGAACAATGAGTCTGCCTCCAATATCCTGGACGGACCAGATTCTCACATCTTGCTTCATTGTGTATTGAAGCTCTTCGCTCTTGTCGCCACCAGCCATTACGAATATGGCCGGCATGAGGTACAACAAGCTTAAAATTAGTATCCTTTTCATTCTTCTTGTCATCTGGTAATCACCTAAGAAGAGTCAAAACAGGACCCAAAATTTTGCATTGTTATGTGCTCAAAAAAGTGCTAATTGATAATCAGCAGTGTAGGTATCGATTTCCGCCGATAGAGGCGATAAAAAAAATATGGAAGAAAATGGAAAAGGCTTTGCAAACTTGAATTGGCCTATCCCTAAGTCATAGATTGAGTCCAGGTGGTCAGTGTCTATTTGAAGTTTGCATGTGCAGCCAGATGACCATCAATAAAGGAAACCCAGGCATGCTGCATTACTTCATCGAGTGAGTACTGAGTTTCTGCGTCGTATTTGTGCTGCATATAGGACCAGTCGTCCATAAGGGAATTGACGAAGGATTCGAATATAGGCTCATCACCACAGGAGAAGCTGTATGTAGCGAGTTTTTCTCTGAGTTTGCGGGCGTATAGCTCTGTAATGTCAAAGTGCAGCTGCTCGTGTTCGAGTATGTGCTCGTTTTTGGATTCTTCGCGAGCCCAGGATTGCAGCTTGTTGAATTTAGCTTCTACGCTGTATATCAATTTATCCCCCTCACAATGATATTTATATTCAATAATTGAGCAGGTAAGTGCTGCTATGCCAATGGCGGTGTTATCAGGTTTGCCCTTGAAGTCGGCCCATGTTAAAGGCGCGCTTGCTGACCAGGCGATTTTGTTCACATCTTCAGGCGCATTGAAGCTGTAAGTCATTTCAGTATAATGACTGCCAGCCGGATATATACTCAAACAGCAGAGAAACGTTAGACTTATGTATAAAACTTGCCAGAAAGACCCCATATGCTATACTCTTCAAAATTCAAGCCGATTCCTATTCTTTCACGATAGGCTAACGACATTTAAACAACGAAAAGTATGGGCAATTAGTTGTGGAGCTTTGTTAGGAAGCTGCTGCTACATGACACAAAGGCATTAATGTGGCAGGGATAGAAGCGGAACGAGCCGCCGGGGATAGCGAGTGAGGCGTGCCGGATGGGGGCTCCGACTTTAGGAGGAGACCACAGCCGGCAACAGCCGAACCGCTAGCCCCAAGGTGAGTATTAGCGGATAGCCCGGCGAGCAGGTGCACAGGCATAGTACCAGCTTTGTTGTTGAGTCATTTGGTTTCGCCTGTGCAACTGCGCGGCCACCCAAACATTAACTATATTCACAATTGATATTCTACTCAATAGTAGTGATAAACTCGTCCCAAAGTTCGTCTTGTTCATCCAAAACGAACTGGTCGTCTTCCCAGGTCATAGTCTTGACGGTTTGGGTAAGCAACAGCAATTCGGGATCAGGTGCGAAGCCTTGTTCAAAACAGAAATTGATTTGCGACTGAATCTCCTTCTTGCTGCTGTCCAGCTCATTGCGGATTTCCACGGTCAGTTTTTCTTCGCTAGCAAGCTCAGTGACTTTTCGCACTTGGGCCAGGTCCTGACAGAAATCTTTGAAGGAAAGATCGGGAATGAGCTCTTCTGTCACATCGATCCAGTTTTGTTCCTTATATCGGACACAGGAGGTTTTCCACGAATCGCAATGCGCTTCGCTTTTCTTAGACACTATTGCAAACAGAGCCTCATCGTCGCTGCTAGAGAGTAGATTTATTTGATTGTGCCATTGCCCCACCTCTGAAACCGAGATTGTTCCAGCCTTTTCATCCAGACGAAAAGCTTTACCTGTTCGGTCGATCAGCTTGGATTTGTCCTTGTCGGTACTAATGCCTTCAAGGAAGCGGGAGGGCATGATGAGAAAGAAGTCTTTGAGAGAACTGGGGTTGTCAATTGTTTGAGCAAAAGTAGCAACATGCTGGTTGCTCTTCGACTCAGGTTCGATTTGTGTGGCTGTGGCAGTTGGTTCTGAAGACACGGCCTCTTGTTTAGATTGACAGGCTGCAAACAGCAGCAGGATTCCAATAAAGCAAAAGCTTCTCATGTTAAGCGGTATTGGTTATAAATAACCCAGATCTTTAGGATCTTAGGCGGATTCTTCTTCTAGCGCGGTTTCTGCGTTATCAAGGTTGAAGAAATCGGAATTTCTGAGGTATGTGCTGTCTTTTTTAAAGATAAACAGGCAAGTACCGTCCTTGATATGGTTTATAATCTGCTTATGTTCACTTTGCGGCAGGGCGGGACATCCAAAACTACGTCCTAACCTACCCCATTTTTGTATAAAAGTCTCACTAACATAGTCGGCCCCATGCACTACAATAGCGCGGTCCCTTGCTTTATGGTTCACCCCTTTTTCCAGACCGTCCAGTCTAAGGGAAAAGCCATGTTTGCCGACGTAGGTTTCCGCGGCTTTGAACAGACCGATGCTGCTTTGTAGTGAATTCGGTTTGTTCGAGTACTTACTGGCATAGTTCCAACCGGAATTTTTGCCATGAGAAACGAGGGTATTATGGAGTAGCTTCTTTGCTTCCAGGTCAACTACAAAGAGCCGCTTGTCGGTGCTGGGCTTTTCGAAGTCGATAATGGACAAGATACCGGATTTTTCAATCAGTTCCTTGTTCAAAAGATTGTAATAGCCTAACAATGCCTGACGGAAGACAGGGTAATCGAGACTCAATCTACTGAGGTTCAAACTGTTGTATAATTCCTGAGCCGCGATTTCAAATTTATCTTTTGTATCTGGCTTTACAAGAGCATCATTTTGGCTATTTCCTAGACTTTGATCGGAAGAAATGAAGGTATTCCCTAGTGCAGCGAGGAAAAAAATGACCGCAATTGTCCTGACAAGTTTTACTATCGCATTCATGAGTTGTGCTAACGTAGAATGTTTAACAATGATTGTTCAGATGCTGGCAAAAATTTGAGTCCAGATACCTGTGGGCAGAAATCGAGCCATTTGCTGGTGGGCGGCCCAAAATACAAAATCAGAATTATAATGGCGGGAAAAGGCCCTGCGATTGCCAAATTAGCTGGAAAGTGGTCAATTTGTCACGAAAATTGGATGTTTTACGCTGGGAATCATTGCATTAGCTACCGCCTTTTCGAACAATGTCTGTACGGCCTTTCTACCTTTAGCCCCAAGATTGAGGCTGAAATCGTTGACATAGAGTTCTATATGCTGTTGGATTACTTTAGGATCCATTTCCTGCGCATAGTGGCGAACGTATGGCATTGTGGCCATTGGATCATCGAATGCGAGGCGCAGACTTTGGTGGATCAGCTGATTTACTTCTTGTTTTAGGGATTCCGACAAGGATCGCTTTATGACCATGCCTCCCAGAGGGATTGGTTGCTGTTGACTCTCCTCCCAATATTCGCCCAAATCTCTGATCTTGAGCAGTCCTTTTTGCTGATAGGTAAAGCGATTTTCGTGGATTATGAGACCTGCATCCACTTCGCCGTTGAGCAGCATCTCTTCTATGTCCGAGAAAAGCATTTCGACTTTGTTGTCTATTTCCGGATAAGCCAGGCCGAGCAGGAGATTAGCAGTCGTGTATTTACCTGGGATCGCTACTTTGCATTCCTGCAGCTCTTGAGGGGAAAGTTGCGTTTTGGAGATCAGCAGAGGGCCGCAATTGCGTCCCAGGGCTGCTCCGCTGTTGAACATTTGGTATTGGTCGGTGATATGGCCAAAAGCGTGAAAGCTGAGCTTGGTGATATCGAGTTGACCCTTGAAAGCTAATCGGTTGAGTTCTTCCACGTCAGCAATGTGGAATTCAAAGTTAATATTGGATGAGCGGATTTTTTGGTTCACAAGCGCATCCAGAATGAATGTATCATTTGGACAGGGGGAAAAGCCGAATTTGAGTGTAATCATTCCTCTTTTTTGCGCGTTTTGCTCTTTTTCTTCTCATTGGTTCTTTCGGCCGTGGAAGACTTTACCGTCTTGCTTTGCTTTTTGGTTTCCTTTACAGGCTTGGTTTTCCTGGAGTTGGCTTTCTTAGCTGGTTTGGCCGACTTCCTGGCATTGCTCTTTTTTTCTGTCGGTTTGATGGAGGGCAATGCACCAATGGTGGCATCGACGGCTTGTTTCTTGAGCCGTTTCATGAGCGTCCACACTCCAGGAAGGGTGTAGGATTTGCCGAAATTTTGTTCGATAAAGATTTTGGCCTCCTGTAAATTTTCAAATCCCTTATTCGCGAGACGTTCAATCAGCAGTTCCTCGGTAACTTTGTCGAGCTTGGATTTTTTGCCACTGTACTTCAATTCCAGCAGTCCTGAAAGGCCTCTTTTCTTATATATATTCCAGATTCTGGTGGCTTGTCGCTCGCTGATTCCAACAGCCTCGGCTGCTGTCTTAAGGTTTGGGACGATACCCGCTTTTAACAGTCGGAGTAGTCGTACCCTGTCTTTCAGTCTGGCTAATTCTATATTCTTTTCCTTTGCCAGCAATGTTTCGGGATCTTCTTTGATCCGTTGTTGATAATGTTTAGACCGCATATGACCCCTCAATCTGTTTGCTTGTTCTTATCTATATGTTTGCAAATTACTGCATTTGCTTATTGGCGATGCACTGCGCTTGCGGCGAGGACAGCACATGGTAGACCAGCTGATTAGTAGGCAATTCTTAGCCTATCAAAAGTACCGTCATCGAAGAGTTCCATTGCCTTGGTAAATGTCGTATCCTCTTGATTTAGTATGTAGTACATTGCGCTTCTATCATACATATTTCGTGCAATCAGGCCTCTTAGTTGAGCAATGATTAGTTGTTTGGAGGTATCAAATTCTTCTTGATTGTACTCAATTTCCTCTTTCTCCGCTAAAGCAACAAAAGCATCAAGAGTAGCTTGATCAATTTCGAATCGGTCTGCAAAGTCTCGGAAATCGCTGTATTTCGCATCTACGGTCTGACGATTCTCATCTACATAATTGAGCGCAAATTTGTTCAGGATTCCCTTTCGACGTACGTCCCGAAAGAAGGTAGAGTTTCTACTGGTATCAAGTGGAACGAAGATATCAGGCATGATTCCTCCTCCACCAAAAACTGTTCTTTTGTTTTCCAGTGTCGAAAACTGCAGTGAGTCAGGGAACTCGATTTTTGACATATCAATTAGTTCCCCTTTATCTTGTCGCGCCCTAAGCTCCTTTCGATAGGCCTCTACACCTTCGGTGTATGGCTTTTGGATGCTTCTACCAGCAGGTGTATAATAGTCAGAGACTGTTAATCTTACAGCGGATCCATCGGGCATTTTGAAGGTTCGTTGCACTAGTCCTTTGCCAAAAGATCTTCTGCCGACAATCAAGCCTCTGTCCCAATCCTGTACGGCGCCTGAGACAATTTCACTGGCCGATGCAGATCCTTCATTAATTAGAATGATCACTTGTCCTTCCTGGAACAGTCCCTTGGCCGTTGCAAGTCTATCTTCTCGATCAAAGGCTCTCCCCTCGGTATAGACGACCATCTTCCCATCGCCTAAAAATTCGTCAGCAACATTGACTGCCTCATTTAGGAAGCCTCCTCCATTTCCACGTAGATCGAAAACGAGACGCTGCATGCCATCAGACTTGAGCTTTGTGAGCGCCTCTGCAACTTCTTTTCCGGTGGTACGAGAAAAACGATTTAGCTTGATATATCCAATTTCGTCGTCGACCATATAGCTTGCATCCACAGAAAACAATGGAATTTTGTCTCTGGTGATTGTGTAGTCGAGCAGTTCTGAGGTCCCTTTTCTTTTGATTTGCACCATTACTTGTGTGCCCTTATCGCCTCTGAGTTTGTCAATAACGTCCTCGTTGGTGACACCTACCCCAGCTACATTGTCATCTTCGATGTAAACGATCTTGTCGCCAGGCATAATTCCGAGCTTTTCCGAAGGACCTCCCGGGATACTTGAAACTACGAAGATGGTGTCATTCAGTATGTTAAACTGGATGCCAACCCCTTCAAAGCTTCCGACCAGTGGCTCGTTGGCCTTCTTGAGCCGCTCTTTTGAATAATAGACTGAGTGTGGATCAAGCTCCTTTAACACGCCTTTGATGGCATTTTCAGTCACCTTTTCCTGATCTACTTCTTCTTTGTAATAGTAATCCAGAATCTGCAGGAAGGAGCCTAGCTTTTCCCTTTGTTTTTCGTCTACTTGTTGGGCAAACAATTGCGCACAAAACCCAAAGGCAACCGCCAATACGAGGGGTTTAATGAGAACACGATTCATGTTGGTTACTATTTCTACGTTACGAAATCGGACACAAAGTTACTAATAATTAACAGCAATGTCTTTAGCACAATTTGCTGTTGTGGCCCGCAAAAATCAGGCTAGGTAATATGCTGCTTCTGATGATTCTTTGAAACCGAGAAGAAGTCTATACCTGCTTTATTTTCTATTTGCAAATCTCCTCCCAATACCAGATCCACCAGGAGCCGCCGGGCGCTTCTTTCACTGGTCGATTTCCAATGCATATAATCTTCGATTGTAATCGCACCTTTGCCCTCTTCGATATAATGGCAAAGTCTGTCTTTCAGTTCAATAAGTTTTGCGGTTCTCTGCACATAGTTAAGGTCACCTGATTTCAAAACCGAACTTACCAGTTCGTTTGCATGAATGCTCTGGTCTGCCAATCGAACATATAATTGCTTCTGCCCTGATTCGTCCACGGCATAATGAGGCTTGTGGTTGCTCTCTTTGACTCTGCAGATAAGTACATTGACTAAATCGACCACTAAGGTCTGAAATTCCAAGGCGATGTATGGGCTACAGTGCTGTTTGGCAGCCTCCAGGAGTATGTGCTTCTCTTGCTCTACCCTAGTTCCCTTGATTCTGCCTTCATCGGTCACCCCAATGACGAGCTTGCCACCACGACCATTTGCAAAAGCGACGAGCGTCTTGGCTATTTTAGGAGCAGATTTTATGGTCTTTTTGAAATCCAATGTTGGCCCCTCCCCCTCTTTGATCCAGCGGTTGACCAATCGAAAATGATTCATAGCTCAAGTAGTTTGGGATATATTTATTGTTCCTGCCTCTAAGTGCGCAGGCATGGTGTCTGGTAAGTCGTCTTGGATCAAAAAAAGAAAAGGCCAGACTTGTAAGTCTGGCCTTCATTTTTCTATTCCCCTTAAGGGTGCATTTTGAGAATAATCTCAGTCACTAAGAGAGCGGGACTTACTCAACAACCAAGAACTGTCTGGTAATCGATACACCATCGTTAACCAACTTCAGAAAGTAAGTACCGTTTTCAAAGTCACTTACGTCGATTCTAAAATTATTGGCTCCTGCTTTTGTTTTTCGATCTTCCGTCTTGATTTCTTTACCAAGGATATCATAGACAATGATACCAACGCTTTCGACACTTGTGCTAAACTCGACATTTATTGCGTCCTGAGCAGGAATCGGATACAGGTCCATAGTGCTATAGACTTCAGAGGCAAGCTCATTACTGGTGGAAACTGCTTCATTGGCAGTAACATCAACCAAACCTGTGAATACCCCTTTATCATGTAAGCTACCATCATTCAGGTCTGTGTTAAAACCTGTGTAATTTGCGTGTATATCCAGACCAAGCGGCTCGCCTGCACTCACAAGATCAAAGGTAAATCTAGCTACGTCAATCCATTCCTCATTGACCACTGGGCAACCATTGTTGGCAGAATTCAACAATATGGCATAATTCCCTTCGCCTTGACCATTGATTTCCAATTTGTTAAAGCTCGATTCATAAGGAGCAAAGGTTCCACCTTCTGCACAGGGATATGTTCCTGTGAAATGTATGCCTTCAAAGGAGGGGTTAGCAACTGCTTCAAGATTATAGCTAAAGAACACTGTAGCTGTTCCTATTTTCAAGTCAGTATCCGCGGCACGAATTTGCGCGGTCACGGAAAATGATTCTCCGTCGATTTCACCATTGGCAAAACGTACATCAACTGTTCCTGCATTTACGTTGGCAGAAAAGAAAACGGCCAACACTGCTAATAAACAATTTCTAAGATTCATAGAGAGTGATTTTTAAAAAGTTCCCGGGATCAGTGCTAATATAGCTATTGCAGAAATCAGATTCAAATAGGGTACCACAATAATTACGCTCAAGCTGGCAAAAGCGAAAAAGTGTCCAGAAAATTGCTGATTTCACATCCGAGCAAACACAGAAATGCCGGAAACAGGCTTACAATTTCCTGAATCCGGCAATTCAACTTTTAGTTAGGGTGTGGGATTTAATCGTCTGGATTTTGGATTTTAAACACCAAAGCTGCCAGAGCACCTCCAATAAATGGACCGACCAGATAAATCCAGATTGGAGCCATATTACCGGCAATCAAGTTTGGACCGATCCCTACTGCTGGATTAAATGCCCCTCCGGAAATTCCACCTCCGGCAAATGCGGCAGCTGTAACTGTCAATCCGATAGCAGCACCGTAAAATGAATTACCTTCATTGGCCTTCGCAGTGGCGGCGTTAAGTACTACAAGTGCCAAGGCGAAAGTAAAGAGAATCTCCACTACCACGGCTTTTACATCACCTACATTTGCGCCGGGACTAACCAGTAAGTTTTCCCCCATTAGCCAGCCTCCTACTGCTGCAGCAACCACCGCTCCAGCAACCTGGCAAGCCATATAGATTAGTGCCTCGGGAGCTGGAATAAGCCCTCTGATCATAATGGCCAGGGTTACAGCAGGATTATAATGTGCGCCTGAAACGCTTCCTCCCATGTATACCATTACCATCAGGGCCAAACCAATGGCTATCGGAGCCATTGCTACTTTGCCGAGCACAGTAAGGGTAATTACCAGCACAAGGAAAAAAGTGCCGATAAACTCCGTCAAATACTTTCCCATAAGATTGATTTTTAATTGAATGAACTATTGAATAGAAATGATTGACAATCAACCACTTACAGTAAGCGTTGTTTCGCAAGCCAGTCAAACATTTACGCCACTTACAATTGGTAAGATACAAAAGTTCACATACTTTTGTGAACTTTGCCTGCACCTGTACACTAATTATCGTACCAAGCAGGTAGAAAATTCTGTTTTTGTGGGCAATTAGTGTGCTTGTTATCTGATATAACTGTGCTGGCACCGCAAGAAACCGAAGGCTGAGAAACTATGAGGATTGACATCATAACTACCGTACCGGAACTTTTGGCAAGCCCATTAAGCCATTCAATCCTGCAGAGAGCGCAGGATCGTGGCCTCTTAAGCGTACACATTGTTAATTTGCGAGACTATGCCACCAATAAGCAAAAGCAGGTAGACGACTATCAATATGGCGGAGGGGCAGGGATGGTGTTGATGGTGGAGCCTTTTGACAAATGTATTAAGGACCTGCGCTCGCGAAACTCCTACGAAGAAATCATTTATATGAGTCCTGACGGTGAATTGCTAAATCAATCCTTGGCCAATTCCTTGTCTTTATCTGGAAATCTGATGATCCTTTGTGGACACTATAAGGGCATCGATGAACGTATAAGAGAGCACTTCGTGACAAGGGAAATATCAATTGGCGACTATGTCATATCTGGTGGAGAATTGGCTGCAGCAGTGCTGGTTGACGCAATTGGAAGGCTAATACCTGGTGTGCTAAACGACGAAACTTCTGCCTTGTCGGATTCGTTTCAGGATAATCTGATTGCTCCTCCAGTGTATACACGTCCTTCAGAATATAACGGTTGGGAAGTACCGGAAATACTGCTTTCTGGACATCAAGCGAAAATTGAAGAATGGCGTTTGGAGCAGTCGTACGAGCGAACAAAATCGCGCAGACCCCAATTGTTTGATGATTCTGAAGAGAACAAGGATGCTGGCTAAGCTAATGTGCTCATCCGACGAATCGAATGAAGTTGATGGGTATATTCCCCATTTTCGTTCAAAATACCTTGATCATCGACTCGATTGATCTTTACGCTGCCACTTGCATGAATCACTTCCTGGCAACCTAAAAGCAGACCGACGTGGCTGACCTGTTGCTTTCCTTCAGTGAAAAAAGCCAGGTCACCGGGGGTTACTTCCTTCAGTGAGCTAACAGTGTTGCCCTGCCCTGATTGCTGTGAGGAGTCTCTCATTAGCTGAATACCCTGCGTTCGATAAAGCAATTGGGTAAACCCGGAACAATCTAAGCCAGCAGCTGTGCGTCCACCCCAAAGGTAAGGAACATCGAGAAAGCTGTAGGATAGCTGGCAAATACTGGCATTTGCATTTTTGCTTGGCACAAAATTTCCATCGAATTGAACGTTTGCCAATTCAAATGGTTCCGCCGGTAATAGTGTGCCGAATGGAATCCTGTGGAATCCACCTTTATAAAACAGTTTAGTATTGAATTTGGTCACAACAACCTTTGAAGCCGCCAACCAATCAAAGTATTGTTGATCGCTCAAGAAGGTTGCCTGGGAACGCTGCATCCAGCCCTGATAACTGTCACTGGTAAGACGAATCTGTATCCAATCAGCTTCGCTCTCATCAATGATGGTAAAAGTCTCTCCAAACAGGATTTGGTTTACCATTTCAGAACGGTGAGCGGCAGTAGCTCTCATTGGCGCCTGAGCAAGCAGGCAGGTCCCATATTTCATCTTGGCAGGATTGCGGTTTGCGTATAAAGCAGAAAGGGACCAGCAAAATAGATGCTGGTCCCTTCTTAAGCAAAATTTTGATCTATAAATTTCTAAGCACTATGCTCTTTTACCTTCTTCTGAAGGTTGTAGGTGCTCATATTTAGATAATCAATCTTCTTCTTCAAGGTGTCGTTCATTTTCTTGAAAGACTCCATTTCGCGAGTGCGTATCTTGTCAAACTTTCTCAGCTTCTCCACCTCTTCTTGCACGGCCATCAGTTCTGCTTCGGCTTTTTCTCTTCCAGCGGCTTCTGAGTTGAAATCTGATACTGAGCGTTGCAGATCACGCTGCTCAAGTTCCAATTGGCCAACTTTGGATTTGAAATCCTTTGCTTCCGTAGACTTTTGCTTTAGATCACTTTTCAAATCCTTGTTTTCCTTGGAAGTTCTCTCAAGATTCTTGCTAAGCGACTTTACCTCGGCCTCAGCTTTGCCTTTTGCGGATAACAATTCTTTATTGGAATCTCTGAAAGAGTTAATCTCGGAGTTTACTTGCTCATATGCACCATTGGCCGCATCAAGTTTATTCCTGTACATGAGCCAGGTAGCGATGAAGCCAAGAATTGCTCCGGAGCACATGCCTAAAAAGAGTTGTGTCATAATTTAGCGACTATTTTATTGCAAAAGTTATGTAGATTCTAAATGCGTCCGCGAATATACTGAATCTCCTTCAATAAAGTGTTGAGCTGGCCCTCAAAAGCCTACTTAGTGTAAATCCAGGCCCTTGCAAAACCCTGTCTTTTGAGATTTTCGGCAGTTCTTTCTGCAACTGTTCGATCTCGCCCAACGTAAACAGCGGCCTTGTACATACCGCGTTCATCTTCATAAATTCGGGCATCTCGCAGTGCGGCGCGATTCTTTTTAAGAAAAGCCTGTGCGTTCTTTTGTTGTCCATATACATTAAGTACCACATAATGGCCTCCATCTGAAAGACGGTTTACGCTTCCAGGGCTGTGGCTGCCTGCATGAGTCGCAGCTGAACTTCCAGCGGCTTTAACAGAGCTAGCTGCATTACTAATTGCCTCTTTTCCGCTACCAAGACCGCTTTTCACTTTATCAGCGGCAGATTCCGCTAATTCTCCTGCTGCCGTACCTCCTGACTTGATTGCATTCCCCACACCTCTTGCTGCATCCGAAACTACTCCATCTTCTCCTACAACTGCATCAACCGTAGAACCCACTGCATTGCGGCTAGCATCTACTACTGACTCCGAAACATCGCGAACACTTCCCAAAGTAGCACTGCCGGCGTCTCGTGTAGCATTCGTAACGCCTTCGAGACTGTTTGCCCAATCAGCATCAGCACCAGTGTCATTGAAGTTATTCCAGAGTTGATAAGCCAGACTACAACCCAAAATCAGGGCCAAAATCGGCAACACCCAGAGTAGCTTGCCCATGATACCTCTCTTTGGTTTTTCCTCAGGATACTGCGGCACAATTGCAGGTTCGTGCATATCTGTTCCTTCTTCAGCCTGAATCTTCTTTGCATTGTCAGCAAGTACATCTGCAATAGTCTTTTTAGGCGTAGGCTCAGGATTAGATTCACGATTGCTTATTGAATTATGTGAGCCGTTGATATGTGATGCAGGTGGCGGCGCTCCTGCCGTTTCAACAGCAGGCTCAGGCATGGTATCAGAAGCGGCAAGTGTGGCAGCTTCGGTATCAGTGGCGACAGGCTTGAGACCAAAAGCATCTTTACTGAAGTTACTGTTGGCATCGGCTTTAAACGTGATGGCGCCATTTGAGTCGGCAGAGAAAATGCCGATTTTATCCAGATTCAGTGGATTGCCACTTCGTAGTGTATTTTCGCATTGCGCAACAAACCTTTTAATATGTTCCCTTCCGGATTCCTGCGAAATTTGCTCAGCCTTAGCAATGTGGCTTGCTAGCAGGTTGTCATTGATTTTTAGCGCTTGATTGAAATACACTTCTTTCCTGGGAGGTTCCACCTGATTTTGTTCACGATTGATCTTGGCTGGGGAATAGCGCGTACTGAAAGCCCCAAAATCAGGAACGATCACAACACTATAATCGTAAAGTAGTGTGCGGATGTGTTTTGCAATATCTACCATAGTTCTTTGCTTAAAAGATGAGTTTAAAGCCTCCCAAGGCTGTAATTCCATAGGTGGGGTAGCTGTAAAACCTCTGCTGCTTTGCACTTGTGACATTATTTAGGTCCAAAAACAGAGAGGCATTCTCACTGATAAAATAATTTAAATTGAAGTTCAGATCAAAAATAGTTTTCAGATCTATTGCTGTTCGGTCAATTGCTCGTGCTTTACGACCAGCATACACAAACAGTTCACCTCCTGCGGCAACTTTTTCGTTGATTCTATAATCCAGACCTGCGTTGAACTTGAACCTTGGCAGGTGCCAGGCATACTCATGCGTTTCCGGTTTGTATATAAGATAATTTGTCCCAATCCAGAGTCTGTCAAATTTGTTGAGGCTGTACCCCAATTCAGCTTGTATGTCGTAGTGTTTTAGCTTCTCTTCATAAACAACAACAAACCGCTCCTGCTTGATTGTATCATTGATGTACAATGGCTGATAATGGGTGAAGTTCTGCGCTGCCTGCAATTGAAACTCAATGCGATCTCCAGCAAATCCCTTTACTCCGACAAATCTTTTCTCCTTTCTTGAATTCTTGAAGTTTAGAAAAACGCTCACAAATGGATTTTCGCGGGCGAATTTGGTGTAATTGTTCTTTACTCCCTCCATCTGCCAACCAGCATAAGCAATCAGGGTTTGTTCGTTAAGGAATGCTTCTCCTAAAAGATGAGGGAAAGGATATACTTGAGTACTGTCAATGATTACACTCATTCCGGCAACCAGCCTGCCCCCTTTGCCCTGTATTGTTGCTTTGGGGGTCAGTTGAACCAGAAGATTATCCCTATTACTAGTATCGGTATAAGCGGTATAATCAAAAAGGAAATCAGCACCTAATTGAAACCGGTCTTTGCCTTTGTTGACTTTTGCCTTTACTATGAAATTATGCTCGTCATTGATCGTTTGATTCCATGTATACTCATAGTTGACACCCGCCTGATAAATCAGATCCGAGATATTCTCCTCTGTGTTCCGATAAAGTAAGCCAAAGTCCAATGTGTTGATAGCCTGCTTTGCATTCTCAACCTCTACGCTGTCGGGGGTTCCATATAACCAATAATTCCCTCGCTGAAAACCCACATGTGCTCCAATTTCACTAGTCTCGCCAAAGTAGCTTCCAAAGACTTTCCCACCAGTGCGTAGGAAATCAAAATCGTTCTTAGGATGCGCTGACAAATGATGGACGTGAAGCCCCATATTGTAATCGTTGGATCTACCTGTAGCCAGACTCAAATCTCCTATTGTTGTCCATCGGTTGCCCAGACCCAGCTTCAACCAGGCATGCCTGAGTTGCTCCCTTTTGGTTGCACGAATGGCTAAGGGCTTAGGACTTATTGGCTCATAATCCATCGTTATCAAGCGCTCAGGCACTGAGTAGTCGTTAAACAAGGGCCGTTGGGCTCCATCTTTATCCATCGGTGAATCCGGATTCACCTCTATTCTGTGTGATGTTGCAAGCTCAGGTCTAAACTTTGTCTGGATAAAAACGGTGTCAGTCGGTAAATCAGACTGTGCAAACACACCTGTAACCACTAGAGTGATCCAGCTGCAAATAACAAGATGTTTATATATGATTCTCATTATGGCCCCTCAATTTCTTCGGTTTCCAGATATTCTGAAGGCTTATCTGTTCCGATAGTTTGCAATTTACTTTTGGATTTCTCTTTTGCTTTTACCTGTTCCAGCTTTTGATTGACATCACGCAGAATTGCTTGATCCGAACCCTTATAGCCATTCTTTATGCTTAGCAATGTTTGTTTAGCCTGATACAATTCTCCTTTATGCTCATAATAGTCAGCCAACAGGATGTAACTTCGGACGAACCAGTTTTCGTTTCCCGGTGCCTCATTAATAACTTTGTATGCATATTCCTTGCATTGTTCCCATCGATTTTGGCGCTTGTAAATATCTGCCAGCAAATAGCGAGATTCCGCACCCATATCATTAGTAGTCAGAGGTACCACTTTCCCTAAATATTCGGCTGCTTTGGATATGCTGCCGCGATCATAATGTGAGCGACCTGCATAAAAGTTAGCTTCGATAATGTCTTTTTCAGTCACGTCTTTTCGAGAAAGAATAGCACCGGTGTACTTATCTACTTCAGATGTTTTTTTGAGCTTGAATGCCGTTCGCATCAGCCCACGCAAAGCCTCTAAGGAATAAGTTCTTTTCAAGGCATTTCGTTCCAGCTTCTCGTAGTACTCATATGCTTTTGTATAATCCTTTCTCTGATAGTAAGCAATCCGTGCGGCCTTTTCCAGCGCCCTTTCCATGAACAAATCATTTCCATTCCTGATCACCGCATCATAATCTTTTATTGCATCGTTGTAACCGGCACTCTCGTATAGACATTCTCCTCTATAGAAATGGGCATATACGATATATGCGCCATTCGGAAAGTCCTTCAAATACCGATTGAGTGAGTTGATCGTTCCTGTGCAGTCTCCCTTATCGTAGTAAGATTCTGCAGCCTGAAATGCAACAGCGTCCGCTTGGGAGCTGCTAACGTCTATTCCAAGCGACTTCATCTTCTTTCTAAATCCTTCGGAATCTCCCGAGGCTATGTAGACGTCCTGAAGCCCAGACAAAGCAGCCTGGGACTCAGCTGATTTGGGATACTTTCTCAAAACCTCTTCATAATACCTGATGGCCTGACTATTCTTATTTGTATTATAATTGATCAAGCCAAGATTGATCAGTGCCTGAGCCCGCTTGTCAGAATCAGGATAGGTATCAACCAGTCTTTGAAAAGTCGAAATTGCATCAGCGTAACTGCGGCTATTCAAGTGCGTTTGACCAATCTGAAATACGGCATCATCACGATATGATGACTCCGAATAACTCCGTTCCACCTCATTCATTAAACGAACCTTTTCAGCCGGATTCCTTTGCAGACCAGCTATAAGTCCCTTTTGATAGGTTGCATAATCAGCTCCCTCCCCTCTCTGGTCCAGGACTTGCTGATAGATTCCGGAAGCCTGACTATAATCTCCTGAAACAAAATAGCAATCCCCTCCTCGAAGCATCGCATCGACAGCAACTTGCTTGCTTAATTTGCCGCTCTTTCCGCTTAGGCCGTTAACTGCACTCCTAAAGTGTTCACCGGCAGATGCATATTTCTTCTGATTCAAATAAGCGTAGCCGATCGTGTAGTCAGCCATCGCTGGGGAAACCTTTTCAGAAAGAGAACGTCCCCCGCTTTGAAACTCCTTCATTGTAGAGATCGCACGCTTGTATTTGTCCTGTCGAAAGTAAATATCTCCTTTCCAAAATCGAGCAAGTGAAGCGAGCTCACTACTGTGAGAATTTTGGATCGCCTTGTCAAACATCGGCAAGGCCTCCTCATACTTTCCATTACTGTACAATTCAATCCCATTGTAACAAGCCATCTTTTGATAAGTCTGCGTCATTCGGCTCGAACGATTTGGGATACTTTCAATGATCTCCATTGCCTCAGAATAATTGGAGTAGTTTTCTAACACTTCGCCAAGAAGGTCTTTGGCCTGCAAATTCCGACCTGAAGCCGGATACAAAGCGATAAAAGTTCTGAGGGCCTCCACTGCCTCACTATCAAATCCCATTTCATAAGACAGCTTTGCATGGTTAAATGCTGAAGTCTCTTTGATGATGGGGTCAAAATTCATTTTAGATGCGGATGAAAATGCATGACGGGCTTCGGCCTTTTCTCCAGTCTTGAGATAACAAGCAGCAAGATGATATTGTGCGTTTTGTCCTAAAGTATCTTCAAGGGTATTTAGATCCTTGAAGTTCCGGATAGCATCTCCATACTGTCCAAACTTATATTGCGTATAAGCAAGTTGGTACAAATCTTCTTTCCGCACCTTTGAAGAGTTGTCAACATAGTACTTGAGATACGGAAGCGCCTTTTCAAACTGCTTCTGATTGTAATATGTCTGACCCAGGATGTTATTGATCTCCTTGCGGAATTTCAGCCCGTTCCGCTTTAGCACTGGCTCGGCATAGTTGGCTAATTCATCGTTTCTACCCCATGTGTACAGGATCTGGATAATGTAATACGGAACTGTCTTTGAATACAGCTTATCGTTTTCAATTTGGCGAAAACTATCCATAGCCTTTTCATAGTCATCTTTCTCAAAGGCGATATACCCTACATAATAGTTTGCTGCAGCTCGGTAATCATTGGGAAAGTTCGCAATCTGCTCAAATAAAGGCTGAGCCTGATCAAACTTTTTGAATATAAAATAGCTATAAGCTTGCCTAAAGTAGAAGTCCTGAAGATACTCCGGACCCAGATAACTTACATCCACCTTCTCGTAGTACTGTATTGCGTTTTTGTACTTTTTATTCTCATAGTAATGTTGTGCAATCTGAAAATTGCATTCTGCTGCTAGCCTGCCTCTACCGGGATATTGATTTATGATCTGAATAAACCCCAAAACGGCATCCGGATTTCCAAGATGCTTTGCAGACATCGCCCCTAAATACATCGCGGTCTCCCGGCGCAAAGTCCAATCCTCCCCATGATCGTACTCTGTTTCACTCAAGAAGGTGCGAAACTCTTTTTTAGCTAGCGTATAGTTTCCTCTCTGATACCAATCAATAGCGCTCTTATATCTATGATCTGGATCAGTGTAAATCATGTTTTCCTGTGCCTGCAAAATGGGCGACGCGAAAAGCAGAGAAATGGAGATTAAGATAAGTAGTATCCTGAATCGCATTCAGTAAGTATTTCAAAACAGTGCAGAATCTATTGCCTTACCAGCTACAAAACCAGCAAAGTTACTCAAGAATTCAAGCCACTTTCATAACAAAAATGGGTAAGACTGCGGAAATATAGGAATAATATTTGTCAAAACGAATAAGGCTAGAGGCCACTTCCCGCCGCTTCGCAGCGAACTGACGGAGCAAGAAATCAACTAGTGAGTAGCGTGAATTGACACATACTACTGATATACCGTAGTTTAGCGCCTAAAAAACGAATTTCATCTGCTATAAATTGTTGATCCTTAGCTGAGTTGGATATTTATTGAGAAGTAGGGATTTAAGCCCAATACTGAATCAATGGAATGAGAAGTCGTTCAAACGATTCAGTATTCTGTGCCCAGGGCATTAGCGTCATTCCGCAAGTGCCATTGATCCCCTGCAAGCAAAGGCTGGAAACAGCCGCTTTTGCATTTGGCAACAGGCACTTCCAATAGTTACGTGTGATGTTATAGGCCATCAAAAGGTAAGCGAGACGCCAAGACTTGGTAGTAAGGGCAGTTGATTTACCCGATCATATCGCACTCTATCGAAATAGAAAATATTTGCTCGGTCATAAACATTTGTTGCACTTGCAATGGCCTCTAGCTGAGAGTCCCCAAAAAGAACCCAGGACTTCTTCAACGATAGGTCCATCCGATGATAGTAGGGCAACTGGCCTCGATTCAACTCGTCCTCATAGAGAATACCGAGATTTCCGTTTGCAGTATTCAAATCAGTGTTGAGTCCATCATTGAAACTCAACTCCTCATAAAAGCCTTGAGTCTTGGTGAATGGGAACCCTGATCCCAAATTCCACCTTACACTAAATTCCCAATTCAAAGCAGGACCAAAATTGTAGGCTCCCAGGAAATTCAGGTTATGTCTTCGATCGAAATGAGGAGGATACTCCTGCCGGCCATTGTCTCGATTCACAAAGCTATAGGAGTATACACCCCAAACATACCAGTTCTTGAAATCGTATTTAGCGAGGAAATCGATTCCATAGGCATTTCCCTCTTCGGTGACATAGTCAGGATCGGTTGGGAATAACTTGTCACGATTGATATTGATCAGTTGTGGATAGCCCTTGTAGTAAGACTCCACGTTAAATGTCAATGATCGGGTAGGTTCAAATTCTACCCCTCCAATAAAGTGATAAGCAGTCTGCAGATTATTATTCGACTTGTTCCCTTCGATATCCAACAAACGCTCCTCCGGAGCTGAAAGAAAGCCAGTAAACAAATTCACGACATCCTGATCAGACTTTGTACTGATAAAGTTCTGAGTATAAATTCCTGTGGCTGCCTTAAATCGCAGTTTGTTTGAAGCATTGTACTTCATTCCAAATCTCGGTTCAAATCCAACATCTGAAAGAGAAGCATAGTAATTGAGCCTCAGACCAGGCTCAATAAGAAGTTTCCCGTTGGCAAGAATACCTTTGTACTTGAGAAAACCACCCAACTCCGTCGTATTCTCGTTTTGGTCAATTTTTAACCCAAGCGCATTAAAAAACTCGAAAGTAGTGGCAAATCCGCCCACATTGATACCATACTTGATATCCCCATTTCGCAGAAAGTAAGAACAAACAAGATCCAGATTGAATCCGCCAATAGTCGAAGTCCTGGGCTTTTGATCTGCCTCAATCAATTCCATCGAATATTGAGAATAAGAAAAATGACCATCTATAATCACCTTGCTGGCACCTGGCACTATAATGAAATTACTGCCGCCACCGAAGGCATCCCAGCCAAACAGTGAGCTACCGTTGTAATCCACTTGATCTTTCTGACTATACCCTGAAAGACTAAACTTCGAGCCACTGTTACTATTCATAGACAGCTTTCCATAGAAATCCGTAAAAGTAAATGGCAGACCTTCAGGATCTATATACTCATACAAGGTCTTAGAGGTCTGATCCAAATAAGAGTGTTTCACCGCTGCCACATACGAGATGCTTGTACCATTCTCCTTCAATTTAGAAATAGGACCTTCCAAAATCCCTTTTACCATAAATGGACTGGCAGCAATCTTTCCACCCATTTCATTTTTGTTTCCATCCTTTGTCGCAACATCAACAACTGCGGAAATTCTACCTCCGTGCTCGGCACCAAATCCGCCGGTCATCACATCCACATTCTTAATGATCTCGGTCTCAAAAATCGAGAATAGGCCTATGGAGTGAAAAGGATTATAAACCGTAATACCGTCCAACAGCATCTTGGTCTGAATAGGAGAACCACCCCTTATGTATAACTGCCCTCCTTGATCACCAGTAAATACAACACCAGGAATCACCTGCAGGTATTGCGCCAGGTCGGGCTCCCCTCCTACTGAGGGTATCTTCTCAATTTGCTTTGGAGAAACCTTAATCGAAGACATCCTAACCTCTGTCTTCGCTTCCTGCTTTGCCGCCGAAATCTCGACTGCAGTCAACATCACCCCACTCTCAGTGATAAAAAGCTTTTGGTTGAGGATCTGCCCTGCTTTCAAAGTAATAGCAACTCTCGCTGTATCATATCCAACATAGGTAGACACCAGCGTATAGTCCCCGGCCGGAACTTGAGAAATCGCGTACAAACCCTCAATATCCGTAGAGGCTCCCATAGTGGTGCCCTCCAAATATACATTGGTAAACAGTATTGGCTCACCGCTGTCCTTATCGTATACAAAGCCTCGAATATCTCCCGTTTGAGCATTGGCTAATAAACAGACAAAAAGCCCAATAAGGCTAAGTAAACAGTTCAACA
Organism: Chitinophagales bacterium; assembly: GCA_020629005.1. GTDB lineage: Bacteria > Bacteroidota > Bacteroidia > Chitinophagales > UBA2359 > JAHDDV01. The sequence goes on from JAHDEE010000004.1 coordinate 48,769, forward strand.
GTGATTTCCCTGGCATCTTGAAATGTTAATTCTCTTTCTAATAAATCAATTCTCCTCTACCCTCTCTGATGATCTCTATCGGATCTCCCGTAGCATCAACAACCGTAGAAGGGTCATCATACACAAAACCGCTATCGATGACCATATCCACAAGCTTGTAGTATTTCTCATAAATCAACTCTGGATCGCTCCTCAAACTTGCATCATCATCACCACCATTCAAGGACGTGCTAAGTATGGGTCTGCCAAGCAAACGTACAATTTCCCTTGGCACATTATGATCAGGTACCCTTATGCCTACCGTCCTTTTATTCGACTTAAAAAGCTTCGGAACCTCCCTACTAGCATTTAGGATAAAAGTAAACGGACCCGGCAAATTCTTTCGCATTACTTTATACACCGATTTGTCATAATTGCTGGCAAAGTCTGCAAGGTGACTCAGATCATGACATACAAACGAAAGCTTAGCAGCCCCTGACTTAATTCCTTTGATCTGACACACTTTCTCAACTGCCTTAGAATTGAAAATGTCACAACCTAATCCATAAATCGTATCCGTAGGATAAATAATAACCCCACCCTTTTGCAAACATTCTACCACCTGCTCTATCTTCCTCTCTTGAGGATTATCTGCATTGATTCTCAATAGCATGGCTCCTTTTTTCATTCCACAAATTCAAAATTGTCTTCTCGTCAAAGACTAAAATTTCGAGTCAAATCACTCAGTTGTGAGCTGCCACTAAAAAACGGCTTCAAGCTATCAAATAATTTGATGCTAAAAGCCGTCTTCACTTTTAATGGTATTCTTTTAACGTTCTTTAACCTTGCTCTAGCACTCCCTGAACCTTTTCTGCTGCTTCCTTTAGCAAGATCGCAGAATGCACTTTCAATCCGGACTTGTCAATTATTTCTTTGGCTTCTTCCGCATTGGTTCCCTGCAATCGCACGATAATCGGCACTTTGATTTCTCCTATATTTTGATAGGCATCAACAACCCCTTGAGCCACTCGATCACAACGCACAATACCACCGAAGATATTAACCATGATGGCCTTCACCTGCGGATCTTGCAAAATGATTCGAAAGCCAGCCTCCACAGTTTTAGCATTGGCCGTGCCCCCAACATCAAGGAAGTTTGCCGGCGATCCACCAGCAAGCTTGATGATATCCATGGTCGCCATAGCAAGCCCGGCACCATTTACCATACATCCCACATTCCCATCAAGCTTGATGAAGTTAAGATTATGCTTGCTCGCTTCCACTTCCGTAGGATCTTCCTCACGCACATCCCGCATACCAGCTATATCCTTATGTCGGTAAAGGGCATTATTGTCAACAGTTAGTTTGCTATCAACCACAACCATCTTATTATCAGAAGTCTTTAGCAATGGATTAATTTCCAACATGCTGGCATCCAGCTTCAAATAAGCCTGATACAACTTCCCTATAAACTTGGTCATATCCTTGAACGCAGCTCCACTGAGCCCCAGATTGTAAGCAATCTTTCTGGCTTGAAATGGTAGTAGACCAGTCGCCGGATTGATGCTCTCAGTATAGATATCCTCAGGCGATTCCTCAGCTACCTCTTCGATATTCATTCCACCCTTAGGCGAATACATCACCATATGCTGATGATTCGCACGATCCAGCAAAAAGCTTAGATAAAATTCTTGTGGCTCACTCTCTCCCGGATAAAACATATCCTCTGCAACTAGCACACAATGCACCGTTTTACCTTCAGCAGAAGTTTGCGGCGTCACAAGCTGCATTCCAAGTATCTGACCAGAAATCTCTTTCACATCATCCAGAGATTTAGCCAACTTTACACCTCCTCCTTTTCCACGTCCTCCTGCATGTACCTGCGCCTTAATCACCCACCATTCCGTGCCAGTGTCTGTATTAAGTTTCTTGGCAGCATCCACCGCAGCTTCAACTGATTCAACAGCGATACCCCTTTGTGTAGGCACACCCAAACCAGCCAATAATTCTTTCGCTTGATACTCGTGTAAATTCATCTTGTGTTGATTGTTTTAAGCGGGCGCTAAATTAGCCACTTGCAACTTGATATCAAAATGCAAATCAAAGCATTGAATCCACCCTGCAAGCTTTCTACCGCTGTGACTGATTAATGACAATCCCAGAGCCCATTTTGCCAGCAATTCCGCAGATATTCAAGAAGTTAGGGCTTTTTGATCATTTGGAGCGAAGCATCTCTCGGCCGCGGAAACGGGCTCCCCGTGCTCCGCTTGTACTCGGCACCTGCCTGCTTGTTCCTGCAAATGCAGCTGTCGTCTCTTCGCTTAAGGCTCAGAGCCGCCATCTGCATGCAGTCACTGGCGCATTCAGGCACCTCATACCACTTCGCCCGGGGCTATCTTGCACTAACCTCCTACGCGCAATAAGGGCAGATTGCAGAAGACAAGAATGTAGCATCCGCTGACAAGCAGAATCGAGCGCAGCTGTCAACGGAAGAATTTATCTTTCTTGCCAGAAATCTCTTTGCGCAGAAACTTATCCAGATGCAAGGAGAAAAAGAGCCGGGCAGATTCTGATCGCGGCTCTCGGGAAGCACGACGCAGAAAGGCCTTAAAGACGGCGTCTCTTGTGCTCACAGGAGCTGCAGTACCAGCCCAAAGGGCTTCGGCATAATCGATAAGAAAGGAATCAGCATTCTTAGCTTCTCCTAAGCGCTTCACTCTCCTCCTTAAGCTGCTTTTTCGTCCCACGCAATAGTGAGTTGTAATGCTAAGCAGCCGGATTCCTCTGAGGTCTCGAGCAGGATTTCCAAGGCGGGTCTTCTCTGCTGCCTTAATCTTAGCTCGGCATTCTTCATAACGCTCAGCATGAAAGTAAGCCCAGGCCATGCAACAATACAGGTTAGGCAGGAAACTGTCGCTGCGTTTTGTATACTGATTGATGAATTTTTCAATCTTATTGACGAGCTCAATCACTCGACTGGCAAGCCCCCTCTTCTGAAGAGATTGAAGTAAGTAGGTATAAGGGAAAATAAGTGAAGGTTTCATAGAAGGTTCTTCATGAGCAGCCGCCTCCAGCTTTTCCACATCTTTGTCTACGTCCTGATAGTTGCCAAGCTCCACAGCTATGCCTAAAGAACGGACCATGGCCACAAACCAGATGCCCTGCTTGTTTCTGGTCCCAAACTCAAGACATCGCCTCTTTATCTCATTAAGTTTCTTGGACGCATCCAGTTTTCGACCCAGTTGCTCAAGCAGTAACGATTCCGCAACTAACTTTTGCAGTCGCAATTCATGCCTTTGACCTTTGTCAATACTTGAGTCCTCTATCACAAGAGCTTCCAAATCCGCCCACCATTTGTCCAGCTCCCCTTCATGTTCTTCAGCAGGAAGAAGAAACAGGTTCTGCACTTTGTAAGTAATTGCAAAAATCTCTGCTTGATATAACTTATAGCTCAACAACTGCTTCTTGCGTTCTAGCATTTTTAGATGCCGGGCATAAATTTTGAGGGCTTGATGTTCTCTCAACTTTCCTGTCTTGAGATCGAGATTCATCAACACAGCATTCAAATCAATTTCGTGAAACTGCATGTGCTCATTTGTTGCAAAATCATGCAATTTGCGCCACCTCGAATACAAGAGTTCATGCTGCCCTGTCTCTTCAAGCAAACTAAGCTTCGCCCTATTGAAGTAAAAGGCGGATCTGTGAGTGCCCTTTTGAAAAGATCTTTGAACAGTAAGGCTTGTCAAGATGGTTTCAACTAGCTGGCTCTTATGTACCTTGAGATTCTTTGCCACCTTACCCTGTTTCAAACCCTCCTTCACTTTCTCCTCGTCATAGCGGTCCATGTTGTTGACATAATCGAACAATAACTGACCGCTTCTCCCCTCGGTAAGGAAGTGCATTCGAAGAAAACGCTTCTGCGGGGGAGACATGGACTTGATCAGCTTAAAAAGATAATTGGTGGCAAGTTTCATTGTCTGTCAACTCAAATTCTCGCCTGAAACTACAGAGCGCCGAATCCCAAATCATTCCTTCCCGCGCAAAAGTTAATCATTTAAGCTGCACGAAAATAAGACATCAAATAAAATCTAACTACGTTAACACTTCATTTGCAGACAAAAAAAGGCCGAAATTCATTCGAATTTCGGCCTCATTTTGCATTTACGATTCTAGCAAATCATTCTTTATTGCTAAAAACTTTCAGCACATCGTGATTCTGAAGAAAGAGTGCATATTGTTGCTCATTCAACAATTGCTGCATTTCTGATTCAAACCTCTTTTGAATTCCAGCCTGATTGGCTGCCCTGCGTTCGCTCTTCATATCCTGACACATTACTTCATTGAAGTATTGAATATACTTTACGTTTAGCGCTGCCAGCTTTTCGGTCTGGAATTGATCAAGCTGCAGGCTTTGCTCAAAATCTTGCGCAATGACTCTTGCCTGTTGTTTGGCGGACTGCTGCGCTTCTTGGGCCATCGTAGCAAAAGAAGTCATTAACACCATTGTTAGAAGTCCTAAAAGAAATTTCAATTTCATATGATTGCGTTTGTTGCGTTACCTAATTAGGAGCTTGTGCGTTCCAAGCACTTCGCCTCTGCTTTCTACAGTCATCAGATATAGACCCGATGATAAGCTCCCTAGATCAATCTGCTGAATTCCTGCTTGCGCAGAGGGCTCACATCGTGTATCCAGCAATTTTCGACCCATTTGATCAAAAAGCAGCACTTTGAGCTCAGAAAATTTCTTGTTGCTGCTCAGCATGTAGAGATGATCCTCGGCAGGATTCGGCCAGAAAGACAATATGTTTTCCTGATTATCAGCGCGTTGCACACTAATAATCTGCGAGAAATCTCTAGAACCATTGATATCTACCGAAATCAGGCGATAATATGCTAGATCGGGCACTCTCTCTGCATCAATAACCTCATAAGTGTTTATTAATTCGCTGTTTCCGGCAGCCTGAACCCTGGCAATTGGCAAGAAGCCTTCTCCTTCTGACAGCCGCTCGAGTACGAATTCACTGCTTTCAAACTCCTGTGCAGTAGCCCAGGAAAGGAGGTTATGTGATGGCTCCGCTCTACCTTCGAACTCCAAAAGATCTACTGCAGTCTTAATGCAGATTACTGTTCTGGAGTCTTCCCCTTCACAACCAAGAGCATCAACAGCCTGGAAGGTGACTTCAGTACCGTCTGTACTTGGAATCACTATCGTGAAACTCTGGCCAGGCAAGAGATCATCATCCGAGTAAAAACCGGTTAAATTATAGGTTTCTCCACTTTCGTACAAAGGCAGCCCCCCTGTCACTGCAACAGTCATGTTGTACTCTCCCAGTGTCCAATCGCAAAGGGCATTGACTTCAAACTCCACAGCGTAAAGAGTAACCACCTCAGTACCTACACTCCAATCTGTACAATCGTCGTTAAGGTCTGGATAGGAAGTACCATCCGTGTAGCCTACCACTGGCGAGATATAGTAGCTCATATTCCCCTCTACTCCTTCAATTTCGCTCAACAAAAATTCTCCGCTTTGATTTGCAGTGTACACATTGCCAATAGTGTCGCCTTCTAGATCGTGAAGCACATACCAGAGCTCAGCCCCATCATCCAGAAATTCTCCTGTTGTTTGGTACGAAACGGACTTACCTGCACAGACCACCTCTGGTCCTTCAGGCATAGTTCCGGCATCAGGAGTGCAGGGGGGACAATCAGGTATCTCGAATTCCAGCGAGGCTTCGCAACTTGTTTCGCCAGCGCTCGCCACCATATCCAGGACTATTGCTGTAGTCCCAGGCACTTGCAGGTCTGCAATCATTTCAGTGGTAAAAAGGAATGAAAAGGAATTGCTTTCCAAATCAGCTTCCGAAGGCAACAACTCTGTTTCGGCACTGCTGAATGCAAACCCTTCATATGGACCGACAACAGTGATCGAGAGTGAGAAGGCTGTTGTTCCATCCGTCAGGCATTCCAGAGCATCAGCCGTTATCTCAGGAAGTGGCAAGAGTTCGATTGTAGTACTACCTGTGCCCAGGCATTCACCAGCAGCCAGCTCATAAGAAACTTCATAAGAACCTGCTTCAAGCTCCGAGGAATCAAAAACTCCGTCAGTCACTGATTCCCCTGTCCAGGTCCCACCTGCAAGAGTGGCTCCTAGCAAGTCATCAAGCACCACAGATTCAGTGCCGGCACAAACTTGCAGGCTATCCAACTCCACAATCGGTGTAGCTACTATAAACGCAGATTCCACCGCGACATTTGAGCAATCACCCTCCACAATCTCATAACTAATCAAGACAGTAGCACCTGCAACACCTGCTTCAGAAGGGTCAAAAATATTACCTTCAACGCCCGGACCAGAAAAAGTACCGCCTGGCACATTTGGAATCAACTCAACCGGAGCATCTCCCAGACAATATGGAGGCTCCAAGCCCTCAAATCCCGCGTCCGGCAAAGCAAAAACATTGACTATCTCACTCGTTGCCGCGAAACAGGTGTCGGTCTCAAAGGAATAAGTGATCTCATATTGCCCAACTCCTATGGAAGGGTCGAAAACGCCCTCCTCGTCAATCCCATCGCCGGACCAGGCTCCGCCACTAACTGTAGGCTCGAGTGCCGCAGGGTTGTCGCTAACGCAGAAATCCTGCGGTTCAAAAGTTGCATCGATCGTTTCAGAAATGACAAGCAACTGCTCAGTACTGTCAAAATCCTCGCAAAAAACCGGATCGTCCACAAACAGACTTACAACATATTCTCCAGGCCCCGGGAACTGATAGCTGGGATTTTCATCAGTTGAGGTTTCATCTCCGAAGTCCCAAAGATACTCTGATCCATTTAGACTGTTATTGATAAAACTGATTTCTAGTGGGTTATCGCAAGAAGAAGTATATTCAAAATCAGCAATAACCTCGATCAAGTCAAATTCAAATTTGAAGGCTCCATAATTACACCTGGTCTCTGTACTGTCAAGTTGTGACCAAACACCGGGCGTGGTAGGGAAGTTATCATTATCAATCCCACATGAGGCACAGACCGCCTGATAAACGATACCGTCTTTATCAAAACGACTTGTTCCACCATCCACATGTTCCTCGAACTCTGTACCTGTACCACCAAAGTAGGTCCCATAAAGCAGCTCTTCTGCTTCGCGAGTCAATATCATAAGATAAAAATCACTACCATCAGTATCAGGTTTGAATGCATCATTGGTAATTGGCCATCCATCCATCAAAGCCAGAGTTGTATTATCTCCTGGTCCGTTGTTGTTGGTGCTACCGCCCCAGCCACACAAGTAAATTTGCTCGCAACGATCGACCAGGAAAGCTGTGGGAACTAATTCCAAGAGCCCGGAAGTACCTCCAATTCGCGTAGACCAAATTGGAGCAGACAAATCATTTGTCATCTTTTGAATGAAGATAGTCCCATCATCCGTAGAAAAGACATCCCCCTCCACCGGATAATCACCTAAAGTCTGACCTACAAGGTATACTTCCTCATCATTGTCAAGTTCTAGAAAGAAGCCTTGGTCATAAACTTCAGTTCCCAGGAAGGTAGCGGCCATCAAGTCATTCCCTTCAGCGGAAATCTTGGCGATAAAGGCATCCAGACCTCCTAGCGCCGTCTCATTGACAACCCCGGCCGTTGTGGTGAAATCCGGGCTTTCTGTACTTCCGCTTACATAAACATTATCATTGCTATCCAATTCCAGGCCGAATGCAGCATCATCGCTCGTTCCTCCCAGATAGGTGGACCAGGCCAAATCGTCCAGTCCTGGATTGAACTTAAAAACAACTCCATCAATTTGGCCACCATGGGCAGGCTGTATAGCATCATCAGTAACAGGAAAGTCATCTGAAAAAGAACTGGAACAGACTATGATATTGTCCTCAGAATCCACCAAAATCTCCCCTCTTGCGTGATCTCCGTAATTATAATGCGCAGCGCTCAACATTTCCGGATTAGAGCCCCCATTAAGTCCGTCGCTGCCGGTACCCCCAATATAGGTCGAGGCTTCAAGCTGAGAACCATCCGCAGAAAAGCGACTGAGCACAATATCACTTCCATTTAGGTATTCCAAGACATTTGTGAACAAAGTGTAAGTACCTCCATTAAAGCTATCATCGAAGCAAGCATCAGTAGTAGGAAAGTCGCTTGAGGAACTTGAGCCGTATACTATCAATTCATCACTGCTATTCACCACCATACTGTGCGGAATCTCATTTCCTGAGCCTCCCAAAAAACTTGCATAGATTCTATCAACACCGTCAGGACTCCACTTGAATATAGAAATGTCAATTCCATATCCCTGAAAGGTCTCGCCTTCACCACCTGCCCATTCGATCTGAAAAGCTCCTAGAGAAGCAGGGTACTCTGTGCCAAAGACGATGCCACCACCGTAAAAGAAACCTTCATCGTCGTATGTCGCGGAATATCCCCAATTGTCAGCCACTGAACCCGTATAGGAAGCAAAAATTAGTTCTGGATCAATGATAAGATCCAGCTCCTCGTCATATCCATCCGGAAAATGAAAGCTCACACGATTATCGTCAACCTGAAAATTACAGGCTACCTCGATTTGCTGCCCACCAGACTGCTGAAAAACATAGGGTTTACCCTCATATATATCACCAACAGAGGTTTGGACTTTGAGTCTTCCATCAACCACGGAAATTCCATCTGCACCCTCATAACTCAATACAATCTGAGCAGGGTCAGCGCCGGCCTCCACGAGAAATTCATATTTAACTCCCAGATCCATCCCAAAAACACTCATATCAATTCCATCGTAAACATTGGAGTAATCGACCTGTTGGTGCAGGGGTACATTGGACTTCCATCGTTCCTCATTATCACCAATGAAATAATTATGATAAAATGGTATTTCACAAGAGGCACTTACTTCCACTTCATCATTTGCCCCAACCATTTTCATGCTGAATGCATGAAATCGCATCTTTAGCGACTGACTCTGGTCGCCCTGACCATGCACACGATAGTGCATTTCATTGATATCTTCCACACTGGACATGACATAGGTCAATTTGTCTTTTTCGAGGTACAAGCGAGAGCTGGCTTTCAGATCCATTCGATACTCAATATGGTCGTCCCACTGACCATCGTTTTGAACAAACATCAAAGGGCCATTATCTGCTTCCCCGCAGGCAAAAGAATACACAACTGGCAAAGCTGCAAGAAAGCAAATAGAAATGATCGAAGAATAGATTCTCATAAAGATGAACTTAAGGATGTGGACTGATACAGCTAGAAGCCCGCAACTGCTTGAATGCGACGCTCTACACCAAGTTAAAGATATAAAATTTCCACTCGAATCTTCTGCTCTAGTCATGTCGATGCATTCTAAGGTTGCTGACCTGACATAAGGTATCGATTTGCAGCACTAACTGGCCGGCAAAGCTGAATGCCACATAGCGCAATATCGCTGCTCCCAGGTCAAGATTGTGCTTGAATAACTGGCACTTTATGCTTAAATTCGTCTCTCAATCCCACCCCAAACACCTACTTTCATTGGGTCCTAAAGTTATAGATTGACTAAGCCTGACAAGCGGTTGTTTTGTACACTAAAATACGGGCACTCGCATCATTTCACTGCCAAGGCTTGTTGCTTGGTGATTATCAGATTGTTATCGCCCTACATTGCAGAAAAGTAAACCATTCTATTGCCATGCGCATACTTACGATTTTGATCCTGTTTTACCTTTGCTCGATCGAGACTAACGCTCAGCTACTGAGCAAAAACGACGACTTTACTCGCGCTGACTCTCTTCGAGGTACATTAAGTCCCGAGCGAGATTGGTTTGATGTCACATATTATGACCTAAATATCAAGGTCGATCCCGACAGAAAATTCATTGAAGGATACAATGATATATATTTCACCGTGGTGAGAAGTGAAAAACGCATGCAATTGGATCTGTTTGAAAATATGAGGATCACTGAGATTGAATTTGAAGGAGAGGCTCTGACTTACAAACGGGAATTCAATGCCGTTTTCATCGATTTTCCAAATGAGCTTGCAATGGGAAAACAGTTCAAGCTTAGATTCTCTTACTCAGGGAATCCGATTGTAGCCAAGCGACCGCCCTGGGATGGTGGCTTTGATTGGAAGAAAGATATTGAAGGCAATCATTTCATTGGTGTCGCTTGTCAGGGTTTAGGAGCCTCCGCTTGGTGGCCTAACAAGGACCATTTGAGCGATGAATCCGATAGTACAAGAATTAGTGTAGCCGTTCCCTCAAATCTCATGTGCGTCAGCAATGGCAACCTGAGAGGAACCGAGGAAGAAGGAGAATATACTCGTTACAATTGGTTTACCTCCTACCCTATCAACAACTATAACGTAACGGTGAATATCGCTAACTATACACACTTTGACGATTTCCACGTAAGCGGCAAAGACACTTTAGCCTTAGACTACTATGTCTTACCACACAATCTGGATAAGGCCAAAAAACAGTTCGAACAAGTAAAGCCGATGCTTCGATGCTATGAGACTTACTTTGGCCCTTATCCATTCTGGGATGATGGATTTGCTTTGGTAGAGACGCCATATCTGGGCATGGAACACCAGTCTGCAATTGCCTATGGCAACCAATATAAGATCGGATACTCTGGGATGGATTTTTCGAGAATTGGGTTGGACTTTGACTACATCATCATTCACGAAGCAGGACATGAGTATTGGGGCAACAGCGTTAGCTGCGGAGATATCGCGGATCTATGGATTCATGAGGGCTTTTGCACTTACAGCGAAGCCGTATACGTGGAATGCCTGCACGATTACGAAACAGCCCAGGCCTATGTAAATGCCAAAAAGTCAAGTATTTCCAATAATAGCCCAATTGTAGGACCATGCTGCGTAAACCAGGAAGGTAACGGAGATATGTACAGCAAGGGTATGTTATTGCTCAATACACTACGACATGTGATCGCCAACGACGAAGTATGGTGGTCGCTCTTGTACGGCATGGCGGAAGAGCACAAGACCAAGATCATTGATGCTCAAACAGTAATTCAGTATTTCAATGATCGATCGGGGATGGATTTGACTCCAATATTTAATCAGTACCTTTACCATTCGCGCATTCCAATGTTGGAATACAAGTTGAAAGAAAAAGGTTCAAAGGTGATTCTGCAATATCGCTGGAGATCGGATGTTGATGACTTCACGATGCCTGCTCAATTTACCCTTGACGGCGAAAACTGGGCAACTATACAACCCACTACAAAATGGGAAAAAAGAACAATCAAAAAGGCCAGTACAGAAAAGTTTGAGTTTAACAGTGAGCAATATTACATTAATCTCAAACGTGTGATAGACTAGCTCGTAAATAGCGAGGGCTGAATTAGATAAATGGGAAGAATAGATATTAAGCAGCAGCTCGCTGAATCAATCACTCATGGGCTCGGAGTACTGCTGGCAATAGTTGCGGTTCCAGTATTGGTTTCGCTGGCTGTCAAAGGTGGTAATTGGGTAAATGTGTGGAGCTGTAGTATCTATGGCATTACCTTACTGATGGTCTATTCCTCCTCCACGCTCTACCATTCCCTAGAACACACTAGTGTAGGAAGAGTATTTAGGATTATCGACCATGTTAGCATTTACTTTTTGATTGCCGGAAGCTATACCCCGCTGATTTTTCTCTTCATAAATGATTGGTACGGATGGGTACTTCTGGCGGGTTTATGGATGGCGGCCTTGCTAGGCACTGTATTCAAGATTTTCTTTGTCCATAGATTTAGGCTAGCCTCTACCTTGCTGTATTTGCTGCTTGGTTGGTCAGCAATCTTGTTTATCAAACCAATCATCGCCAATGCGCCAACCTATTCATTGCTATTTCTGTTTGCAACTGGCTTCTTTTACACTGTAGGTAGCGTCTTTTACCTGTGGGAGCGCATTCCCTATAACCATACAATTTGGCACCTATGGGTGCTTGCCGGAAGCGCAAGCCATTATATGGCGCTGATCGTGGCATTGTAAGCTGCTATCAGGCCTAAAAAAAGATGAATTCCTTACTTTTACAGGACCTATGCGAATACTGCAGTTGTGTAAGAAGTTTCCATATCCTGCAAAGGATGGAGAAACCATTGCTATATACAAGATCATAAAAGGATTGAGCTACTTAGAGCATGATGTAACCGTACTTGGAAAGAGTAGCCCAAAGCATCCCTATAACCATCAAGAGCTGCCATATGAAGTCGAACAACTGGCCAAATTTGATAGCATCTTTGTTGACACGAAAGTTAGGGTATCGGCGGCTTTTTTAAATCTGTTTTCAAACTCCTCTTATAACATCACCAGATTCTATTCAGGAGATTACGAACGTAGGCTCAGAAGTCTTTTGAGGTACAACCAGTACGACTTGATACAAATGGAAGGGCTCTACCTGGCTCAATATCTCGAAGTTGTTAGAGATTGTTGCGACAGTCCGATAGTAATGCGGGCGCACAATGTTGAATATGAGATTTGGCAGCGTCTTGCTGATGAGATGAGTTTTGGCCCAAAGAAGTTCTACTTCAAATTTCTAGCCGGCAGGCTGAAGAGATTTGAGCTTAAGGTTTTAAACGAATTTGACGCTTTGGTTTGCATATCAAACAAAGATGAAAGCACCTTTCTGGACCATGGATTCATTGGCCCGGTAATGACTTTACCAGCCACTATCGAAATGAGTGACTATGAACAGCTCAATGGAGAAACTGACTTTCGTTCCGTATTTTTTCTCGGTGGGCTGGATTGGATTCCAAACCAGGAAGGGTTGAAATGGTTTCTGCGAGAAGTATGGCCTACCATCAGTCAACGCTTTCCGCAAGTTCGTTTCTATATTGCCGGAAGGCATGCGCCTGAGTGGATCAAAAAGGACCTGCCAGACTCCGCGGAATTTTTAGGAGAAGTAGACAATGCATACAACTATATGCACTCAAAAGGGGTGATGATTGTGCCACTCTTTTCAGGCAGTGGCATGCGAATAAAGATCGTCGAGGCTATGGCAGCTTCAAAAGCAATTGTAGCAACTTCCGTTGCGGCAGAAGGCATCGGCTATGTTGAGGGCAGAGACTTGTTGATTGCCAATGATGCTGAAGCTTTTATTAGCAAGATTAGCTCGTGCCTTGAAAACGAGGAGTATACAAAGTCACTCGGTTCTGCCGCCCAGGCTTTCGCTGCTGAAAATCACGACAATCTAGGCCAAATCAACAAACTCGTTTCATTCTATGAGCAGAACCTATTCAGGAAACAGCCCACTTCAGGAAGCGGAAGTCTTGTCTAATCATAGGAAATACTTTATCAATTGCTGATCAACTATCTCGCGCAAATTATTTTTTGGGTATCAGTACTCGCGATATTTCACTCCTACGTGATCTATCCCTTACTTCTGAAGTTGCTGAGTCGAGGTAAGTCTTTATCAGATGAATTCTATAATCAACAAGACGAATGGCCCACCTTGATTATTCTCATGGCCGCATACAATGAAGAAGAAGTTATAAAGGAAAAACTGGAAAGTATTTTCAATACAGAATATCCCCTTGAAAAGATTAAAGTCTGGATTGGCTCCGATGGATCGGTAGACAGAACAGACGAGATTATTGCTACCTATGCAAATCGCTATCGACAATGTGAGTTGACCAGATTCGGAGGTCGAAACGGAAAGTCTAACATTTTGAATCAATTGGTATTGAAAAAAGCCTCCTTTTTGCAGAAGCATCCGGATTCTGTGTTTATTATGACGGATGCGAATGTAATCTTTACGCCCGCGTTATTGCACAAGCTGGCACGTCACTTCAAGAGCGAAGAAATCGGCATTGTCGGGGCTACGATTGTAAACCGGGGTATGCGCAAAGATGGAATCTCAGTTCAAGAGAAGAGCTACATACAGCGGGAAAATCTTATCAAATACCGCGAGGGACTGCTGTGGGGAAGTATGATGGGTGCTTTTGGTGCTTGTTATGCTATGCGCACACCTTTGTTTACGCAGATTCCAGCGAATTTCCTGATGGAAGATTTTTACTTAAGTATGAACGTCCTTGATTTAGGCAAGAAGGCAATCAAGGATATAGAGGCCATTGCCTACGAAGATGTATCCAATGATATTCAGGAGGAATTCAAGCGAAAAAAGCGTATTTCTTCGGGTAACTTCCAAAATCTATCCGTCTACAAACATTTGCTCAATCCATCAAAAGGAGGACTTGCGTTTAGCTTTTTTTCGCATAAGCTACTAAGATGGCTGGGGCCAATCTTCATCATGTGCGCATTTATTAGTGGCTTATTCCTGGCAATTGGAAACCAATTCTACTGCATATTGTTTATTTTGCAAGCAGCATTATTGAGCATTCCTGTACTGGATGCTCTATTAAAGAAGTTAGGTCTTCACATAGGATTATTCAGATACATTACCTACTTCTATTACATGAATTATGCGCTGCTGATTGGCTTAATCAATTACATAAAAGGAATTAATACCAATGTCTGGACACCTACACAACGGAACCAATGATACCGGCAAGATTCGCCTTGATACCATTGAAGATGCTCTGGAAGACATAAAAGCTGGCAAAGTCATCATTGTCGTGGACGATGAAGACCGCGAAAACGAAGGGGACTTTATCGCTGCAGCAGAAACTGTAACCCCCGAGATTGTAAATTTTATGGCTACCTATGGGCGTGGCTTGATGTGCGCACCTTTAACTGAGGCCCGCTGCGCAGAATTAGGTCTTGACATGATGGTTCCGCAGAACACAAGCAGCCATCAAACGCCTTTTACCATATCTGTAGATTTGATTACTCAGGGCACAACCACCGGAATATCAACGCTTGACCGTGCAAAGACCATTAGAGCGCTGGCTGACCCAAATACTAAGCCAACAGAGCTGGGTCGTCCGGGGCATATCTTTCCTTTGAAAGCGAAGGAGGGGGGGGTTTTACGTCGAGCAGGCCATACGGAAGCCACAATTGACCTGGCCAGGATGGCTGGTCTTAAGCCTGCTGGTGTGCTGATCGAAATCCTGAACGAGGATGGTACCATGGCAAGACTACCACAATTGCGAAAGGTGGCCGATCAGTTTGGCATGAAGCTCATTTCGATTGAGGATTTGATTGCTTATAGATTGCGTACTGAAAAGCTGGTCAAAGAAGAGGTTCGAGTGAAGATGCCTACGAAATATGGGAATTTTGAATTAATCGCATTCTCGCAGATCACCACCGGACAGATGCACCTTGCCCTTGTGAAAGGAGACTGGAAAAAAGGCGATGAGGTTTTGGTCCGCGTTCATTCTTCTTGTTTGACCGGGGATATTCTTGGCTCTCTTCGTTGTGATTGCGGAGATCAGTTGCACCTGGCTATGCAAGCTGTTGAGCGAGAAGGAACCGGCGTGATCCTTTATATGAATCAGGAAGGTCGTGGAATTGGACTGCTAAACAAGTTGAAAGCCTACAAGCTTCAAGAAGAAGGACAAGATACTGTTGAGGCTAATATCTCACTCGGATTCAAGATGGATCAACGGGATTATGGTATCGGAGCTCAGATTCTTCGAGAATTGGAGGTCACGAGGCTGAGGTTGTTGACCAACAATCCCAAAAAGCGCATTGGCCTCATTGGCTATGGCCTCGAAATAGTTGAAAATGTGCCCATTGAAGTCTCTCCAAATGAATTTAATGAGAGCTACCTAAAGACCAAACGAGACAAAATGGGTCACGATATTCTCAAAAATTTGTAGTTGGGTCAGATGATAATGGGATGGGCATCTTAAACTGGTTGAAGAATAATGACATTGTCCTTTCGAGGGTAGATTACAATCTGATTCTCGAAAGTGAGGAGGTAGATTCTTGTAAAATGATACGCAGGCAGATCTCAGAGCTGGAAGTTCGCAGTGGGCGGCTTGTGGTTACAGACCCTTTGGTGCTGCCAGATTTGGCTCCTTTATCCAAAGATATTCCTTTGGGATCCTATCCGCTGATCCTTCACTTTGCCGAAAGTGAAGCTGGCGAGGAAGTGATTGCTCTCGCAGAGCTAAAACTCAACGAGGAACGTCCAATGATTTACGAGCTTGCTTTGCGAGATGGTGAGCAATTAGACAGCCTCGGTGACAACGATGATTTTATAGGCTTCCCAGTGGATTCGGGACTTGCCTGCATGGCTGAGCAGAGCACAATGAATGCCCTGATGAAGGACATGAAAGTCTTTGAGAAGCAACAGCCCGGAAAGAACTACTATGAACATTGCTTGTCTTCGGGATTTGGGAACAACGCCAGAAGAGTAGATGATCCAGGAGACTGGTATACCCATTCTCTTCCGAAGCAAGAGCAGGTTTCCATGTTTAGCGCTGGTGCTGGGGATGGCCTTTATCCAGTATATTACGGGATAGATAAAAGCTTACAAATTGCCAACATAGTGATCGATTTTCAAATCCTGCTAAGCAGTGAGTAGTTATTCTTACATTACAGTTCCAGGATATAACTGCTTAGACTAGCTTCTGCACTTAGGCCTATCTTCTTCTTAAGACGATATCTCGCTACTTCAACAGATTTTGGTGTCATCAAGGAGAGTCTTGCTATCTCCTTTACACTTAGATTCATCCTTATAAATGCGCAGTGCCGCAGGTCTTTTTGTGAGAGCTTTGGAAAATCCTCCAATAGATCTCTAAAAAAGTGTGGGTGAATTTGCTCAAAGTACATCTTGAAGCTCCTCCAGCCTTCTTCACCATGTAGGTTATGCTCCACATCAAAAACCAGTTTTTCCAGATCTTGTTTGACACCAGGATCGGATATCTTAGGAACCACCGAACGAATCCCATCTGCGATACCACCCAGAACTGTGTTTTTCTGATTCAAGAACAATGTGTAATTGGCAAGCTCCCTGTTGCGGCGATCGAGTTCCTGGGTTTGACGAATGTGCATCGCTTCTAAATCCTGCGCTTCACGAGAATCTGTAATATCCTCAATCAGTGATATGAGCGATGCATCAGATTCGCCTTGCTTTACAGCCAAAGCGGCATGCAGCCGCCCCCATACGATGCTTCGATCCCGACGAAGAAATCGTTTTTCCAGATTTAGGCTATTGAGCGTCCCGCTTTCCACAAGTTTGATTTGCTGTCGTACTTCGGGTAGATCATCAGGATGAATGATATCCTCGGTTTGCAAATCAATCATTTCGCCTGGCCGATAGCCTAGCATTTGCTCCAAGTAGGGATTGCAGGTCAGGGTGAGTTCCTTTTGATTAGACACTGCAATGCCAATTGGACTGTTTTCAAATACAAATTTGAATAGCTTTTCGCTTTCTTGATAGGCCTTTTGTATTCTTACGAATTCTGTCACATCATGAGAGAAGATCATGATTCGATAGATATTGCCATCAGGACCATGCAAAGGTATCTTGTTTGTTGTTGTCCAGATTTCGCCCTTCGGCCCTACTGTTTTTTCCAGCACATTGAGTATGGGCTTACCTGTTCGAATCACCTCCAGATCACCTTGATAATATCGATCCGCATCATTTGGAAAAAGAAATGAGCAGTCTTTTCCCTCTATCTGCTCGCGAGGTAAGTCGAAGAAATCACAAACATGACTGTTGACCAGAAGTATCGTGTTGTTGAGGTCCTTGACATAGAAATGCCCTGGAACGTACTTAAGAAAAATTTCCTGTTCCATCACCCTAAGCCGATTAAGCTCCTGCACTTTCTTCGCGAGAGTGCTTGAATGCAGCTCTACCAAAGCCAGAAGAGAACCTTCATCCTCCTCAACAGAGGCGGCATTCATCGTCACTTCTGTGGGTTTGCCTGTGGTGGAGTTGAGGTTGAAAGAGAGCTCAACGTTGCGCTCCGATTGGAAAAGCAACTGTAGTTCTTCCTTCACTTCCGACTTCTGAGCACTGTGAATCCACTCCAGCAGATTCGTTCCTACAAGGGCTCCAGAATGACTGGCTGTAAGATTTTCGAATCCAGGACTGACACGGAGCAGGTTGAAATTTGCATCTACTACCGCCATCGCCGTTTTGCTAATCACAAACAGTTTTTCCCAATGCTTGGCCTGAAGGGAGACCTGCTTTTTGCCGACCACTTCCGAGGTAATAATCCTGGAGACACCTAATACCTCCACCGGCGTCCCATTCCGATCCTGAACCGGCACTTTGATTGTTCGCAGCATTTGGGTCTTTCCATCCGAACCGGTTATGACTTCAGTTGGGATAATCTTTCTAATTCCACTCTCCAGGACCGCCAGATCATCTCTACGAAAATACCGTACTTCGCCACGAATGGGATTGATATCATCGTCCGTTTTGCCGATCAATTCAAGTGGAGTTCTGTTGAACAAGGCTGCAGTTGCATGATTACAGAGTGTAAAACGTTCATCTGCATCTTTGACAAAGATTAAATCGTGCTTTCCTCCCAACAAAGGATAAAGCCCCTGAATTAGATTGTAGTAGACTCTTAATTTTTCTGAGGCAATGCCCAGCGATTTCATTTCTTGTTCAAAATCTTCAAAAGTCAATACTTTCAATTTAAGCTCTAGATATATTAGCGTACAAACAAGTTACTGCAAATCTTTGAAACCAGGATCGGATCGAATACTGCAAAAGCCCTGCTTGTAAAATGACGCCACCGCACAATGAGTAGATCGAGGCTGCAAGTTGCCAGCAGAAGCCCTTTTACCGGTCAACAACAAACGATGATTTATCTTCCAACAATTATTGTCTTGGAAATACTTCCTTTATTGCTCTTCACCCTAAGAAAATAAGAACCTACTGGAAGCGCTTCAATATTCAGATGCATACTTGATGCAGCTATTTCTTTATCCATCACCACTCTCCCTTCATAGCTCACCAGCTGAAATCTTTCTCCCAACAGATTTTCTGAGAATACCAATACTCCACGTTCTGTCATCGGATTAGGATGAATCATAACGAACTGCTGCTCGTTAATGTCTTCCGGAATGCTAACTGGCTCTGGCTCATAGCTGTAATTTCTGTATTCTATAATTCGGTTTGGAGTGGTTCCGGGGTAAGTATTACCGTTTGTGGCAATGTAGATGGCGCCAGTATGAGGATTAACAGCAACATCGCGCAACCGTCCATAGTTAGTGAGGTATTGGTCTTCAGCGGTTACTGTAGAAAAATCGTCCGCAAGTGTGAGTACAGAGAATCTCTGCAAGCCTGCCCCAATTCCCCCAAGAAATGCGACCAGTACTTTGCCTTGCCATTCCGGAATAGCCGGATGATCGTAATAGACCAGATCGTTGATTGCCGGACAAGGAGTCCATTCAGCAAGTGGTTCTTTTACATCGAAAGTATTGCAGAAGTTTTCTTCTTGAGCAGTGTTGCACTCTCCTTCCACATTTGGCCAGCCATAGTTTCTTCCAGCTTCAACAATATTGAATTCGTCGGAAGATTGCGCTCCGTGCTCGGTACTAAAGATTATCCCGTCAGGTCCAAATGCCAGGCCTTGTGCATTTCGATTGCCATATGTGTAGATGTAACTATCCGGGAAAGGATTGTCATCAGGAACCGATCCGTCAAGATTGATACGCAGCAATTTTCCATTTAGGTTATCCATATCTTGCGCATCGGAAGAATTGCCCACGTCGCCTCTGGTCATCAGCAGCTTGTTATCCGGAGTGATGAGCAATCTAGCACCGTTGTGAATGTTGGCCGCCTCTAAACCATCCAACAGATAGGCCTCGTTGATCAAGTTTTCACCATCCCACTCAAATGCCGAGAGCCTTTCGGTCATCGGAAAGGACTGCTGGTGACAATATGCTATGTAGACCAGTGGAGTATTTTCGAAATCCGGATGTAGAACCATTCCCAACATTCCAGGCTCTCCACCACCTCCAATCTGATTCTCTGCTTCCAAATCCAAAATAACATTGGTATTTCCCGTCTCAGGATTAATTCTTAGTACTCTTCCTTTTCGTTCAGTTACCCACAGGTGACCATCCGGCCCATAAAGCACTTCCCAGGGAATATCTAAACCGGTGGCAACATCCCGCTCGATCAATAAAGTCTCTTCCAACTGTAATTGGTTTGCAAATTGCAGACACTCCGGATCTGGCAAATAAAAACAATCCCTTGGATTGTTCTCAGTTGCCAGCGGATTATAGCTACAAGAGGCTGGATCAGTGCAACCAATAATTGCTCCCACATATTCGAGACTTAATAGGATTGGGACACCGGCACAGTCGTCAGAGGCACTGCCAACTCGAATTCGATAACTGTAATCAGCCTGTAGCTCCATTTCTATCAAGCATGATTCGTCTGAGAAATAAATGCTGTTTAGTTCTGTATTGTCGAACTCCAGGCCATTACAGAAATCATACACCCATACCGAAGCTTCGCAATCGTTTCCTTGGCAAAGATCAATCGAGTACCGACCTGTTTCTTCCGGTGTAAGATCAAACCAGTGGTCATCATACTGCGTAGTGTGGCTGCCTGGTTCAATTGTTTGCGGACTTGCGCAACTGCTTCCAGATGGGCAGTTGAATTCGACCGACTCCGAAGACCCAAACTCCCCTCCTGTGACTATTTGTACATCGTTCTGCAGAATTGTATAGGATCCTTGGCCAAAGGCGCAACAGATACCATCGCCATATTGGTCATAAATGGTAAAGATGTGGCAGGTCTCAGCAGGCAAACAGACAGAACCTCCCTCAATATCACCATTCGACACAACATCCCCCGATGTAGTGGCTACTTCCCAAGTTGTCTCGTCAGGATAATCATCTGCTACAAGTTCAATCACATATTCCGTTTCGCCAGCTGGACATTGGGCATGTAGATGGTGAAAAAACAGGATCGATGCCAAAAGAAATATTGCGTTTTTCATGGTGTGTTTTTGGGCGTGAATGTTTCTATTTGATTATGACTTGTTTGCTGACTCTTCCAATCTCATCACTTACTGTCAAGTAGTAAGTCCCGGGAGTCAACGAAGCAACAGGAATGGTCACAAATTCCGAATCTACACTGCCTTGCAAGGCGGATTTTCCTTCAGCCGTAAATAGCTCATAAGAGGCTCCCAAAAGAGCAGCAGCCAATTTTACCTCAATGAATTCTTTGGCAGGGTTGGGGTAAATTTGCATAAAATCCTTCTCTATCAGCGTTGTTCCAGAATATTCGAGATTAGCGTACTCTACAATTCTGTTTGGACCGTTCCCAGGATACTGACTACCGTTGGTAGCAAAGTATATGGCTCCTGTATAGGGATTAATCGCTACATCACGAATTCTTCCGAACTGTGTAAAATATTCGATCTCCAGATTTACTATCGAGCCATCAATATTTAGCTTAAGTTGAGAAATACGCTCAAATCCTCCCTGCTGTCCTCCAAGGCAGGCAAGAAGAAAGGAATTATTGAGATCTGGAATGGCAGGGTGGTCGTAGAATACGATGTCGCTGACAGCAGGACAAGGAGACCAGCTTCGAAGAGGCTCCTGAATCTCCTCCAACTCACAATATGGCGTTTCTGTTGGATCGTCGCAATATCCCTGAACGTATGGCCAGGCATAATTCCCTCCTGCAACGATGAGATTGAATTCATCTTCAGATTGCGCTCCATGTTCGGAGCTATAGAGCTGGCCACCGGGTCCAAATCCAAGTCCCTGAGGGTTTCGATGACCAAAGCTATATATTCGGCTTCCCGGAAAAGGATTGTCAGACGGGATGCTTCCATCCATATTCATGCGTAAGATTTTCCCTGTCAATTTTTCCATATCCAGAGCATCACCAGAATCTCCGGCGTCTCCGATGGACATGTAAAGTTTTTGATCTGGACCAAATACGATTCTGCAGCCGACATTACTAGATCCAGAAGGAATGTCATCTAGCAATACATTTTCGTTTACCAGCATAGCACCATCCCAATCATAGCTTACCAGTCTTTGCTTCACTGAGAAAGCAGCATCATCGAAGTAACAGTAGACCAGGAAAACCTGGGGCGAATTGTTGAAATCAGGATGGAGTGCAAGACCCAGCATACCTTCCTGGGTATCACCACTGCTCGAAACCAATTCGGTTAGATCAAGCACTTTAGTGGAGTAGGTTGTTGCCGGATTTACCCTAATAACAGTTCCTGCCTTTTCTGTGATCCATAAATGATCGTCAGGGCCGTAAATGATTTCCCAGGGTATTAACAGTCCTGTGGCTACATCTCGCTCTGTCAATACGGTCTGTCCAATCTGAACTGTCTGCGCAGAAACAATACAAGTCCAAAAAATGAGAACAAGGGGTAGACATGGCAGCAGATATTTCTTCAGTGCTCTTTTCATTTTAGCGTTTTTCTTTGCAAAAGCTGCTCAAAGATAGAGCTAATGAGAGTCTTATAAAAGAATGCCAATGTATTGGCTAAATCATGGCTTCTGTTCTTTGGTTTCAGCCCCGACAATGGTGGGTTATTTGTTATAAATCCATAACTTTGGCACTGGAATACACTTAAAAACTGCAGGACTGATTGTAAAGTGCTTTAGGAACAGCTAAGGCACAGTAAAAGGACCTATTCTGGAACGGTCCGAACCAATGTCGTTTACTCGGGCCCGAAAATGAAAAACCAGGCAGCTTTTGGCTGTCCTGCCATAGGTTCCACAGGCACCAATGATCTCCACTGCTTAGTACTTTAATGAAATGACAAGATCCAGCAAAGCGGCACAACTGTATCAACTAATACAGGCGATGAGCAGAGGAGAGAAGAAAGTCTTCACTAAGATGGTGGGAAAGGGCAATGAACCAACCTACATGCCAATTTTTCGATATCTGAATAAGAAAGAGGTTTTTAGTGATGAAGATTTCTTCAAGCGTTTTTCCACAGAAAAATCCAAGCTGCCCGGCCTCCAAAACTATTTGTTTAAACTACTGGTTGATTCTCTTCGAGGGGATCAGGATCAGCCCCTAATTCTCAACAATGCCAAGGTTGCTGATATCCAGATTCTATATTCTAAAGGTATTTGGAGTGCCTTGCCTATGGCTTTCAAGGCTGCAAAAGCAGAGACTCTAGCTTCGGAGGATTTTGAGATATACATTCAGGTTTTGCATCTCGAGCTGCGGTATCTTATGAATATCCGACGTGATGGAAGCGAGGACCGCTGCGCCGAGATTTTCGGGGAAATTGAAGACACCATAGCCTTGCTCAATAATGAGTCTAAATACGCAAAGTTTCACCATCAGCATTTCTTTAGAAAAAATGAGGGTTTCCACCGATTAACCAATGCAGCAAGGGAGCAATTACTGGCTTTGGCTGACCATGAACTGCTTCAAGAAAGTTCGACAGCTATGTCTAAAAGGGCTTTAAGCTATTACTGGAGATGCAAATGCGAGGTGGCTCATGCGCAGGATAACAAGGAAGAATTATACTCTTGTTGCAAGGCGTGGCTGGACTTGTACCGAGACAATCCTGTTTTCAGGGATGCACAAAGGAAGTTGTTCATTGCATCGTTGAACAATATGATGTTCGTATGCAATATTACACAGAAGTATACTGAACTTGAAAAACTTTTTGTGTATGTGGATAGCCTGGAGATCGATGACAAGCTTAGCAGAATCAGTTTGTTTCAACATACATTCAGCAACAAGCTTGCTTACTACAACGAGGTAAAGAAAGATCTCAAAAAATTAGAAGCCTTGTTGGAAGAGGCGAAGGATTTCTTCAAGAATCATAAAAGGGTGATCAGCAAAGAAAGCCGTCTAATCTACTACAGTAATTTTGTGGTTTTCAATCGGATCCTCAAGAACGATGAGGATGCTTATGACTTTTGTCTTCAAGCAAGAAGTGAGGGATTTAAGGGTGACCGCAAAGATGTGATGGTGTTGATCAACCTTCATTATCTTATATTCCTGTTTGAGCGAGGGCCCTCAAAAAACTTTCTCAAGGTGGTAGAATCCACCAGACAGACCTTA
The DNA here is from genome assembly GCA_020629005.1 of Chitinophagales bacterium. Taxonomy (GTDB): domain Bacteria; phylum Bacteroidota; class Bacteroidia; order Chitinophagales; family UBA2359; genus JAHDDV01. The sequence goes on from JAHDEE010000004.1 coordinate 72,624, forward strand.
AAGTATCGTAAGCTGAAAACCAAGACAGAGGCTTTTTTGCTTGACTTCTTTTCGAAAGCGAGTGAAAAGGGACTTGACGAGGAGGAAATGAGCGAGCTGCTTAGGAAACTTGATCAAAAGACTGCCCCATTGGAGCAGGTTCCTGGAGAAACCTGGATGTACGATTGCCTGCTGCTCAAGGACTGGATCAGGGAACAGCTTGAGAGATACAAATAATCCCTGTGTCTCCGGAGATGAGCAGGGCAAAATAGCCCCGATGGAAGTGTAAATTAGACCTCTGCCAGCCGTGGCGAATAGCTTGCAATGGGGGCTCGAAGCTCTGCGTAGAGACCACAGTGCAAGACTATGAGCAGGCTGGCAGAGGTCTAATTGGAACGGACAGCGGGACAGAAGTTTCCTGGAGTGTGAGACGCTTCGCTCCTAAAAATTTTAATCGTCGAAATTGTATTCTTCTTCTAGTGCTCTGCTCACTTTTGCACGGACAAAGTCGGGCTGATGAAGTGGCAATTTGATAAAGAAGGTGGTGCCCTCCCCTACTTTAGATTGGAACCAAATCTCCCCGTTTGCATTATTGATAATGTTCTTGCAGATGGCTAGTCCCAGTCCCATACCGCTGTTCTTTGTGGTGAAGTTTGGAACAAAGACTTTGTCTCTCATGTCTTCCGGTATGCCTTTTCCATTGTCAGAAATACCAATGATGACTCCGTCATCCATGCGCTTTATATTGACGACCACACAGCCTTCACGATCTTCTGGCACAGCCTGTATCGCATTCTTAATAATATTATTGAATACAGAAATAAGCTGATGTTTATCTGCCATTACGAAGATTTCCTCATCCGGCAGCATTTCCAGCACCTTAGCATTCTGATCATCGCGGAACAAGACGACCACTCTACTAATGATCTCTTTAAGATTGATTCTTTCTGCCTGTGCTCTTGGCATCTTGGCAAAGTCGCCAAAAGCTCCTGCAATTTCGGAGAGATTGTCGATCTGCTCAATCAGGGTATTGGTAACCCGATCAGTAAGTTCTTTGATATTGGGTGCATTGCGCTCGTGCGCGCGCTGTAGATGCTGTATGCTGAGCTTCATTGGGGTGAGCGGATTCTTGATCTCATGTGCCACCTGCTTGGCCATTTGCTGCCATGCATATTCCCGTTCGGTTTTTGCCAGCATTTGAGCACTCTTATCCAATTGTATGATGATCTCATTGTATTGTTCGACCAAGGCTCCAATCTCGTCATTGTCCGGCCATTCGAGCAGCTCATTGGTCTGGTCCAGTCGAATGTCTTTTAGTTTACTACTGATGAGTGTAAGCGACTGGGTGATCGAACGCGATACTAACAAGGCTAGTAATGCGGCGCAAATCAACAATAAAACGTAGACGTTGAAGAGGGTGACGAGGAAGTTCGAAATTTGCTCTTTAAGGTTACGCTCCTTGGCATAGTACGGCAAGTGAAGATAGGCCAGAACCTTTCCACGTGGACCCAAAACGGGTGTATAACTTGCCAGATAATTGAGTTTGCCAATGCTTTCATTTTGAATAAAAGTACGTCTGTTTAGCCTGTTCATGTTGAAGTAGGCAATGGGATTCATTTTTTTGGAAACGAGTCCCTTGTCGAAGATGATAGGCTGTGAGCTCGCCAGCAGATTCCCTTTGGTATCGTAAAGATTTACGTCCATGTGATTGATTTCCGAAATCGTGGTTATGGTTCTGTGCAGTTCATCATTTTCCTGCATCAGATTCTTTTTTTCAGCCCGGCTGTTTCTGATTTCATACTCAATGGCCGTTCGAATCGAGGACTGTATTCTGGTGAGTCGCTCGGCATGGTAATCGCCTGATCTGGCTGTGAAATTATACACAGTAACAATCCCGATTCCGAGGAAAGAAATAAAGATGATCAGGATCACAGCAAAGTTTACCTTCTTTCTCAAGGAGGAATAGAACAGCTCTCTTACTGTGAGTACTATGCTGCCAAACTGCCGATAGCCAATCAGGATAATGGTGATCAGTGCCAGTAAGAACAGGCTAAAAATCACAAAAGAAAGTATTGACAATAGCTCATCAAAGAATCGAGACTCCTTGCTGGCCACAATAGATTTGTTTCCAGTGAGGTTCTGTACCATGTGCAAGTAACCGTTTTTCCTTAAAGTGAAGGTTTCCGGGCTTCGCTTAAACATAGGATCGAGAACGTAGGGGTACTGATAGTCGCCCTTACTGCTGCTTAGGGTATCATCAAGGTAAATTGCGTTTTCATAAGCTGCATAGTAAAAGGGTTCTCTATATTTATCCTCGATCACCAGATCCGGGTAAACGGTCCTTTGTTGTTCCTCTGTTTTTACCATTTCGATGATCAGGTAACCAACTGGCAAAGGAGATTGATCCGTATGCACGGGTATTTTCGCGATATAGGAAGAACCACCATTGGGATTGGTGAAGAGAAACAGATGGGTGCTTTCGGTTCTGTAGCCACCATTGATTTTGTTCTCGTAATATTGTAATCGAAGGTCGCTCTTTTTGGTTTTGGACAGTGAAACGCCATTCAGCTGGAAAGGCAGAATCTTGATGTCATACTTGGTGAAGTAGCTACCAAAATAGACTCTCAACCTTCGAAGCAGTTCTTCCTTTGGGAGGAAGGGTTTTTTATAGTAGTGTTCAATGCTGTTATCTCTCGAAATACTAAGGGCCACGTCTTCGAAGAGAAATTCCGTGATCGGATCTCTTTCAAGGTTCAGGTTACTGATATAATCTTGCAACCTGACTTCTTCTTTATGTCTTTCGAAGTCTGAAATGAGCAAGCTGGTAAAGATGGCCACAGAAGCTACCCAAACTGCCAGCCTGGTAGTTGTGAAATCTTTGCTGCTCAGGAGTCGGAACAGTTCAGAAGCCATGATGAAGAACAGACACCAGGCAACAAAAATCCATTCCCACATTTGCATTCCACTCCAAAGATTGAAAAAGAGGAAAGGAATGAATACTCCGGCAAAGATTTGCAGTTTGGTTTTCCAGCCAAATCGCAGCAGTTCCAGAAAATCCGCGGTGCGTTGGCAAATTAGCAGATAACTGAAGAGCAACAGGTGAAATACCAGCAATGATATCGCAGTCGAAAAAGAGGTATCTATGATGGTACCAATGTTGATCGAATTATCCATTTCTACGATCAAATGCCGTAGTAGCGAGATTAGACAGAAGGTACAAAAGGCAAAGCCGATCATGGTGGCTGCCAAGGCTTGCAGTCTTTTGTTTCTGCTAAGGTTGAGTATTGGAAACTTGATGTGCTGGTGTATGTAAAAAACTACCCAGAATATCATGAAGGTGTTCAAGAGCATGTTGCCCATCGAATTGGCCAACAAGAAAGGAAAGTCCTCCGTCGGTGAAAACAGCTGAATGTTGCCAATTCCGATCGGCACTTCAAATATGAGCATGAAGAGCCGTATCATGCCGAGACCAAGCAGAAGGAATCCTGCCCCCCACCAACCATAGCTACCAAAGCCCACTGTAACAGCGGCTTCCGTGAGCAATAGTAGCCAAATGAACAGTCCCAGAAAGCCTAGAAACAGACCAACAGGGCTGGATTTCTCTTTGCCAACATCATCGTAACAGAGGAAGAGATGATTCCTGTTGTCATCATAACTCAATGGATAAGAATTATGGAGTTCGTTGGAAGCGATCCTAATGCCAGCCGGCAACTGCAGCTGCTCATTGAGATCATTTGAGAGATACTTGTTTTCGTAGTCGTAAGTATTTTGTATCAGCTGCAGTGCCACCACGGTGATGGGTGCTGGCGATTCCGGATTCTTTACGTACTTCTTAATCAGCTGATAGTATCCGCTCCGCAGGTCTACAAAACTGCTACCTTCGGGATAGGGAAGCAAGGAAGAATAAGGCAAGGAAATCTCCTGACTGTTCCAAAACTTTAGTTGAGTGCCTTCGAAAACAAGAATTGAGTATGGTCGATCTACCAACTGAATTAGTTGGTCTTTTGAATACTCGTCCTTGACGATCGAGGCTAATACGGCAGTGTCTGCCGTACAACGCTCAAAATCCTGCTCAAGCAGGAAAAGACCGTCCTTGAGCTCCTTGGCAGCAGTTGACAATGCTTGTGGTCTATTGTGGTAGAAGTGTACCACATAAGACAACAGAAGCAAGATCACTGAAACCAGGATCAGGTGAATCCGATATTTAGAAATGTAGCCCAAGTTTACTAATATTCAATCTCTCCTCACATCAAAATTGCTAATGGCAGCATCTGATTTATGTCGTCCCCTCTTAAATTACTTCGTTGATCAGCCATTTATGGTTCAGCAAAATTGGCTTTTAATTTTCCACAGTATCAAGGAAGTTTCTTCAGGCATTTGCCCACATACGGACTTTATTATTGATCCATAAACAGTGCCAATTGGAGCTGCGACGGAAGTCCTGGCACTCGTTGAAAGTGCTTGCAAATTAGCAAATTCCTAACAAACTGCTGACAGGCAGTTACTCACGCATTTGAAATACAATAAGCGATAAGTGCGCAAAAGTGTTTACCGGCAATTGCAAAAAACAGGATCGCCGATACAACGTTCAACATTGTGAGCCTATCCTGGCAAAGGCTTTTCCAAAGTGCTATTTGTAAGCAAAATAATTGTGTGTTGGCCAATGCAAAATTGCACTTTCCCGCTATCAGTGGCAGGTATGATAAATGTGCATAATCAATTCAGTTCCACCGATTCGCGCCATTGGCTGTATCATCAAGATTCAAGTCGTTTGCGGAGCCGAACTTTGACAAATTTGGAAGTAGGTGTATGACTTTTATCTGCGAAGCTATTGATGGGTACAAGAATATTGGCTTCCGGAAAATAGGTGGCGACACAGCGCCTTGGAATTGGATATGGGATTGCCAAAAAACACTCCGCTATTCTGGTTTCGCCCTCAAATTCGCCTATAAGGTCAACCGGCTGCTTAGGAGCAATTCCCAGTTTGTCCATATCCTGCTGCGCCATCATGACAACCCTTCTTTCGTTATACACTCCCCTGTACCGGTCATCCAATCCGTAGATCGTTGTGTTGTACTGGTCGTGACTGCGAATGGTCATCATAATGTATTCATCTTCAGCCAGATCATGAGAAGGCAGCTCGTGTATAGTAAAAATGGCCTTACCGCTGGCTGTATTGAATTTGCCCTCTCTTGTACAGTTTGGTAAGTAAAAGCCGTTTTTTTCTCTAACTCTCTTATTATACTGGCTGAAACCGGGGATCGTAGCCTCAATAGCATCTCGGATAAGGTCATAATTCTCAACCATTTGAGTCCAAGGCACGGCCGATTTGCCTGCTAAGGTGGCGACTGCAAGGTCAGCAACAATGGAAGGTTCCGAACGCAACATGTGCGAAGCAGGTTCGCGCTTCCCAGTTGATCTATGTACTTGCCCCATTGAATTTTCAACGGTTACGAATTGCTCTCCTGAAGATTGAATATCTTGCTCTGTACGACCAAGACATGGAAGGATCAGAGCCTCCCGTCCAGTAACGAGATGGGAGCGATTTAATTTAGTAGATACCTGTACAGTAAGCTCGCAATTCTGCAATGCCTCCGCAGTAAAAGCAGTGTCAGGTGCTGCGGAAAGGAAGTTACCACCCAATGCAAAAAACACTTTTGCATTTCCTTCCTTCATTGCCCTAATTGCCTCCACCGTGTTGAACCCCTGGTGCCTGGGCGCTTTGAAGAAGTATCGCTCTTCGAGCCTGTCCATAAACTCAGGCTTAGGAACCTCCCAGATGCCCATTGTTCGATCGCCTTGTACATTACTGTGTCCTCTGACTGGACAAGTGCCTGCACCCGGCTTGCCGATGCTTCCCTTTAATAGCAGAAGATTTACGACCTCCTGAATATTTGCAACCCCGTTTTTATGTTGGGTGAGCCCCATCGCCCAGCAAATAATGATTTTCCTATTATCAATAAGAAGTCCTGCTGTCTGTCTAATAGCTTCTTCGGAAATACCGCTTGCTTCGACACAGCTGTCAAAATCCTGATTATCCAGATCGGCCACTAGCTCCTCAAATCCCTGAGTCTGCTGATCAATAAAACTGTGATCAAAGACCTTACCTGGATTTTTCCTCTCTGCTTCCAACAGCAGTATCATCCATGCTTTCAGCAGTGCGAGGTCTCCATTGATCATGACCGGCAGAAAGTGGTCAGCTAGTTTTGTAGCTCCCAACAATACGTTTCGGACATCCTGTGGATGCTTAAAATTCCTTAGACCGGTCTCTGGAAGCGGGTTGACATTAATGATCTTTGCTCCATTCCGTTTGGCCTCCTGAAGTGCACTCAGCATCCTCGGGTGATTGGTGCCCGGATTCTGTCCCATCACGATGATCAACTCGGAGACATAGAAATCTTCGAGTGTGACTGATCCCTTTCCGATGCCGAGTACTTCTGAAAGGCCCTTTCCACTAGATTCATGACACATGTTTGAGCAGTCCGGTAAGTTGTTTGTACCAAATTGCCTGACAAACAATTGATACAGAAAAGCAGCCTCATTGCTACACCTTCCGGAAGTATAGAAGATCGCCTCATCGGGAGAATCAAGATCGTTCAGTGTTTCAGCGATCTTAACAAAAGCAGCAGTCCAGCTGATCGGCTGGTAGTGGTCTGCTCCTCCGGGAAGATACATGGGCTCGGTTAACCTCCCGCTTTTACCCAGAAAGTAATCTGACTGCTCGCTGAGCCACTGCACTGAATGCCTGGCAAAAAAAGCAGGATTCACTCTTTTCTTTGTAGCTTCCTCTGCAACTGCTTTAGCCCCATTTTCACAATATTCTGCCACAAGTGAACGGCCTTCAGAAGGGTCTGGCCATGCACATCCTGGACAATCGAAGCCATCACGCTGGTTTACCTGCTGAAGAACTTTCAGACCTTCAAATAAGCCAATTTCAGCTTTTACATGCTTAAAGGAAGAGGTCACAGCTGGCATTCCGGCAGCAATTTCCTGAACCTTTCCCAACTTCAATCCCGTCAGCGTTACTGGTGGGCTATGCAAAGCCTTTTCTCTTTCAAACATACTCTTTCTTATCTGTGTTTTTCTGACAAAGGATTCGGAAACGTATCCTCATCTTCTCCTGCTTCTCGTGGGATAAGGCAGTTGAAGTCCTTTTCGATCAGGATGCTGAGCTCAGCCTGGCGATCAATTTCTTGTAGCGCCGAAATTCCCACCTGTTCAGTACTTATCCAGTCTTTGGCAATGTCATGTGGAATTTTCACAATAACCTCATCGTCCAGAAAGGTTGCAACCACCGTTCGAACCTCCGCAACTTGCAAAGTATATGTAAGGCTTTGTGAACGTGAAAAGCGTATGCTGTCCTGACAATTCGCATCCGTTTCGAGTTTTCGCAAGTCTGACTGATTTAGCCGTAATCGTAAAGAATCGCCCTTTATTCTGATCTTCATGCACCGTCGCTTTCTATAATTCTCTGAGGATTTGTGTAGATATTAAAACTGCCTTCCTTTGCAAAGCCAACCAAAGTAAGACCGTATTCGATAGCCAGGTCGACAGCCAAACTACTGGGGGCTCCCACGGCAACGACAATTGCGACCCCAGCCGCTACAGCTTTTGTAACAAGTTCGAAAGAAATACGACCACTCAGCAGCAAAATCTTGTCGTTCAAAGGGAGCAGATTCTCCATGAAACATGCTCCCACCAGTTTATCGACAGCATTGTGCCTACCGATATCTTCGCGCAAACTTATCAGCTTTCCATCGAGATCAAACAAAGCTGCAGCATGTAAGCCACCGGTCAACTTGAAGACCGATTGCTTGTTAGCCAAACTTTCCGGCAAACTTTGAACTGTCTGTGAACGCACCACTACATCAACTTTGTCAAGTTTGCTAAGCCCACTGTATTTGATCGCATCCAGGCTAGCTTTACCACAAACGCCACAGCTCGAATTCGTATAGAAATGAGACTTAAGTCTGCCAAGTTGAGGCTTTACATCTCGTTGCAATTGCACCCAAATCACATTTTGCAGTCCAGACTCCGGCTGCGGCATGTCTGCATGTTTTACATTCAGGACCTGCTCTCTGGACTTAATGATTTGCTCCGTGCGTAGAAAACCAACAGCCAAATCCGCATCATTTCCCGGAGTTCGCATCGTAATAGAGACATCCTCCTGATGGTAGGCAGCGGCATGAAAATAGGAAAGTCTGATCTGTAGGGGTTCTTCCAGCGCCAACCAATCCATCTTTTGCAGATTTCCGGTTTTGCCTACTGCAGTAACTGCTACCGATTTGACACTCAATTCGTTCATCGATTCACAAATTCATTCATTGAAATACCAGACTCCCATACGGCAAGTTATTGTTTTTTAATTCAAAATCAGGCAAACTTTCTCCGAGCAACAAGAAAAAAATCTGGCTTAATTTGTGGAATCTCAGAGATTATTGCTCCTATAAGGTGTGAAAGTATCTGGCTGGAGGAACAAGCCTCCTAAATCACGTATCTTGTTGCTCAACTGTGAAACAAGTTCACAACCGACTTTGCTTATGAAAAAAATGAATACCCCGGAAAACATACTGAAACAGTATTTTGGTTATGCATCGTTTAGACCGCTGCAGAAAGAGATAATTGAACACCTCCTGGCAGGAAACAATGCACTGGTGCTGATGCCGACTGGCGGTGGTAAATCAATGTGTTTCCAGATTCCTGCAATGATCAAAGAAGGAACTTGCATTGTGGTCTCTCCATTAATTGCGCTTATGAAAGATCAGGTAGAGGCCCTGATGACAAATGGAATTCCGGCAGCATGCATCAATAGCTCCATGAGTCCCCAACAAATCGCACATGTAGAGTCACTGGCTTTGGATGGCGAACTCAAACTCTTGTACGTTTCACCTGAGAAACTGGTTTCCAGCCTCTTTCAGCAATTCATGGCCAGACTAAAGATCAGCCTTTTTGCGATTGATGAGGCTCATTGTATCAGTTCCTGGGGGCATGATTTTCGTCCTGAATACACACAGCTGGCAACGCTAAAGGCGAATTATCCTAATGTGCCGGTAGTTGCTCTAACTGCCACTGCGGATCGAATAACAAGAGATGATATCATCCAGCAACTCGCGCTTGCAGATGCGCGTCAGTTTATTGCGTCTTTTGACCGCCCCAATTTGTCCCTGAAAGTCTTGCCGGGAAGAGACCGTTTGGCGATCATGACCAAATTTCTGGAAGAAAGACCGGATACCTCCGGAATTATTTATTGCCTAAGTCGTAAGAGTTGCGAACAAGTTTCTGACAGCCTAAATTCCCGCGGTTTCAACACCGATTTCTATCACGCTCAGCTTACGAGTGCAGAACGAAATCGAGTACAAGAAGATTTCGTGAGCGACAAGGTTCCAATAATCTGCGCAACGATTGCCTTCGGTATGGGAATCGACAAGTCGAATGTCAGATGGGTCATACATTACAATCTTCCAAAGAATATTGAAGGATTCTATCAGGAAATAGGTCGAGCAGGAAGAGATGGTCTGGCCAGCGATACACTGCTGTTTTACAGCTATCGCGATATTACTATGCTGCGAAAGTTTGCCGAAGAGTCCGGACAAAAAGAGCTAAAATTAGAGAAGCTGAATCGAATGCAACAGTATGCAGAAGCGCATACTTGTCGAAGAAAGATACTGCTAAGCTATTTCTCGGAGGATTTACCGGAAAAGTGCGGAAACTGCGATGTTTGTAAGAATCCACCGGAATATTTTGATGGTACCAGAGTAGCGCAAATGGCCTTATCGGCGGTTACCCGACTAAAGGAACAAGTCGGAACTGGCATGCTCATAGACGTACTTCGAGGGTCCAACAAAAGCAGTCTTCTGGAACGTGGATACCATCATATTAAGACCTATGGAGCTGGCAGAAATCTCAGTGCTTTCGAATGGCAAGATTACCTGATTCAACTATTGAACCAAGGGCTAATAGAGATTGCGTATGATGATCATAATGTTATCAGGCTTACCGCTTCCAGCAAGGAAGTACTGTTTCAGAATCGCAAGGTCGAATTAGTAACCCCCTCGTACAAAAGAAAGAAGAGAGAGGAGGCCAAAGCTGCTAAATCTGATAGAAGAAGCAGAAGGGAATCAATTGGGAAAGGAGACAAACTCTTTGCGATTTTGCGTAAACTTCGAACCAACATAGCAAGCAGAGATGGCATCCCTCCTTACATTGTCTTCAACGATGCAACGCTCAAAGATATGTCTGCTCGTAAACCAGTTACCGAGGAGCAAATGATGGAGGTAAGTGGTGTTGGACTTGAAAAGTTCAGACGCTATGGAGATCTGTTCATGCATGAAATCAGGGAATTTACTGCACTATACAACGAAGAAGGGAAAAAAATCACAGGGGGCAGCTATCTCTACAGCCTTCGCCTCTTTAAAGAAGGAATGTCACCAGAGCAGATCGCCACTTTGCGAAAAATGGTAACGGGAACTGTATATGGACACCTGATCAAGGCGCATGAAGCTGGTGCAGATGTGGAGCTAAGCAACTTCGTTAAAGAGGGGGAGATTAGTGAAATCACTGCTGCATACGAATCCTTGGGTGATGAGGTCAGCATTCGAGCAATCTTTGAAAAGCTGGAGGAGCGACAGCCCTATCATAAGATCCGAATTGCCCTGGCATTAGCTGGTCATGAATTCGGCACGGCAAAAAGCTAGTGCTGCGTAAACAAAGTTCGTAACACCTTTGAGGAGCTTATCTTTTTGT
>JAHDEE010000112.1 GCA_020629005.1 Chitinophagales bacterium
ATGACAGAAATAGAAGCCCTTAAAGGTGTTGCGAATTTCGTTTGCGTAGCACTAGGGCTAGAATGCACGGCCGATTCCAAGCATCCAACGATACTGCAAATAGCCGCTTTCATCATAAGGTGGACGATTTAGTAAGAGAGGGAAATCCATCCTTACTGTGAATGGATTGGTATCTTCCAATATCCAAAAACGCTTGACTGTCAGAGCAAAACCCAGTCCAGAATCAAGACGCAACTTGGCAAAGCGATTATCCCCTTCAACCGTTTCATAATTTAGTATTCCGGCATCAGCAAACACATATGCATCAAAGTCGAAATACCTGTTGAATCGAGTCGGCTGAGCCGGAAAAAGAGCGTCCCAATATTCATACTCCAGATTGAGTGAAAGTCCAGATTTACCCATGTGAACGGCATGATAGTTGCCATTTCGATCATCAGTGGCCCAATAACCCGCATAACCTCGCATATTCAGGCCTCCTCCGTGGTGAAAGTGATTGGTATGGATTTCATATTGCGACCAGGCACCGGGAATTAGTCCTCTCGACCTGGCAAACCTACTGTCCATCATGGCCATCTGGTTAGCTCCTGCCAGAAAAAGAGCAGATTCCAGTGGCATATCACTTCCGGAACCAAACTGCGCAAACAATCGAGACCGTAGCATACTCCCTCTATATGCCGGTAACTCGTGCCGCAGACTTAGGCTGACTCTCCTAAAGTCGTAGTTTGAAAAAAGGCTGTGTTCCGCCAATGTTAGACTTCCTTCAAAAGCCTGACCTTCAATTTTAAATTTATCATCATACGATAAGGCCAGAATGTTGTTCCAACGCCCAGGCTTCCAAAAATCCCCGTAATGCAGGTAACAGATGTCACTATAATCTTTTCGGTAAGTCGACGTATAGCCCAGTTTCAAGATCCCGTCACGGCCAAAGGACCTCCCCAGGCCTACGCGATAAAGATTCAATCCGTCCAGCCACCTGGCCTCTGCACTGACGGTAAGGTCTGGCACTAAATCATTAAGGCTTGTATTGTATCGAAGATCATAAGAAAAATAATCCTGCATTCCTTTAAACTCATCCCATTCAGCACCAAGCTGATATTCATTCAATATGCGTGTATTCCCCCACAAACGAATATCAAAATTGTGTATTTTATTAAGGTATCCACCTCGCAATCTGGCCCCAATCTTGAGACCATCGTAGGCATTATACCAGGCGATCGGAGTCCAGCGTAATCTGTAACTACTCCTGTCTGGATAGTTTTTCATCAAAGCATCGAAACGGAAATCCGTCTTCAAACGACGTCTGTCATTTGTTTGATTAAGATCCGGAAGTCTGCCACTAGGATCAATGATTATATTCGAAACTCCAGAGGGGGCAAAAACTTCGGCAACATAAGAGGTCTCACTACTGTCAGTTTGCTCCCACTTAGGCAAGACCTCCGCAGCAGTTTGCTTCAAAAATTCCGTATTCGGAATGTAATAGTCGCTAATGGTACCGTCCTTAGCAACTACAGAAATGTCCAGAGGCGCTTGCATATCCCCAAGTCGCTTAATTGAAACAGAGTATTTGCCTCCACCTATAGATTTGACCTTATCGATCTTGAAGTCTAAATGGCGAAGATTGTAATACCACTGATCAAAAAACCAGCTCAAATCAGTGCCCGAAACCTCATTGACTGTCGAGACAAAGTCCTCAAAATAAGGATGACATAGCCTCCATTTCGTAAAATAAGTCCGCATGCATTGACTAAAAAGCTCATCTCCCAAAACATACTGTAAATTGTACAGCATGACTGCAGTCTTGTGATAAACGTGATGATATGCGTCTTCGCCATAGTAATGGAACTCGCTGGACTGAGTATCCAGAGGTGGATCATTGAACAACATGGCATCCTTCTGGTAAGGATAATAGGCAAGCTTTTCTCTTACCTTAACTTCATCCTTAAATTTGTTGTAATACCGGAATCTACTTGCAGGCTCTACAAGCTCCTTTCCGTCAATCTTCTCCAGAGCCAAGGTGCTGAGAAACTGAGAGAAACCTTCATCGAGGGCTGCACGATGTGTAGCATTGGTACTCAACATGCCGTAAAACCACATCTGCGCTATCTCGTGCGTGAGACTAACCCTGTAATTAGGGTCAAAGCCACCCAGTAGTCCTAGCATTGGAAAAGCCAATCGCTCCTTTGCATCAGCAATCACCAACTTTGGATACATATACGGCCCCATCTGCTCCTGATAAGTCTTTAGCACTTCGCCTGCGTAAGATGCCGCATTCTTCCATCCGGCAGCATGCGCCTCAGACACCATGGCAATACAACGCACTCCATTTACATCCAACTCTTCGATCCGGTAAGTGGGATCTGCTACAAAGGCAAAGTCATGAACATTTTCGGCATAATAGTGCCAGGTCTTGGTCTTCGACTCTTCCCGCTGGATTACGGTGGTTGGATTCGAACCCCATTCGCGCTCTACATAGTTAGACAAATCCAATCTGGCCCTCAATTCTTTGGGCATCACTTCACCCGAGTTAGCAAGAGTTCCGGTAGCCTCCACAATATAATCATGCGGCAGCGTGAGCTTAATATCATAGGCTCCATAATCCCCATACAATTCCGTTCCCAAATACTGAGTGGTATTCCAACCATGAACCCTATCATAAACACAAATCCTTGGGTACCAATTGACTCCATCAAAATGTTTGTGTTTACCTAGTTCGTACACTCTCAGTTTCTGCCCCATGCTACTGCCAGCGATGTAGGTCTTGAAACGGATTTTTATCTGTACCGTTTCATGAGGCAACACCGGTCCCGGTAGGTCAATCCTCATAATGGTGTTGTCTATCTCATAGCCTGCCCGCAATGGTTTATCAGGGTCAAAACTGAGCAGCATCACCGAGTCTATCTCAATTCCAAGACCACGAATTCCATAGCGAGAAAACAGGGGCTCCTTCCCTTCTTTACTCAGCTTTTGATGAAGATAAGAGCCGGGCTTAAACGCATTCTGGTATAAATGAAAATATACTGAATTTAATGTGTCAGGTGAATTATTCCAATAGGTAACTACCTGATAGCCATCAATTATATCTTTATCATCATTTATACTTGCGTCAATTTTATATAGCACATCTTGTTGCCAATAATCCGCTACCGGTTTACGATTATTCCAATAGTTGGGATTATCGAGTGCCCGATAAGTATTGGGCGCCCGCTCTGCGTCGTAAGCGATATGGAATTGCGCAAAAACGAGGCTGAATGTGGTGGACAGAAAAAAAACCAGAAAAAAACATAGACTGGTTTTATGGAATTTTTCTGCTAGGGGCATCTTATTGTAGAATTACGTTGAGAGGTACAGAGCTAATTTAATCAATAAAAGACGAAACTTGGATTTGGATTCACAATTATTATACAAACTGGGATTGACCCTGATCAATGGTATTGGCCTTGTCAATGCAAGAAAATTATTGGCCGCTTGCGGAGATGCAAAATCTATCTTCGATGCCAAGCCTCAGAAGCTCCTGAGTATCCACGGAATAGGTCAACAAGTTGTCTCGCAACTGAAAGAAAAAGACAAGATTCTTAGAGCCGCGGAAGAAGAAATCCAGCGCTGCGAAAGAGAAAAAATTTCTTGCATTTTCTTTGCCGACAGCAATTTCCCGAAGCGCTTGCGTGCTTGCGAGGCATCTCCACTTATGCTTTTCGTCAAGGGAAACTGCGATCTTGAGAATGAGCATGTGTTGGCTGTCGTGGGAACCAGAAAACCCACAGATTATGGCAAGCGAATGACGGCAAAAATCATTGAGGAACTCAAAGCAATAAACCCCCTCATTATCAGCGGATTGGCCTATGGAGTCGATGCTTGTTGCCATAAGAATTGTTTGTCAAACGCAATCAAAACGGCGGCCGTACTCGGACATGGATTTGCCTTCTTATATCCGGAGTTACATCGCAAACTCTCCAGGCAAATCATCAGCGATGGCGGCATGTTGATCAGCCAATTTCCATATCCGACTAAGCCTGACAGAGAAAACTTTCCGATGCGCAATAGAATTATCGCCGGGCTCTCCGACGCTCTGCTTGTTATCGAATCCGATACCAAGGGAGGCAGTATGATCAGCGCCAGAATGTCCCAAAAATTCAACAGAGACTTGTTTGCGCTTCCAGGTCCGGCAAACTCACGAACCTCCAGAGGCTGCAATTTACTAATCAAGGAAAATGTTGCTCAATTGATTGAATCAGGAGCCGATATCATCAAGGCGATGAATTGGCAACCGGAACTTAGAGAAAGCAGAAACATCCAGCGTAGCCTCTTCGCAGCTTTGAATCCCGAAGAGACTCGTTTGACAGAGTGCTTTGTCGAAAATAAACCCACTCATCGGGACAGCATCGGTTTGCAATCGCAAATGACTCCGGGACAGATTGCCATGACCTTATTGTCACTGGAAATGAAGGGTTTAGTGCGCAGTCTTCCTGGAAATTTCTATCAGTTATTGAAATGAACTGTACTGGATTTTTTGGAGCGAAACTCATTCCTACGCGGAAAGGGGCTCCCCGCTGTCTGTTGCAATGGAACAGCTGCCGAGCTGCTTCGTGTATCCGGTTTTGAAGTCTCTTCGCTTGGGCTCAGAGCCTTCAAAACCGGCACACTCAGTCAGCCCGTCAGCCGCTCCATTTCCACGTCCATCGGGGCTATTTTGCACCAGCAATGCCCGCTTAGACAATCGAAAATTTTAAGAGCACACTGGAATTCACACCAGCTCTGCAATATCTTTTTCAAGCGCCACTTGCAGGTCATACATTCTATTGTAAAAGCCTTTAGCTTTTAGCAGACTCCTATGTGTGCCTTGCTCAACCAATTCACCAGCATCGAAAACAAGGATTCTGTCGGCTGCTTGTACAGCCGTGATACGATGTGTGACAATGATTCTGGTTTGCAGGGAATCATCATGTGCAATAGCATCCTGAATTCGGGCTTCTGTATCCGTATCCAGGGCTGAGGTTGCGTCATCCAGAATCAGTATATCCGGCTTTTCAACTAAGGTCCTGGCCAGTGCAACCCTTTGCTTTTGACCTCCAGAAAGGGTCACCCCCTTCTCCCCTACTATTGTGTCATAACCTTCACTGCATTTTTCCAGAACATCAGTCAAACTAGCCGTCTTTGCTGCATCCAGAATTGTGCTTTCAGCCGAATCTGGTTTTGCGTAGGCGATGTTGTTTTTGATGGTAGTAGAAAAGAGAAATGCTTTCTGAAGCACCACACCAATATGGTCACGAACAAAAGCTTTTGACAATTGACTTAGAGCCACATCATCCAGATAGATTTCTCCCTTTTGCGGTTCGTAAAAACGGCAGAGCAAATCTATCAAGGTCGACTTCCCTGAACCAGTCGGACCCAAAAGGGCCACCATTTCTCCCGACTTTATCTCAAAAGAAACATCCTTTAGTACCCAGTCTTCCTCTTCCCGATATTTAAACCAGACATTTTCGAAGCGTATGTTTCCTAGTAATGACTCAGGTTGAATGCCTTGATAGTTTTCTTGCTGCGATTCCAATATCTCAGCGATCCGATCCAGCGCCACTTTGGTCATTCCCAACTGCGAAACGATTCGGCCAATTCGTCGAAGAGGATAGGACACCATTCCAGCATAAACATAGAAGCTAACCAACTCACCAACCGAGATGGAGCCACTGACTACCAACCAGGCTCCAAACATAATAGAGCAACCGATCTGAATGTGTATGACCGCGTCTGAAAGCGGCCAAAACATCGCGTGCAGATCATTGTGCTTAAGACCAGCAGCCAGGGTCAAATCATTCTGCTTGCGGAACTTTCGAATCTCCGTTTCTTCAGTAGCATAAGCTTGAACTACTCGAATTCCTGCCAGATTTTCCTGAACTATATCGGAAAGTTTGTCTTGTTCATCCTCGTGTTCCTTCCAAACTTGCTTTTGCTTCTTGAAGAACCAAATTGAGCTAAGTAATAACACCGGACTCATGGACACAGCTACCAAAGCGTATGGCAAACTAACCAAGGCCATCATGATAAAAGCAAAGAGAAAGATGGAGGCCATGGTAATAATATCAATCGCCTGCCCCTCCATAAATCGTCGCACAGTATCGATATCTCCGGTGCTGCGTTGCACAAGCAGCCCAACACCGTGTTTGTGGTGAAACTGCATTGGAAGGCGTTGAAGTTTGCCGAAGACCCGGTCGCGCAATTCCCTGATCGATTGCTCCGTAGCATAAGATTTCAACGCGCTGGAACTGAACCAACAGGCAGATCTAAGCAGGGCAATCAAAACATAAAGCAGGCCCAGACACACCAGAACCCAATGCAGATTATCCATGCTAAGGGTCGGCAGCAGATTGAACAGGAAGTTTGCAATACCATCCTTAGGCTCCACAGGTTCGAGTCCTGCTTTATTAAAGTAGCCGATTACACCATCGACGGCCAGTTGCAAGACCTTTGGCTCCAGCATTCTCATTACAACCGAGCCCAGAACCAGAAGCGCAGAAAACACATAATAATGTTTCCATTTGCCGAAAATTATTAATATTTTTTGACTGAAACTCATAGGGCTGAATTTGGGGGTTTTCAGGTTCGAAATGCGTATCTACACCGAATACCGCGTATCGAAGTGACCATAACATAAAGACTCTGTCATTGGTTCCATGATCGCTCAGTTATTTGTGTTTGATATGTTCTGGCTCAAGTGCTGCAATGTTCTGTCCAGCATGCTATGTGCCTGAGGTTATTCGTGCTACGAGGGAGCGAAGTGTCAAAATAGCCCTGATGGAAGTGTAAATGCAGCTGGCAGGCAGAAGACTGAGTGTGCCGCTAGGGCGGGCTGCGACCGCAGGAGCAGACCGAACTAGCGGATACACGAAGCGATGCCTGCCAGTTGCATTGCAACGGACAGCAGGACTAACGTTTCGACGTGCTTATCTGCTTCGCTCCAAATCTTTCTTATGAATGTTTAAGAAAGGAGTAACACTAAAGTAGCCCAATTACTTGTTGCCGAAGATATCTTTTAGGCGGGAAAACAATCCAGAAGATTTGGGTTTACTTTGCGATTGTGCAGCGCTTGATGAAGCATCGGAGTCTTCGTGAGTGGGTGCCTGCTTTCGTAGCTTAATCTTGCCACGGTCGATTTTTTCCTGCAAAGACTCGTAAGCATCGGTTATGGTATCGATAAGCATTTCGTCGCCGCTTTCTTGTGCGATCGGAAGTGCTTTGGCGTAAAACTTTTGAGCACTGACGGCATCCTTGTCCGTTTCATGGAGGTAGCCGATTTGGAACAGGCAGTCCGCTTGTTGTAAACAATCACCGACCTCGCCAAACTCCTCGGCGGCTTGACCGAAGTACTTTCTGGCTTGTTCGTTTTTGCCATTGCTTTCGAGTGTCTTTGCCATCACTTTGTAGACATTTGCGGCCTCAGCTTCTTGCCCGGCATCAAGGTAAGCGTCGACCGCCAGCTCGTAGATTTCCAGGGCTTGCTCCAGCTTGTGGTGCATAATGAGAATCTGACCGATCTTCATGTAAGATTCTGCTTGCAGATCTTTGGTATTGGCCTTTTCAAACAATGGCAAACTCTCCTGATATTTGGCTATCGCTTGCTTGAAGTTCTTAGCAATCATTTCCATGTCTCCCAACATGGCTTTGACCTTTCCCTGCTCTTCGAAATGATCGCCAAGACTGGCAGTATCCAATGCTTCATTTAGAGACTCCAGGCCTTCATTGACCATGCCCATGTTAATCTGGATGCTACCTTTTCGTCGCAGCGATTGAGCCAAGCCAAATTGATTTTCCACTGCACGGTAAATACTGACCGCCAGGTTTGCTTGGTCCATTGCATCCGGTAGTTGCTCGGAGTTTCCGAGGGCAAAGGCCGACTCATAATGAATGGCAGCCTTGAGCTCCGGATCCTCCTCTCCTGAAGAGACCAGTTTTTCCTGTGCTTCCTGGAAGGACTCCAGGGCCTTCTCGTGCTCGTTGATTTTGTTGTATGCTTCGCCAAGTTCTTTGTACAGAACAGAAAGCTCTTTAGTTTGATCGGCCTGAGCGCTGAGTGCCGCGATCTTTGCTTTTAGCTCTTCGGTTTTTTCGAGATCCATTTACGCCTTGCTTGTATTAGAGCTTAAATGTACAAATTATTCCTTTGCCACATTCGCAAATTCTTCGACTGTGGGACAAGTGCAGATTAGGTTGCGATCACCATGCGCATTGTCTAGTCGCCCAACGCTGGCCCAGAACTTATTTTCGTAGAGATAAGGCAATGGGTACGCGGCTTTAGCCCTGCTATAAGGGTGTGGCCATTCATTGGCAGTTAACTCAGTGAGGGTGTGTGGCGCATTCTTGAGCACATTCGACTGTTTATCGACCGTGCCTTTTTCTACTTCGGCAATTTCGGCTCTGATTGCGAGCATCGCATCGCAGAATCGATCGAGTTCTGCCAGGTCTTCACTTTCTGTAGGCTCTATCATGATCGTACCGGTTACAGGCCAGGACATGGTCGGAGCGTGAAAACCATAATCGATTAGCCTTTTGGCCAGGTCTTCTACATTAATGTCTGCCGTTTTTTCGAATTCTCTGAGATCGACGATTAGCTCATGGGCTACTGTACCGTTGTGTCCGGAGTACAAAATGTCAAATTCGGTCTGTAGCCGACGCTTGATGTAGTTGGCGTTAAGAATGGCTAGTTCAGAAGCACGGCGCAGGCCTTTGGCTCCCAACAATTTGATGTAAGCGTAGGATATTAGCAGAATGCTGGCGCTTCCATAAGGCGCAGCACTCACCGAACCCTTGTCGACCGCCTCTCCATGCGGATGGCCCGGAAGGTGATCTGCCAATAAATCGTTGCAGCAAATCGGGCCCATGCCAGGTCCTCCCCCACCGTGTGGGATTGCAAAGGTTTTGTGTAAGTTTAGGTGACAGACGTCTGCTCCAATTACTCCTGGATTTGTTAAGCCTACCTGAGCATTCATGTTAGCGCCATCCATATAAACAAGGCCGCCATGGTCGTGCACCACTTTGCAAACTTCCATGATGTGCTCTTCGAAGACACCGTGTGTAGAGGGATAGGTAATCATGAGGCAAGCGAGTTCTTCCTTGTGTTGCTCACATTGCAGCTTTAGGTCATCCAGATCAATATCCCCATTGTCTTTACATTTTAACACATGCACCTTCATGCCCGCCATCACTGCGCTGGCAGGATTGGTACCATGGGCGCTCGAAGGAATGATGGCGATGTTTCGATGGGCCTGTCCATTTGCCTGATGATAATTTCGGATCGTGAGTAAACCGGCGTACTCACCTTGCGCTCCTGAGTTTGGCTGGAGAGAGCAAGCAGCGAAACCTGTAATCTTACAGAGCAATTGTTTGAGTTCATCGATTATCTCCAGGTAGCCTGTGGCCTGCTCCATTGGGACAAAGGGGTGCAAAAAAGCAAACTGAGGAATGGAAAGCGGCAGAAGTTCCGTTGCTGCATTGAGTTTCATGGTGCAAGAACCCAGCGGAATCATGCTGTGGACCAGAGAGAGATCCTTGCACTCCAATTGCTTGATATATCTCATCATACAGGTTTCGCTTTGATGAGAATTGAATATTGGGTGTTGCAGATAAGGTGAAGTTCTTTGAAGATGCTCTGGAATTCTACTATCGTGTGCCTCGGCAGGCGAGTCTGATTCGCTACTAAAGAGAGCAAAGATTGCCGTGAGGTCCTTCCACCTGGTCGTTTCATCCAACGAAATTCCGATTTCCAGATTGCTGACTCGTCTCAGATTGATGCGGGATTCGAGCGCCCTTTTGAATACCCCGTCTACCGATGCCTCATCTTGCAATCGAATGCAAAGCGTGTCAAAGTAGTGCTCGTTGCTTTGAAGGAAACCTGCTTGTTTTAAGGCAAGGTCCAGGCTGACCGCTTTAGCATGTATTTGGCTTGCAATCTGCTTGAGTCCCGCGGGACCGTGGTAAACAGCATACATACTAGCCATGATTGCCAGTAATGCCTGGGCAGTACAAATATTAGAGGTCGCCTTCTCTCTTCGTATGTGTTGCTCACGTGTTTGCAAGGCCATTCGCAGGGCAGGTTTTCCATGCCGATCTATGGATTGACCAATGATGCGGCCCGGCAGATTTCGCTTGAAATCTTCGCTGCAGGAAATATATGCGGCGTGCGGCCCGCCAAATCCCATGGGCACACCAAACCTTTGAGTACTGCCTACGCAAATGTCTGCTCCCCAGGATTGGGGAGGCTCCATAAGACAAAGACTGAGCAAATCTGCTGCGCAACAAACATAGGTACCATTTTCTTTGGCTTCTTTGGCAAAAGCGCTGTAATCAAGTACGGTACCCTTATTGTTTGGAAACTGCAAAATGACGCCAAAGTATTCGGGACTGATAGCAGCTTCTTGAGGGTTTCCAAGTACTATTTCATATTGCAAAGCAGCTGCTCGAGTTTGCAGTACGGCCAGTGTTTGAGGAAATACCTGCTGATCTACGAAAAGCTTGTTTGCTTTGATCTTTCGCTTCTTCCGTTTAGCGAGCGCATACATCATAGTCATGGCCTCGGCTGCTGCAGTGGCCTCATCGAGCAGGCTGGCATTAGCCAATGCTAAGCCGGTTAAGTCGGCAACCATTGTCTGAAAATTGAGCAAAGCCTGTAGCCGCCCTTGAGCGATCTCTGCCTGATAGGGTGTATACTGAGTGTACCAGGCCGGATTCTCAAACACGTTTCTTCGAATCACGGAGGGGGTGATGGTGCCATAATAGCCCTGTCCCTGATAGCATTTGAAAAGGCTGTTCTTTTCGGCCAGTTTGTGAATTTGACTCAAATAATCAAATTCGGGAACCGCCTCCAATTCAAAATATTCTTGAAGGCGTATTTGATCGGGAATCGAGTCGTGAAGCAGGTCTTCAATATTCTGATAGCCCAGAAAGTCCAGCATGTATCGAATTTCGCTTTCTGTTGGACCACAGTGTCTGTCGGAAAAAAGCTCTCGTTTCATTTGTGGATAGGATTTGTGTGGGTTTATTGGTTGCGCCATTAACTAAGTGAAGCGCAAAGATGTTATACCGTGTTGAAAATGGTGCAATCGACTTACTAAAAATTGCAACAAATTCGGAGCCTAATTATTTTGCTGATTTGCTTACAAGATTCAAGAGCGATAGGCTTTGCAGGGATTCCGGTGCTGAATAGCCCGACAATTCACTTGCCACATTAGGAGAATCCTTGCTAAAAGCCTATCTTTGCCCTTCGAAAAATGTAAATCAATGTACGCAATAGTAGAAATCGCAGGACAGCAGTTTAAAGTAGAGGCTGGCAAGGAAATATTTGTCAACAGACTACAAGATTCTCCAGGCTCGACTGTAAGCTTTGACAAGGTGCTCCTGGTAGACAATGGAGGTTCCGTAAGAGTTGGTACGCCCACTCTTGCAGCCAGTTCTGTAAATGCTACTGTAGTAGAGCATGTACAGGGTAAGAAAGTAATCGTATTCAAGAAGAAGCGAAGAAAGGGATATAAGGTTAAGAATGGCCACAGATCTCAGCTTACCAAACTGAAAATTGATAATATTCTTTAAAAGCAAGCTAAAATGGCACATAAAAAAGGAGCCGGTAGTACCAAGAACGGAAGAGATTCCGAAAGTAAACGACTGGGTGTCAAGATCTTTGGCGGCCAGGAGGCCAGAAACGGTAATATCATAATCCGGCAAAAAGGAACCAGATTTCACCCGGGCGATGGTGTAAGACTTGGAAAGGACTTCACTATCTATGCAGTAATGGACGGTCTGGTAGAGTTTACAAGGAAGAGGGGAGACAAGACTTTTGTATCAGTGATTGATCCAGAATACAAGAAAATGTCTATGGACGATTACCTGGCTAAGATAGCAGCTCAGAGTCCTATTACCCCTGCTCCTGCGAATGTTGAGGAATAGCGAGAACGCTAAGAATTATTAACATTTGAACGACAAATTGCTTGAAATCAAGCAGTTAAAAAGCCCAAATCGCCAGATTTTGGGCTTTTTTGCATGGGTGAATTTATTTTTTAACTAAAAAATTAGTTGAACTTAGATTCTTGCCCTATCTTTGACTTGAAATTAATAGTAATCACTAAATAGAATGATTAACATGAAAAAGAATTTTCTAACAGTATTTACCATGATCCTGCTTGTATGCACTGTCTTGGTAAGCTGTAAATCACAAGCAAGCAAGAGCGATTCGAAGAAAGTTGATGAAGTCGCTACAGAAGCTGCAACCAAAAAGCCGGATGCTACTACAGCTAAAGCCGATGCTACTGATCCTGATCCTGACACGCCAAAGACTACTTTTGAGTTTGACAAGATGGAGCACGATTTCGGCGACATCGATGAAGGAGATAAGGTGAATACCATCTTCAGCTTCAAGAACACTGGTAATGAGCCACTGATCATTAGCAGCGCTAAGGGATCTTGTGGTTGTACAGTTCCAAAGTGGCCAAAAGAGCCAATTCCTCCAGGAGGTTCTGGCGAAATCAAGGTTGAGTTCAACAGTAAGAACAAGCCTGGTAAGCAAACTAAAACTGTTACTATTCACGCCAATACTGATCCTAATCCTACAAGATTGACGATCAAGGCGCAGGTAGCTAAAGATCCTAACAAGCCAGAGAAGACTGCAGCAACAAGTGCTCCACAGATCAAGACTGCTAACTAAGCAGGATTGCTTTTCTGAGTGAAAAAGGCAGGGTTGAACAGTTTGACTAAACAGGGGTTTATAAGATAATGAAACAGTATCTTTCCCTGGTAAAGTTTAGTCACACCGTTTTTGCCCTGCCTTTTGCTATTATAGGCTTCTTCCTAGCTACCCACCACTTTGGCTTCCCCTTCGAAAGCCGCATCCTCTTCCTCGTACTCGCCTGCATGGTTTTCGCTCGCTCAGCCGCAATGGCATTCAACCGATTGGTAGATCGGGATATTGATTTGGCGAATCCGAGAACTGCAAACAGAGAGATTCCTGCAGGCCTGATTTCTGTTTCTTCTGCAAGACTCTTCATCGCTGGCAACTGCCTTTTGTTCGTGCTTTGCACCTACTTCATCAATCCGCTTTGCTTCTATCTTTCCCCTGTGGCACTGGCGGTAATATTGGGATATAGTTTCAGTAAAAGGTACACTGCTCTTTGCCATTTCATACTTGGTGTAGGCCTGGCCTTGGCTCCGATCGGTGCTTTCCTTGCTGTCTCAGAGAAATTTGAGTTGCTGCCCATACTCTTCGGGTTTGTCGTGTTGTTTTGGGTCAGCGGCTTCGACATCATCTATGCACTTCAGGACGAGGATTTTGACAAGGGTCAATCCCTCTTTTCTGTACCTACCTACCTGGGAAAATCGCGATCCCTGATGCTTTCCCGTACGCTACATTTCTTGACCTCTTTGATTCTCTTAGCTATTGGCTTCCTTGGTGGCTTTGGCTATTTGTATTGGCTTGGAACTGCCAGCTTTATCTGTCTCCTTATCTACCAGCACAGTATAGTGGGATCCGGGGACCTCAGCAGAATAAATTTAGCCTTCTTTACAACCAATGGATTGGCAAGTGTCATTTTTGCCTTCTTTTTTGTGTTGGAAATGTTTTTTTAGTCTGAGCTTGAACCAGCAATTGCGGAGACTAAACAAATACAATTGGATTCACTAACACAATTTACCGTAGGTGCTGCGATTGGCGAGGCCGTATTGGGCAGGGAAAACTACGTTGTCACATTCAAGGTTTATAAGGAGACTGGCAGAACCAGGATAGATGCAGTAAGGAAGGTACCAAATGAACCTGGGCGTTTGCTTAGGATGCTGTGGTCTCGTATTTGGGGAAATGAATAAAGGGTGTGATAAGAGCAGTCTACTGTCCGCGACCAACAAGTTCAATTAGCTGTCGGAGTGATAGGATATAAAACAAAAAGGTGTCAACCTCAAGTGAGGTGACACCTTTCCTTTTTCAATTCAATCAGGATTTATTGAACGCCTAGAGCATTCAAAGTTTCCATGTTTAGGTTTCCGATTGGAAGACCATTTTTCTCTTGGTACTGAGTAAGAGCAGAACGAGTCTGAGCACCCATAACGCCATCAACTGGACCAGCATTGAAGCCTTTGTCAGTTAGTGCACGCTGTACAGCACGGATGATTGAAGGAGTAGTGCTTTCGTTACAAAGGATTTCTACCCATTCGGTATAACCACCTTTTCTAACCAATACTTTCTTCTTCACATTCTTGTACTCAGCAGGAATAGTAATTTCTTCTGTTCTCGCTGGGCTAACCAATACTTTCTTAGTGATAGTCTTGTATACTGCTGGAATTTCAACTTCGTTAGTTTGAGCTGGCTTCACCAATACTCTTTTAGAAACAGTCTTGTACTCAGCTGGTACTTCTTCCCAACACATGATATAGCAGTCGTCGCCTTTGAAACAGCTAGGATCTTTTCTTTTTCTTACCCACTTACCGTAAGAAGGAGAAACAAGAATTCTCTCAGTCTGAGTTTCGTGTACTGGAGGAGTTGTCGAAATCTTAGTAGAGGCCTCTTTCACCAATACTTGCTCAGTTTGAGTTTCGTATACAGCAGGGATTTCCTTCAATTTTGAGCTTGCTTCTTTTACAAGAACTTGCTCATCTACGTAGTCGTACTCGTCAGCAACCTTACACTTAGCATAACACTTACCGTAATTATTAGGCTGAGGTGGCAAATCACTGAACTCAGAATCATAAAGAGATTGGCCGAATGAAAAGCTAGCCGTTACTGCCAAAACCAACATGGCAGTAAATAGACTCCTGAAAGTTACAGCTTTAGTCATTTTTGTAATTTTTTGATAACAATGAATGGATTAAAATATAATAAATATATGTCGTTTTCCCGTCAAAGAATTCGACTGCAAAGGTACAATAAAAACTCAAATAACCAATGCAGTCACCCCAGTGCATGGGGTGCGAAAGATTAGTTGACGCCTAGTTCAAACTTCGCAGAACTTTGACGCCTCAACCTAAAAGTAGTCACAAAATAGTATATATCCGCAGGATTCAGCCTGAAAATGGCGTAAACTCAATCCCGTCTCACTTTAGCATACAATGTTATACCCCTGCTTTTCCAGCAACAAATAATGATTTGGGGGGCTAACGACAGCAGCCACAAAAATACAGTAATCCTAGCCTTAAAACTAATAGTTTAGAGATCTTTACTTAAACTAATACTTCAAGCAGATGTAGCTAAATAGCTCTATATTGTGGCCTTCCCAAAAGTAATTTGATTCAAAAAATGAACTTCACCGCGCTACTTCAAGAAAAACCTTCAATAATTGGAGTGATCCATTTGGCTGCCCTTCCCGGCTCACCAGCTTATGGAGGCTCCATTCAACGAGTAATTGATCAGGCTTCTCAGGAGGCAATGATCTATCAAAAGTTGGGCCTACATGCGATAATAGTGGAAAACTTCAACGATGCTCCCTTTTATCCGGATCGAGTGCCGGCAGAAACCATCGCTGCAATGGCGGTGCTTGCAAATGAGGTGATCAGAGCTACAAGTATGCCGATCGGAATCAATGTATTGAGGAACGACGCGGAATCGGCTATTGCTATAGCGGCTGCGACTCAGGCAGACTTCATCCGTGTCAATGTTCATATGAACGCCGTTGTGAGTGACCAGGGTATCATTGAAGCGAACGCACACCGGTCGCTTCGCTTGAGAACCAGCTTAGGTAGTAGCGCGGCAGTGCTGGCAGATGTAGGAGTAAAACATGCCAGTCCCTTAGCTGGCAGAGGATTGGCTCTCGAGGCTGAAGACATGGCGGAAAGAGGAATGGTTGACGGGATTATTATCAGCGGAAGCCGGACCGGAAGTCCTACCAGTGTTGAAGACCTTAGAATGGTTAAGGAGAGGTCAAATCTGCCAGTGATAGTAGGCTCGGGAGCAAAACCGAAATTCCTGGCCTCCCTATCTCAATATGCCGATGCATTTATTGTTGGTTCTTACTTCAAAAAGGCTGGGAAAGTTAGGAACCCACTGGACAAACGGCGCATCAGTAAGTTTATGGAAACTGTGGCCTCACTCTGAGTTGTTGATTTGCAGCATTTTCTGTACACTGTCCAATCGTGAGACAGTAAGGCAAATCCCGGGCCAATTCTCAAAACTCAATACCCTCTGTTTGAAAAGCCGCTCAAGCACAGACGGTTGGCCTAACAAAGGTCTCAAATTTTTATTTTCACCATAGCTTCACACAATTCACTGGCAATCAGAAAGAGCGGAAAAAAAGCGCATGCCAAAAAAAGCCCCGGGCCAAATTTAAGCCTAATTGAGGCCGTTTAGAAGCGAATTTTACCTATCTTGGAAAGGCAAGCAATCACGCTTCCATCCCACCTGTTCAACTTTAGCCACCTTGTATTGCAAGCACTCTTCTTCAATGAAGAGACACCTTTTGCTCTGCCCCGGCAATTGAGATGATGCGGGAGACCGCGGCCAAAACTTTATAAGCGCATGACAAGAATTTTACCCCTATTCTTGTCCATTCTTTTGCTTTTTCTTAGCCCGGAAGCAGCGAATGGACAAATACATTTAGATAAGAACCCACCGTCCTTCGATTTTCCTGATTTGTCCGAGGAAATCGACACCAAAAGCTTTGAAGCAGTGGATTTAGCCAGGCTTCGTATGGAAGACGAGATGTCAAAAAATGGTGGCGATGCTCCTCGTTTTGGCGAGAAACATATAGTGGACCTAGGTTTGAAAAATTCAGGTACCTGGACTCAATTGGAGGATGGCAGCAAGATTTGGCGTCTTAAAATTAAGGCAAAGGCAGCAAGATCGATCAATCTATCCTACAGCCGTTTTTGGCTTCCCGCAGGTGCAGAGTTCTTTGTGTATTCCAGTGACCATTCTCAAGTCCTGGGGGCTTTTACAGAGCGAAACAACAAAGGATTCGCTGGCTTTGCAACAGGACTGGTGCTCTCGGAAGAAGTGATACTAGAATACTATGAACCGGCGAAGGTAGCTGGAAAAGGAAAAATCACAATTTCGGAAATCATACAAGGTTATGCCGATGTCCAAAACCTGTACCGGGTTTTTGGCGATGCCGGCAGCTGCAACGAAGATATCGGATGTCCTGGAAATGAGCATTGGGCTGGCGTTGAAAAAAGCGTTGCCATGGTGCTTGTTGACGGAAATCGGGTGTGCTCAGGCACATTGATATCTAACACCAATCATGACTGTACTCCCTATTTTCTGACCGCAAACCATTGTCTCGGAGACCTCGACGCAGAAGCAAACAACAATGCTGCAAACTGGTGCTTTATGTTTAACTACAATAGCCCAGACTGCGACGGGGCTGACGGGCCGGTCAATCACACCGTTTGCGGAGCGATGGTCAAGGCCAACAATGCGACATCCGATTTTGCCCTGCTTGAGCTCTTGGAAGATCCCACAGAATACGATGTTGTGTTTGCCGGATGGGATCGAAGTGGCGAGGTAGAGTCAGAGGTCACCTGCATTCATCATCCGAGAGGGGATGTCAAAAAAATAAGCTATGAAGACGACTTACTGCTGTCTTCAAATTTTGGTGGGGCCGTCCCTGATACACATTGGCGTGTTCAGGATTGGGAGAGTGGAACTACAGAAGGTGGATCATCTGGTTCAGGTTTATTCAATAAAGAACAATTGCTGATCGGCCAGCTGCATGGTGGAAGCGCTACTTGCATCAGCGGTGAGTCGGTGGGTTCAGATTCCTTTGGTAAGTTCTCTTATTCCTGGGATGCGGGAAATAGCGCTACACGGCGACTCGCTGACTGGTTGGATCCGATTCAGAGTGGGGCGATTAGCAACTCTACCTGGGACTGTAGCAAGCCGGAGCCGACTGCCATCTGGAATTGCAGCAACCGTGTGAGCTGCACAGGAGGCCAAATCTCCTTCTTTGATTATTCGACTAACGAACCAGGCAGTTGGCTTTGGCATTTCGAAGGCGGCAGTCCCACTTACTCTACAGAGCAAAACCCTACCGTAACTTTCGATGATGCTGGCAGCTTTTCCGTAAGTCTGACTGTTGCGAATAGTGAGGGCACTAACCAAAAGCAACTCGAGAGCTACATAGTGATAGAGGAGGCATTGATGGCACCAATGGTCGAATCAGTGGACGGATCTACAACAATACTCAACATAGTTAATCCGGATGAAGATAGCTGCATCTGGCTGCAAGAAACAGATGTTGCCTGCGCAGACGGAGCCTTTGTAATTGATAATTACAATGTGACTTACAATAACGTAGGGACAGAAGATTTGCTGGAAATGACGGTGGACCTTTCGGAACTAAGCAGCCCTTACCTCAACTTTGACGTGGCTTATGCCAGATATTCGGCGGGATTCAAAGATGCGCTTGAAGTCCGTGTCCGTCGTTGTGGTGAAGCAGCGCAGCGTCTCTACTACAAGGAGGGTTCTGATCTTGCAACTGTTGCCGACATGCCCGCCCCTTTTAGCCCGTCATCATGCGATGACTGGAGAACAGAGGAGATCGATTTAAGTGCTTTCGAGGGGGAGAAGATTGTGATCTCCTTTGTCAATCACGGAGGCTGGGGCAACTGGATGTATCTGGACAATTTCGAAGTATTTGGTAACAACCTGGTACAGTTGACCTGCAGAACGGCCGTTTTTCTTGAAGGGCCGTATGAGTCTGGGTCTATGCAAAGCAGTAGTTTCTTACAGAGTATTCTGCCTTACTATCAGCCTTATGGAACCCAGCCCTGGGGATATTTCGGAGCGGATAATCTAGGCAACTTTCCAAGCCATTTGATTGACCAAATCGTGGATTGGGTATTGCTGGAGATTAGAGATGCAGCAGATCAGGATCAATTGATCGCCAGAAGAGCGGCACTTTTGCTGTCTGATGGACGAATATTAAACACAAATGGCAGTCCGGACGTGCATTTTGGAACCCATATGAGCGGTGCGTATTATCTGGTGATCCGACATCGCAATCATTTAGACATCATGAGCAAGGAGACGCTGGCTATGCCTTCGGACCAGCTCTATGATTTTCGCAGCAATGGGACGTCCGCACAGTCTGGCAGCCTAAAAGTGGCAAGCGATGGAAAGCGGATTATGCGTGCCGGAGACTTTGACGGCAACGGTGTGATCAATTTTGTTGACTTCAATCGCTATATGAATTCTTCCTCTATGATTATGGAGTACAAAGGAATGGATGCAAATCTGGACGGTCTGGGATCAGTAGAGGATTTTAATCTATATCGCAGCAATTCTAACAAGATGGCAAACCCAAGCTTACGGTACTGATTTCTTTGTTTTGCTCAAAGATTCATGTGATCAACACCCAGGCGAAATACCAAAAAGCATTAAGGTGATCCCCAGCGCCCTTCTAGATACCTCTGGCGACTTCCTAAAGATATTAGGATGGGGATCGTCTTTTTGCTGGTTTGGGATTTTGGGTTTTGGGTTTTGGGTTTTGGGTTTTGGAGCAAGGAGCAAGGAGCAAGGAGCAAGGTGCAAGGTGCAAGGAGCAAGGAGCAAGGAGCAAGAAGCAAGAAGCAAGAAGCAAGAAGCAAGGAGCAAGAACTAAGAACTAAGAACTTCCCAGGCATGCTAAAAACCAAAAACTTGGAAC